>QHUU01000015.1 GCA_003222155.1 Gemmatimonadota bacterium | reverse complement strand
AGAGCGGCATCCGCGTCGTCTCACCCTCGGACGATGCGCACCGCTCGGCCATCGTCTGCCTCGCGCCCCAGCATCCCGCCGAGGCGTATCACGCGCTCAAGCGCGCGCACGTCGTCTGTTCGCTGCGCGAGGGCGCCATCCGCCTGGCCCCGCATTGCTACAACACCGTCGAAGAGATGGAACGGGTGCTGGACGTACTCGACCAGCTAGAGTGAAGCGTTACACGACGCCACGACGCCACGTTGCAGGAGAGTCTGTTTCGTGGAACGTGGCGTCCTGGCGTCATGCAACGCTCTCCCGGTGTCTATCCCCCCACCACACCCACCCCACGAACAACCACCCGAAAATCATCCCGAAGAGCGCGAGTGCAACCCGCGTCGCCGGTGGCGGACCGAACAGCGAGCCGACGTACGAGAGGGCCAGGACGGCGATGAGGGCCCAGAATCCGTAGCTGCCCGTGCGGTCGCGCGCCCGGGTCCCGGCAGCGTACAGCCATAACCCCGTGGCGAACATCACGCTCTCGGTCACGACCGTTCCCAAGACGGAGTTCCAAAGCCCGAGCCCCAAGCCCCCACCCCCGGGGTACAGCGGCATGTCGGGGCGATGGGTGACGAAGTCGAGCACCCAGTGGCTCACGACCAGGAGCGCGATCACGACGCCTCCCCGGTCGTCCGGCGTGCGCGCGCGGTACACCAACCCGAACAGCGCGCCCCATCCGATCAGGGTGACGAGGCTGTGCGAGATCGGGATCGAGTCGAGCCACAGCGTCAGGAACGGGTTCGGCCCGGGAACGATGTGGGCCTGCTCCCACCCGAGCAGCAGGAACACCGGCCACAGCAGATCGGCGAGCGACGTGGCGGCGAACAGCGCGCCCAGCGAGGCTCGCGGTGCGGCGCGCTTGGCGGCCAGGGCGAGGGCGTAGTGGCCGATGAACATGAGAGCCCCCTAGCGGCGGAGCCGCAGTAGCCCGTAGTCCTTCTTTCCCTTGCGCAGCAGCAGGTTGCCGCCCCCGAGCCAGTCCGCCGGCCCGAGCATCCGCGCCACGTCCTGCACGCGCTCCTGGTTCACGTAAATCCCACCCTGCTCGATCGCGCGTCGCGCCTCGCTCTTCGACTTCGCCAGGCCCGCCCGAACGACGGCATCGACGAGGGTCAGTCCGTCGGAGCTGTCGAGCGCGACCGTGGGGATCTCTTGCGCGAGCGCGTCGAATGCGCTCGGCGCGACGTCGCGCGGGCTGAATTCCTCGAACAGGATCGCGCTCGCGGCGACGGCGCTGGAGCAAGCGTCCTTACCGTGCACCAGCTGCGTGATCTCGAGCGCCAGGTTCTGCTGCGCCACGCGCCCGCTCGGGTCCTTGTGATGCGACTTGAGCAGGGCCTTGATCTCGTCCTGCGGGAGCAGCGTAAAGACCTTCAGATAGCCTTCCACGTCCCGGTCGTCCGTGTTGATCCAGAACTGGTAGAACCGGTACGGCGACGTGAGTGTCGGGTCGAGCCAGATCGCTCCGGCTTCGCTCTTGCCGAACTTGGCTCCCGCAGCAGTCGTGACGAGCGGTCCGACGAGCCCGTGCGCGTCGCCGCCGTCGACGCGCCGGATCAGGTCGATGCCCGCGGTAATGTTGCCCCACTGATCGCTCCCGCCCACCTGGATGCTGCACTGCTTGGTGCGGAACAGATGGAGGAAATCGTACGCCTGCAGCAACATGTAGCTGAATTCGGTGTAGGAGATGCCGCTGTCGAGTCGCGCCTGGACCGATTCCTTCTGCAGCATGATGTTGACCGTGAAGTGCTTCCCGATGTCGCGCAGGAAGTCCACGAGGCTCTGTTTCGCGAGCCACTCGGCGTTGTCCAGCACCACGGCCCGCGTATCCGGCGAGTCGAAATCGAGGAGCCGCGCCATCTGGTCGCGTATGCGGTGCACATGCTCGCGCGCCTGCTCTTTCGAGAGCAACGGGCGCTCACCGGGCTTGCCGCTCGGGTCTCCGATCAGGCCGGTGCCGCCGCCCATCAGCGCGATCGGCCGGTGACCGGCGAGCTGGAACCGTCGCAGCAGCATGACCGGCATGAGATTGCCGAGCTGGAGGCTCGGGGCGGTCGGGTCGAACCCGCAATACACGGTGCGGCGGCCGCCCGCGAGGTGTGCGTGCAGCTCGCGCGTCGCGTGGTGCACGAGGCCGCGCCACTCGAGCTCGGCAAGGAGGTCCGGCATGGCGCGGAATCGTACGGGAAGCCCCAACCGCTGGCAAGCGCCGCGCGACCTCACTAGGTTGTAACCCGATGGCGTCCATTCCCGCACCCGCCACTCTGCCCGGACCGCTCGCCTGGTGGCACAATCCGAAGATCCGCCGCCGCGTGATCGCGGTCGCGGTCCTCGCCGGCTCCTACGGCCTGGGATTGACATATGGCGCGTGGACCCGCGTGTGCGCCGGGGAACACTGCCCCAGCATCTCACGCCTGGTGGCGAATCCCAACCATCAGGTGCAGACCTCCAAGGTGTACGCCGCCGACGGCCGCTTGATCAGCGAGCTCGGCGCCGAGCGGCGCACGGTGCTGCCGCTCAGCGCCATCCCCGTGCCGGTGCGCCAGGCGTTCATCGCCACCGAAGACAAGCGCTTCTACGAGCATCACGGGATCGACTTCTGGCGCATCCTCGGCGCCATCAAGAACGACCTCCTCTCCATCAGCTTCGCGCAGGGCTTCTCGACCATCACGATGCAGCTGGCGCGCAACATCTTTCCCGACGACATCAGCCGCGAAAAGACGCTCACGCGCAAGCTGAAGGAAGCGCGCGTCGCCGTGGAGATCGAGCGCAATTTCGTGAAGGACACGATCCTCCAGCTCTACCTGAACCAGATCAACCTGGGAGCGGGGGCGCATGGGGTGGAGGCCGCGGCGCTGATCTACTTCGGCAAGTCGGCGCGGCAGCTCAATGTCGCCGAGGCCGCGATGCTGGCCGCGCTCCCCAAGCTGCCCGCCTTCTACAACCCGCGCACCCACCCCGACCGCGCCGTGCGCCGGCGCAACGTCGTGCTGGGTCTCATGCGCGATCAGGGCTTCCTCACGCCGGAGGAGTGCGAGCTGTGGCGCTCCTATCCCCTCGTGCTCACGGGGAACCGCACCAACTACGGCGACGTGGCGCCGTACTTCGTCGAATGGCTGCGCGTGCAGCTGGACGCGAAGTTCGGGCGCGACCTCTATGAGGGCGGGCTGCGCGTCTACACCACGCTGGACCTCGACATGCAGGAGGCGGCCGAGCGCGCGCTGCAGTCCCAGCTCGACGCCATCGAGGCCGGCGTCTACTCGAACGGCAAGTTCCCCGGGCGGATCACCTACCGCGAGTACCTCGAGACGTCCAAGGCGTCCGGGCAGGACCACGGAGACTACACGCCGTACCTCCAGGGCGCGCTCGTGTCGCTCGAGGCGAACACCGGCTACATCCGCGCCATGATCGGGGGGCGCGACTTCGACGACTCGAAGTACAACCGCGCCACCCAGGCGATCCGGCAGCCCGGCTCGACGTTCAAGCCGTTCGTCTACTCCGCGGCCGTCCGGGCCGGCCACCCCGTGACCGAGATGCTCGACGACTCGCCGCTCAACCCGCCGGTGATCCAGCTCGACTCGACGCTGTGGCAGCCCAAGGACGACGACGACACCACGCTGGGCATGATCCCGATGCGTGAGGCCCTCTACCTCTCGCGCAACCTCGCCACGATCAAGCTCGGCCAGACGCTGGGCGAGCAAACCGTCATCGGCGAAGCCCGCAACTACGGCATCACCACGCCGCTGCCGCCGTACCCGTCGATCTTCATCGGGGCGAAGGGGGTGCGGCCGATGGAGATCATCGGCGCCTACACCGCGTTCGCAACGCTCGGCACGCGCGCCGAGCCGGTGGGCGTCCTGCGCGTCGAAGATCGTCAGGGGAACATCCTGTGGCAGCCCGCCGTGCGGCGCGAGACCGTGATGGACTCGTCGCACGCCTGGCTCATGGTCGACATGATGAAGGACGTGATCCGCCGCGGGACCGCGTTCACGGCCGTCTGGAAGGGCGGCTTCACGCTCCCCGCGGCCGGCAAGACCGGCACGACCGACGACTACACCGACGCCTGGTTCATCGGCTACACCCCTGAGATGGTGACCGGGATCTGGGTCGGCTACGACATCCAGCAGCGAATCCTCGAGCACAACGCGGGCGGCGGCCGTATCGTCGCGCCCGCCTGGACGGCGTTCATGCGCGACGTGTACGACCGTCGCCCGGCGCCCCCCGACTGGGTGCGCCCCGACTCGCTCGTCACGCGCGAAGTCGATTGGTCGAACGGCTATCTTGCGACGCTGTTCTGCCCTCAGGAGGTGCGGCACTGGGATTGGTTCTATCCCGGCACCGAGCCGGCGCAGGCCTGCCCGGTGCACGCGCCGTTCGGCACGGGAGTATCACCCTAGGGATTCGGGGTTCGGGGCTCGGGGCTAGGTGGTGCACCCCCGGGTCCCGAGTCCCGAGCCCCGAGCCCCGATGCTCCGCATCCGCGCGGGCTCGGTGCACCCGGTCACGGCGCCGCCCATCACGGACGGCGCCGTTCTCGTTGCGGACGATGGCCGGATCGCCGCGGTCGCCGCGCACTCGCAGGTGCCCACTCCCCCGGGCGCACGCCGCGTCGAGTTCCCCGACGCCGTTCTGGTCCCGGGCCTCGTCAACACCCACACCCACCTCGAGCTCACCCACCTCGCCGGCCGCAATCCGGAGCGCGAGTTCTCCCGCTGGATCCGTACCATCCGGGCGCTCAAGGACGCGACCACGTCCGAGGAGTTCGATCATTCGGCCGAGCAGGGCGTGCGGGATTGCTGGACGGCGGGCGTCACCTGCGTCGCGGACACGGGAAGCACCGGAGCGCCCCTGCGGGCGCTGGCCCGCCTCGGCGCGCGGGGGATTTATTATCAGGAGGTGTTCGGCCCCGATCCGGCGGACCGGGCGGCGAGCCTCGCCGACCTGCGCGCCGCGGTCGTCCGGCTCGGTCCCGTCGCCTCCCCCCGCACACGGCTCGGTGTCTCGCCCCACGCGCCGTACACCGTGAGCGAGCCGCTCTATCGGGCGGTCGCCGATTTCGCGCGGCGCGAGACGCTGCCCCTCGCCGTCCACCTGGCTGAGTCGCGCGAGGAGACGGCGCTGGTGCGCGACGGGGCGGGCTCGTTCGCCGAGGCGCTGCGCGCGCGCGGCATCCCAGTGCAAGCGCACCACTGCTCGCCGGTGCAGTATCTCTTGCAACTTGGCGTCTTGGGACGTGCAACGGGGTGCCTGTGCATCCACTGCGTCCAAGTGGACGAACGGGACATCGCGATTCTCCGGGACTCGGGTGGGGCAGTGGTGTCCTGCCCCCGCTCCAACCGCACCCACGGGCACGGCACGGCGCCCCTGGCCGCATTCCGGGCCGCCGGCATCCCGGTCGGTCTTGGCACCGACTCCGTGGTGAGCGCGGGCGATGTCAACGTGTGGGCCGAAGCCGCGGCGGCCGGTCTCGACGGCGAGGACGCGCTCCGGATGATCACGATCGAGGGAGCCCGGGCGCTCGGACTAGACGGTGAGATCGGATCTCTCGACGTCGGCAAGTCGGCGGATCTCGCCGTGTTTCCCTCTACCGTCCTCTACCGTCCTCTACCATCCCCTACCGCCCTTCTCACCGTCGTCGCGGGCCGCCCCGTCGCCGGCTACATTCCCGCCCCATGAAAACGCAGCGTCACGCCGCGATCCTCAAGATCGTCCGCTCGCAGACCGTCGCGAGCCAGGAGCAGCTGCGCGAGCTCCTCAAGGCCGAGGGGTTCGACGTCACGCAGGCGACGCTGTCGCGCGACATCCGGGACCTGGGCCTGGCCAAGGTCGCGGCGCCGGACGGTGGCTCGCACTACGCTCCACCGCCGGACACCGGCGCGGCGATCCGGCCGCAGCTGCAGCAGCTCCTGCCCACGACGCTCGTGTCGCTGGATGGCGTAGGTCCCTTGCTCGTGCTGAAAACGCCGGCGGGGAGCGCCCAGGCGCTCGGGCTCGCGCTCGACGCCGCCGGGTGGACCGAGATCATCGGGACGGTGGCGGGAGACGACGCCGTGCTCGTCATCACCCGAAGCGAGCGGGCGCGGCGCGCCGTGGAGACCCGCCTCAAAGAGACGGCGGGCATGCCCGACTGAGCCGGCGTCGCGCCGGCGCAACGCACGCAGTGCGCTTGAACTTCCGGTTCCGCGTACGGGTGGTAGTGTTGAACATCGTTTCTACAGGAGACACCGTGACACACGCAAGGCTGGTGACCGCCCTCGCGAGCAGTCTCACACTGGCGGTGACTGCCGTCGCCGCGCCGCGGATGGCCCTCGCTCAAACCGCCTCGGGAAGCGCCACCGAACGGCTCAACATCTTGACTCCGGAAGAGCGCGCCGCCGGCTGGCGCCTCTTGTTCGACGGCCACAGCACCATCGGCTGGCGGGGATGGAAGATGGACACGATGCCGTCGGGGTGGGGAGTCAGGGAAGGCGCGCTCACGCGCGCGCACCCGGCTGCCGACATCATCACCACCGAGAAGTTCAAGAACTTCGAGCTCACACTCGAGTGGAACCTGGCGCCCGGCGGCAACAGCGGGGTCTTCTACCGGGTGAGCGAAGACCCGGACGACAACGCGATCTATTGGAGCGGTCCCGAGATGCAGGTGCTCGACGACGCCGGGCATCCCGACGGCCAGTCGCGCTTGACCGCGGCCGGTTCCGACTACGGGCTGTATCCCTCGCCGGCCGGGGTCGTGAAGCCCGCCGGTCAGTGGAACGCGGTGCGTCTGGTGGTGAACGGCAACCACGTCGAGCATTGGCTCAACGGCGTCAAGGTCGTCGAGTACGAGCTGGGAAGCCCGGATTGGGAGGCGAAGGTGAAGGCCAGCAAGTTCGCCACGCACCCGCGCTACGGCCGCAATGCCGAGGGGTACATCGGCCTGCAGGAGCACGAGTTCCGGGTGGCGTTCCGCAACATCAAGATCCGGGTGTTGCCGTGAGCGTCCGCGCTCGGCTGTCGACACTAATGTTCCTGCAGTTCTTCATCTGGGGTGCATGGTACACCACGGTCGGCAACTACATGTCGGCGCACGGCATGGCCAAGCTGGCGTACTTGCCCTATACCGTGAACCCCATCGCCGCTATCGTGGCGCCGTTTTTCCTCGGGCTGATCGCGGATCGGTTCTTTGCTACGGAAAAAGTGCTCGGCGTCCTGCACCTGGTTGGTGGTGCGATCATGGTCCTCGTTCCGGGAGCCACTGGCGCCTCGGGACTGTTCGTCCTGCTGCTCCTCCTCTATAACTTGTGCTACATGCCGACCCTCGGGTTGGCGAATTCGCTGGCGTTTCACCACATCGAGGACCAGGAGCGGCAGTTTCCCCTGATTCGCGTGTTCGGCACGATCGGCTGGATCGTCGCCGGCCTCTTCATCGGCTTCGTGTTGAGCCGCTTCACGGGGGGTCTGCTGCCAGATACGACACCGTTGCCGCTCTATACGACCGGCACGGCGAGTCTCCTGCTCGGTCTCTACAGCTTCAGCTTGCCCCACACGCCCCCGCCCGCGGCAGGCCGGCGGGTTTCGGTGCAGAGTATCATCGGGGTGGACGCGCTCAAAGAGCTCGGCAGCCCGCCGTTCTACGTGTTCATCATCTGTTCGTTCCTGATCTGCATTCCCCTGGCCGTGTACTACACCTACGCGCCGATCTTCGCCAAGGTGGCGGTCTACGACCTGCAGACGACGAACGTCGTGACCGGTGCGCTGCCCAATCCATCCTCCCTGATGACGCTCGGCCAGATGTCCGAGATGCTGTTCATGCTGGCGATGCCGCTGATGTTTGCGCGACTCGGCGTGAAGCGCATGTTGCTGGTCGGGATGGGCGCCTGGGCGCTCCGCTATGCGCTGTTCGCGCTCGCTGCCCCCGCTTCGCTGTTTTGGCTGATCGTCCTGGGGATTCTGCTCCACGGCGTGTGCTACGACTTTTTCTTCGTCACCGGGCAGATCTACGTCGACAAAAAGTCCACGCCTGCGGTCCGCGGCCAGGCGCAGGGGTTCCTGGTGTTGGTGACGTACGGAGTCGGCATGCTCATCGGCGCCTGGGTCTCCGGCCAGGTCTACAATCGTTTCCTGGGGGCAGCAGCGGGCCTCACCCGGCAGCAATGGCTGAGCTTCTGGCTGCTCCCCGCCGCGTTCGCTGCGATCGTCCTGGTGCTCTTCGCCGCGTTGTTCCGCCCCGACGCCGCGCCTGCGCGCGAGCCGGTGGCGGCCGATTGAGGAGGGTCTCGTCATGGCTCGAAAACGCATCTCCAGAAGGAAATTCGTCGGCGACGTGGGCGCCGGCGTCGCGTTCACCATCGTCCCCCGCCACGTCCTGGGCCGGGGGTACCGCGCTCCAAGCGACAAGCTCAACATCGCCTGCATCGGCGTGGGGGGGATGGGCGCGAACGACGTGAAAGGCGTGGGAAAGACGGAGAACATCTACGCGCTGTGCGACGTGGACGAGCACCAGGCGGCGCAGTCGCTCGCCGCCTTCCCCAAGGCCAAACGCTTCAAAGACTTTCGGGTGATGCTCGAGAAGGAAGCGAAGAACATCGACGCCGTCACCGTCTCGACCCCCGATCACGTCCACGCCGTGGCGGGGATGATGGCGCTGAAAATGGGCAAGCATACGCGCATTCAGAAGCCGCTGGCGCGCACCCTGTGGGAAGTGCGTCAGCTGGTCGAGACGGCGCGCAAAGCCAAAGTCGCCACCCAGATGGGGAACCAGGGCCATGCCGGCGAGGGCACGCGCCAGATCCGCGAGTGGGTCGAGGCCGGCGCCATCGGCACCGTGCGCGAGATCGAACTGTGGACCAACCGGCCGATCTGGCCGCAGGCCATCGACCGGCCGCTCGAAGAGTACTACACGCCGCCCTGGATCGACTGGGATCTGTGGCTCGGCCCAGCCCCCGCACGGCCGTATCATCCGGCGTACGCGCCGTTCAAGTGGCGCGGCTGGTGGGACTTCGGCACCGGCGCGCTGGGCGACATCGCCTGTCACGCGATGGATGCGTCGTTCTGGGCGCTCGACCTGGGCTATCCCACGCGGATCGAGCCCGAATCGACCAAGCTGTTCGGCGAGACCGCGCCCGCGTGCTCGCGCATCACGTACAGCTTCGCTGCGAAGGGCAAACGACCCGAGGTGAAAGTCGTGTGGCGGGACGGGAGCCTCTACCCCGCGCGCCCGAAGGAGATCGCGGAGCCGGCCCTGTGGCCGTTCGATACCAGCGGCCAGCTGTGGATCGGGGACGAGGGGAAGCTGGTGGCCGGGATCTACGGCGAGGACCCCCGACTGCTGGACGAGAAGCGTCAGGCGGAAATCACGGCCCATCCGCCGGCGCAGAAGTATCCGCGCTTGGAGAGCGTGTACGCCGAGTGGATCGCGGCGTGCAAGGGCGGGACCCCGGCGGGCTCGAACTTCCCGGACCACGCGGGGCCGCTCACCGAGATGGTGCTGCTCGGCAACCTCGCGCTGCGCACGGCACAGGTGCTCGAGATCGACCCGCACTCGGGCGAGGTCGCGAACGCCAAGATCCCGGCGGAGTACGTGCGCTCGGAGTATCGCGCGGGCTGGACCGTGTAGGGCGCGAGTAAACTCGCGGCTCGGCCCTGTCAGGGAACTGACCGCGTGCGACGCCCCTTCGGGGGCAGGGCCGAGCCGCGGCTTCAGCCGCGCTCCTACGTGCTCGGGCAACGCTAGATTGCACCACATGGACTCGCGTGAGCGGCGCAGATGGTGACGGGCCTGGGCGATACGCTGAGCCACCATCCGCTGCTCGCCGTCGTGTCGCTGTTCGGGGCCGGCGTCGTCACGAGCCTCACCCCGTGCATCTATCCCATGATTCCCATCACCGCAGGTGTCATTACAGGGACGAGCGCGCCCGGGGCATCCCGGGCCCGGACGACGGGACTCACGCTGGCCTACGTCACGGGCCTCGCACTGTTCTACGCCGTGCTGGGGCTCGTCGCCGGGCTCAGCGGGTCGTTGTTCGGGAGCGTGAGCGCGAGTCCCTGGGCGCGACTCGTGATCGGGAACCTGCTGCTCGTCTTTGCGCTTGCGATGCTGGACGTGTTCCCGGTCGTGGTTCCAGCCCGCGTGGTGCAGTGGGCCGCCGGACTCGGCGGTGGGTCGTACCCGGCGGTCTTCCTGCTCGGCGCCACGTCGGGGATCGTGGCGGCGCCGTGCGGGGCTCCCGCGTTCGCGGCGGTGCTGACGTGGGTGGCCTCCACGCGCAGCGGATTGTTGGGCTTCGTGTACCTGTTCGTGTTCTCGCTCGGCATGACCGCGCTGCTGGTCGGAGTGGGACTGTTCTCCGGTACGGTCACGGCGCTGCCGCGGTCGGGCGCGTGGATGGCATGGATCAAGAAGGGCGCCGGTGTGGTGTTGCTGGCCATGGCCGAGTACTACTTCGTTCAAGCGGGGATGGTGTGGTGATGAGATACGTATGGCTTGCGGGTGTG
>QHUU01000083.1 GCA_003222155.1 Gemmatimonadota bacterium | reverse complement strand
CGCTGCACATCGTGCAGCATCTCGTCTTCCTCGCGACGGGGGTTGTGATGTGGTGGCCGGTGCTTTCACCATCGCCCGAGCTGCCGCGCGCCGGCTATCTCACCCAACTGCTGTATCTCTTCGTGCTGGGGTTGCCGATGTCCGTCGCGGGGGCGCTGATCACGCTGTCCGGGGAGGTGCTGTACCGGTTCTACGCGGCGGCGCCGCGCGTGTGGGACCTTGGGCCGCTCGCGGACCAGCAGCTGGGGGGGCTGGTGATGTGGGTCGGCGGGACGATCTACCTGTGGGTGGCGGCGACGGTCGTGTGGTTCCGGTGGAGCGCGCGGGAAGAGGCCGGTGACGTGGAGCGGGCGGTGCCGCTGGAGGCTTACGGGAACGCGGAAGTGGGAACGCGGAACGCGGAACAGCCGGGCCGACCGTCGTCCTGATGTTCCGCGTTCCGCGTTCTTATTCGCCCTCCTCCGTCTCCCCCAGCGGATGCAGCCGCAGCGTCTCCGCGATCTTGGGGTGCTGGCGCCACAGGTAGAACCCCATGCCGTACGCCGCGATCGCGTTGCCGATCGCCACATTCCACCAGGCGAGCGAGCCGAGCAGGGGCTGCGCCAGGATCGCCACGGTGACGTAGAAGCCGAACTCGAAGATCGCGAAGAACACGACCACGAGATACAGCGTG
This sequence comes from Gemmatimonadota bacterium, assembly GCA_003222155.1. Classification (GTDB taxonomy): domain Bacteria; phylum Gemmatimonadota; class Gemmatimonadetes; order Gemmatimonadales; family GWC2-71-9; genus AG41. The sequence continues at coordinate 29,522 of QHUU01000083.1, read as the reverse complement.
GGCGGTGCCACCTCCACCTCGGCCGCCAGCAGGGCCGAGATCGTGCCTACGATGATGAACGCGCTCACATGGATCATGGTGTAGCCGATGATGCGCGAGTACTCGACCACGACCTGGGCGGGGTCGTGCACCCCCCAGAACACCGCCGAGCCGAGCATGGCCGGCGTGAAGAACGGCCGGCCCGCGATGACATCGATGAGCAGAAACCAGAGGGCCACGGCGCCCGCGCCGACCAGTCCGGCGATGAACCCTTCGCGCATGATCCGCGTCAGCTGCATCGATTCTCTCCCCCGAATGGCGCCCGACTGGGAATATGGGGTTTCACTGACCCCGGGCGCGAGCCCGACTGACCCCGGGCGCAAGCCCGGGGATCACCGGGACCGACCTCCCCGTAACCCCGGGCTTGCGCCCGGGGTCGGTACATACGATCTGGTAGGCAACACAACAGCGAGGCCACATGACTTTCTCCCGACGGCTCGTGTACCCGCTGTGCCTACTCGCCGGCTCGCTGCTCGCGGTCGTGGCGGGCGCGCTCCATCCCGACATCGCGGGCCAGGACGGCCCGAGCCAGCTCGCCGCGATCGCCCAGAGCCGGGCGTGGCCCGCGATCCATTGGGCGTTCCTGTTCAGCTTCCCCCTGGCACTGCTCGGCCTGGTGGGAGTGGTGGGAAGGCACGTCGGCACGGCGGGGGAGAGCCCGGCCCGGGCCGGTGTGATGCTCGCCACCTTCGCGTACGCCTTGTGGGTGATCATCGTCGCGTTCATGGGCGGCGCGGGGTTGGCCCTGGCGCGGAGCTTCGCGACCGCCGACGCGGGCATGACCGCCACGCGGGCCGTGTTCGTGTTCGACATGCTGCGCCCCTTCGCGCTCGATGCGCAGCGCGTGGCGGGATTCGCCCTCGGGCTCGCGACGGCGCTGTTCGGCTGGGGCCTGCTGGACGGCAAGGTGCTGCCGCGCTGGCTCGGCGGCGCCGCGGTGGCGGCAGGCGGGGTGGCAATCGTGCTGGCGCTCGTCTTCCGGGAAGACACGAAGGCAGATCAGGCCGCCTTCGTGCTTCCCGTGGTGTGGCAGCTCGTGACCGGAGTGGTGATGCTGCGTCGAGTGTGACTGTCGCGGGGGCGCAACAGTAGCGCGACGCCGTACGAGGTTGGCACCTTTGTGCACGTTGTGCACCTGTGGTGATGACGCATGCGCACGATGCGCGTCCTTCGTTCACATCGGTTCCTCGTCGTCACCGCCGTCGCCACCATCGGCGCTCTGGGTGTGTGGATCCTCGCCCGTCAATCGTCCAGCCCGAATTCCGCCGTCGTCGCGCGCGTGAAGCGTGGGCCGTTCGTGGTTACCGTCACGACGGCCGGTGAGCTGCGCGCGAAAAAGTTCGTCCAAGTCACCGCGCCTCCCCAGCTGCAGCAGGCCGGCGTCTATCAGATCAAGATCGCGTCGCTCGTGCCGGAAGGCACGGTCGTGAAGCAAGGCGAGCAGGTCGCCGAGCTCGATCGTTCGGCGCTCGCCAGCAAGCTCGCCGACGTCACGCTCGCGCTCCAGAAAGCCGAAGCCCAGTACGAGCAGGCGCAGCTCGACTCGGCGCTCACCCTGTCGGGCGCGCGCGAGAGCATCCGGACGATGGAGCTGGGCCTCGAGGAGAAGAAGCTCGCCAAGGAAGAGGCCGTCTATGAGGCGCCTACCGTCAAGCGACAGGCGGAGATCGACTACGAGAAGGCGGAGCGCGCCCTGGCGCAGGCCAAGACGGATTACGAGACCAAGACCGAGCAGGCGCGCGCCAAGATGCGCGAGGTCGGTGCCGATCTGGCGCGACAGAAGAACACGCTCACGGTGGTGCAGGACGTGATGGCCGGCTGCTCGGTCAAGGCCCCTACGCCCGGCATGGTGATCTACGCCAAGGAGTGGAACGGGAAGAAGCGCACGGCGGGCTCGCAGGTGTCGTCGTGGGATCCGGCCGTCGCCACCTTGCCCGACTTCACGGACATGGAGTCCGTCACCTACGTCAACGAGATCGACGTCCGCAAGATCGCCGTCGGCCAGCCGGCAGTCATCACGCTGGACGCCGATCCGTCCAAGCGGTTCAGCGGGACCGTGTCGAGCGTCGCCAATGTGGGTGAGCAGCGCCCCAGCACCGATGCCAAGGTATTCGAAGTGAAGGTGGCGGTAGTCCAGTCGGACACGACGCTCCGGCCCGGCATGACCACGGGAAACGCGATCGAGACGCTCAAGGTGCCGGATGCCCTGTTCGTCCCGCTGGAAGCCGTGAGCAACGAGGACAGTGTGGCGCTGGTGTACCGTCTCTCGGGCGCGCGGGCCACGAAGCAGGAAGTCGTCACGGGAGCGATGAACGACGACGAAGTCGTCGTCGCACGCGGCCTGGCCGAGGGCGATCGCGTGCTGTTGACGGTGCCCCCGGGGCACGAGAAGCTCAAGCTCGCGCCCCTGCCCGCCGCCGACGTCGCGAAGCCCGCCAGCGTGACCGCGGGAAGCTCGACGCCGCCTCCCACCCCAGCGGCGAACCAGGATTGACCGGTGCGCTGGGATCGCGAAGCGCTCGCCCGGCTCCGCGGTCGGATCAGCGCGCGCCTCGGATTCAGCGTCCAGACGGCCGTCGAGGCCGTGCGGCACAACAAGCTGCGCGCCGGGCTCACGTCGCTCGGCATCCTGTTCGGCGTCGCCTCCGTGATCGCCATGCTGGCCATCGGCAAGGGCGCCGAGCGGGAGATCCTCGAGCAGATGCGCCTGCTCGGCTCCAACAACGTGGTCATCACGCCGCTGGTGGAGCAAAAGGAAGGACCGGTCGAGGACCAGCAGCCCGACAAGCAGGTCAAGAAATTCTCCCCCGGCCTCACCTACGCTGACGCGCAGGCGATCGCGCGGGTGATCCCCGCGGTCGAGGTGACGAGCGGCGAGATCGTCCTCAACACGACCATCACGCGCGAAGGGCGCCGCCGCTCGGGCAAGGTCGTGGGCGTGGATACGACTTACTTCCGCCTCACGAACCTGGGGCTGCGCCGCGGCACCTGGTTCACGCCCCTGCAGGTGGAGCGCGGCCTGCCGGTGGCCATCGTCGGCCATGCCGTGCGCACGCGCTTCTTCACTACCGAAGACCCCATCGGCAAGCCGCTCAAGGTCGGCGACACCTGGGTGACGGTGATCGGTGTGCTCGACGAGCGGCGGGTGAGCGACCAGGCGGTGCAGCGACTCGGCATCCGCGACGCCAACATGGACGTCTACGTGCCGGTGCACACGCTGCTGCTGCGGTTCCGCAACCGCGCACAGGTGACGCAGCGCGACATCGAGCTCGCGGCACGCGCGCCGGGTGCCGTCGCGCGAGATACGACCACGGAATCCGACGAGCAGCGCCGCGAGCGGAGCAACCGCAATCAGCTCGACCGGGTCATCGTGCGCGTGACCGAGTCGCAGCTCGTGCCCGGGGTAGCGGACGTGGTGCAGCGGATGCTCGCCCGCCGTCACAACGCGGTGGTGGATTTCGAGATCACGGTGCCCGAGCTGCTCCTGAAGCAGGAGCAGCGCACCAAGACCATCTTCAACATCGTGCTCGGCGCGATCGCGTCGATCTCGCTGGTCGTCGGCGGCATCGGGATCATGAACATCATGCTGGCCTCCGTGCTCGAGCGCATCCGCGAGATCGGCGTGCGTCGCGCGGTGGGGGCCACGCAGCGGGACATCCTGCTGCAGTTCCTGAGCGAGGCCGTGCTGATCAGCGTCGCGGGTGGCGTGGCCGGCATCGTCGTCGGCGCCGCACTGAGCACGGCCATCGAGCGGGTCGCGGGCATCGCCACGATCGTCTCGTGGCTCTCGGTGGTCGTCGCCTTCGGCGTCGCGATCAGCGTCGGCATCGCGTTCGGGATCGTGCCGGCTTACCGCGCCGCGCGCGCGGATCCCGTCGTCTGCCTTCGCTACGAGTGACCCCATGACCCATCGTGCCTGCAGTCGCGCCGTCCTGTCCCTTGCCTTGGCGGTCCGCGTCGGCGCGCAGCAGCCCCAGGCGGTGACGCTGCAGGACGCGGTCGCGCTGGCGCAGCGCCAGGGATACCAGGCGCGCGCCGCCACGGCGACACGCGACGCGGCGCGCTACCGCGCCCGGGCGTTCACGGCGCGCCTGCTGCCGCAGCTGTCGCTCTCGGGCATCGTCCCGAACTACAGTCGGGCGATCATTCCCGTCCTGCAACCGGACGGCCGCACCCAGTTCGTGCCGCAGCACCAGACCGACGCGTCGCTGAACATGACGCTGTCGCAGAAGCTGCCGGTCGTGGGGGGTGATCTGTTCGTGTCCTCAGCGCTGGCCCGCGTCACGGTCGCGGGTCAGCAATCGCTCGAGACCTGGTCGTCCACCCCGGTCTCGATCGGCCTGGCGCAGGACATCTTCCGGCCCAACGTGGTCGCGTGGGATCGACGCGAGCAGGCCGCGCGCGCCGAGCTCGCCGACCGGCAGTTTCTCGAAGACATGGAGAACGTCGCGCTGCAGACGAGCGAGGCGTTCTTCGACGTGTACGCGGCAAGGGTGGCGCTCGACAACGCGGAGAAGAACGCCGCGGTGAACGATACGCTGTACAAGCTCAACACCGGCCGGCTGGAGGTCGGGAAGATCGGCGAAAACGACCTGCTGCAGAGCGAGCTGGCGCTGGTCCGCGCGCGCACCACCCTGCAGAGCGCCCGGCTCGACTTCGAGCGCGCCACGGATGGCCTGCGCCTGTCGCTCGGCCTACCTGCGGGCACGGCGTTGCAAGTGGCGGTGAGCACCGTGCTGCCGGATTTCGAGGCCGACACGGCGCGCGCCGTGGCGGAGGCCCTGCGCAACCGCGCGGCGGTGAGCGATGTGGTACTACAGGATGTCCTGGCGCGGCGGCGCGTGACCGAGGCGAAGCTGGCGAGCGGCGTCGGCGCCACGGTGTCGGCCAGCTTCGGCCTCAACGCGACGGCGGCCGAGGCGAGCCTGGCGTATCAGCACCTGCTCGAAGCGCGGCAGTTCACCCTGGCGGTGCAGGTGCCCCTCGTGCAATGGGGTGCGCGCAGAGACGGCGTGCAGGCGGCCGAAGCCGACCGTGAGCGGGTGGCGAGCACCACCCATGCGACGCTCGACCAGATCGCGCACGACGCGTACTTCGCCGCCTTGCAGCTGGCGCAAGCCCGTCGCACCGTCGCCTTGCTGGCCAAGGCCGACACGGTCGGGGCCAAGCGCTTCGAGGTGGCGTACAACCGCTACGTGATCGGGCGCATCACGCTGGACAATCTCTACATCGCCCAGACGGAAAAGGACCAGGCCCTGGCGCAGTTCGTCCAGTCGCTGCGCGGCTACTGGGAGGCCTACTACCGGCTGCGCCGCCTCACCCTGTTCGACTTCGAGACGGGCCAGGCGATCCGGCGCTGAGTCCTAGCGCGCGCGGATCCTCACGACCTGGCCGAGCCAGCCATCGGAGCTGTCCCCCGTGCGCGACAGCACCTGGAGCGTGACCACGTCGCCGGGCTTCACCTTGCGGAGCGCTTCGCGCAACGCCGCCCGCGTCCGAGTCGGGGTACCGTTCACGGCGACGATGATGTCGGGACCGAACTGGTCGTCCGCGGGGCGCAGCCGGCCGTACGCGGGGCCGTCCGGGGCCACGTCGGTGATGACCAGGCCGCCGCCGCGATCGATCACGGGCTTGAGCCGCGGGTTCTGGGCGTCGTCCTGGGTGAGGGGCTGGACCGAGATCCCCAGCATTTCCTCCTTGGTCGACGCCTCTCCCTTCGGCTTGGCGCCGGCGCTCGCGACATCGGTATCCGCCTCGCTCGGGGCGCGTGCCAGCCGCACGGTGAGCGCCTTGCGCTCGCCGCCCTGGCGCAGCACGGTGATCTGCACCGCGTCGCCGGGCTTCTTGAAGGCGACCTTCTGCTGCAACTGCGGTGTGTTGTCGATGGACTCGCCGTCCAGCGTCACGATCACGTCGCCGAGCTGGATGCCGGCCTTCTTGGCCGGGGAGTTGTCGTCGGTGAAGCTCTTCACGACCACGCCGGTGATCTGCTTGAGCCCGACGGCCGCCGCGTCGTTCTCGTCCGCGTCGACGATCCCGATGCCCATCACGGCGCGCTCGACGTGTCCCGTCTTGACGAGCTGGTCCATCACGGTGCGCGCCAGATTGATCGGGATGGCGAAGCCGTAGCCCGCGTAGAACCCGGTCTCGCTCGCGATGGCCGAGTTGATGCCGATCACCTGGCCGCGGATGTTGACGAGCGGCCCGCCCGAGTTGCCGGGGTTGATGGCGGCGTCGGTCTGGATGAAATCCTGAATGGCGTAGCGCGTCTGCTGCAGCCCGGCGAGGAGCCGCCCCTTGGCGCTGACGATGCCGGCCGTCACCGTGAAGGCGAACGCCTCCCCCAGCGGGTTCCCGATGGCGAGCGCCCACTCGCCCACGCGGGTCGAGTCCGAATTGCCGAACTGCACCGTGGGCAAACCACGCGTGTCGATCTTGATGACGGCGACGTCGGTGTTGGGATCCGTCCCGACGACCTTGGCCGTGAACTCGCGCTTGTCGTACAGCTTCACGGTGACCTTGTCGGCGCCGGCGACGACGTGGTTGTTCGTGAGGATATAGCCGTCGCCCGAGACGATGAACCCCGAGCCGGAGCCCTGCTCGACCTGCGGCCGCCGGCGGAGGTTGGGGAAGAAGTCCTCGAACCCCGGCGGCAGCCGCTGGTCCTGAGCGCGCTCGACGTGCTGCGATCGGATGAATACGACAGCGGGTTTCACGTGCTCGGCCACGGCGACGAACGCGTCGCCCAGGTCCGCCGTCGACTTGAGCGCGGGCGGCGGCAACCGCGGCGCCGCGGCCTGCGCGGCGGCGATGGACTCCGTCGCCCCGCTCCGGTTGGGCAGACTGAGCGTGGAGGCGAAGGCCAACCCGAACACGAACGCAATCGCCACCAGGGTCCCGAACTTCAACCAATCCCGCGTACGTACCGACATCGCCGTTTCTTCCGTAAGTAGAGGTTACTTTTTCTTGTCGTCGTCCACGATCTCGTAGTCCGCGTCGACGACGTTGTCTTTCTTCTCGGCCGTGGCGCCTTCCGGGCCGCCGGTCGGCGGCTCCGCGCCCGCGCCCGGAGCGCCGGCCCCGCGCTGCGCCGCGTACAGCGACGCGCCCGCGGCGGAATACGCCTGCTGCAGCTCCTCCAGTGCCCGGGAGATCTCGTCGCCGTTGCCGGAGCGGAGAGCCTGCTTGGCACCCTCCAGGCCCTTGTCGAGCCGGCCCTTCAGCGAGGCGTCGAGCTTGTCGACCCACTCTTTGGTGTTCTTCTCCACCTCGTACACCAGCGAGTCGAGCCGGTTGCGGCGCTCGATGTCGTCGCGGCGCCGCTTGTCCTCGGTGGCGTGGGCCTCGGCGTCCTTGACCATCTTGTCGATGTCTTTGTCGGCCAGCCCGGACGAGGCCTCGATCCGGATCTTCTGCTCCTTCCCGGTGGCCTTGTCCTTGGCCGAGACGTGGAGGATGCCGTTCGCGTCGATGTCGAACGTCACCTCGATCTGCGGCACGCCGCGTGGAGCGGGTGGAATCCCCGTCAGCTGGAACTTGCCGATGGTCCGGTTGTCGACGGCCATCTGGCGCTCGCCCTGGAGCACGTGGATCTCGACCGTCGTCTGTGTGTCCTCCGCGGTCGAGAAGATCTCCGACTTCTTGGTCGGGATCGTGGTGTTCCGGGGGATGAGCACGGTGGTGACGCCGCCCAGCGTCTCGATGCCGAGCGACAGCGGCGTTACGTCGAGCAGCAGCACGTCCTTCACCTCGCCCGCGAGCACGCCGCCCTGGATCGCCGCGCCGATCGCCACGACCTCGTCCGGGTTCACGCCCTTGTGTGGCTCCTTGCCGAAGAAGCTCTTGACGATCTCCTGGACCTTGGGCATGCGGGTCTGGCCGCCCACCAGGATTACCTCGTCGATCTCCGTGGGCTTGAGCCCCGCATCCTTCAGGGCCTGTTCCATTGGAGGAATGGTCCGCTTGACCAGATCGTCGACCAGCTGCTCGAGCTTCGCCCGGGTCAGGGTGAGGTTCAAGTGCTTCGGCCCCGACTGGTCCGCCGTGATGAACGGCAGGTTGATCTCCGTCTGCATCACGGTCGACAGCTCCATCTTGGCCTTCTCGGCGGCTTCCTTGAGGCGCTGCAGCGCCATGGGATCCTTGGAGAGGTCGATGCCCTGGTCGCGCTTGAATTCCCCGACCAGCCACTCGATGATGCGCGCGTCGAAGTCGTCGCCGCCCAGGTGCGTGTCGCCGTTGGTGGACTTCACCTCGAACACGCCCTCCGCGAGCTCGAGCACGGAAATGTCGTAGGTGCCGCCGCCCAGGTCGTAGACGGCGATTTTCTCTTCCTTCTTCTTGTCGAGCCCGTACGCGAGCGCCGACGCCGTCGGCTCGTTGATGATCCGGACGACGTCGAGCCCCGCGATCTTGCCGGCATCCTTGGTAGCCTGGCGCTGCGAGTCGTTGAAGTAGGCGGGGACCGTGATCACGGCCTTTTCGACCTTGTGGCCGAGGTAATCTTCCGCCGTCTGCTTCATCTTCTGCAGGATCATCGCGGAGATCTCGGGGGGCGTGTAGCGCTTGCCCTGGATCTCGACCGAGGCGAGCCCGTTCGGGCCCTCCATCACCTTGTAGGGAACGCGCTTCGTCTCCTCCACCACCTCGCCCATCCGCCGCCCCATGAAGCGCTTGATCGAGAAGATCGTGTTCTGGGGGTTGGTGACCGCCTGCCGCTTCGCCACCTGGCCGACCAGCCGCTCCCCGTCCTTCGTGAACGCGACCACGGACGGCGTGACGCGACCGCCTTCGGCGTTGGGAATGACGACGGGATCCCCACCCTCCATCACTGCCACCACCGAGTTGGTGGTACCGAGGTCGATCCCGATGATTTTCTCAGCCATGACGAATGCTCCTCATCCTAAGGTCGATGCGCCAACGTAGTCGCTCGTCGCAGGGGCAAAGCCCGTGCCCGGAAAAGATGTCAATTTGACAGGTTAGGGGAGGTTCGGGAAGGTTAGGGAGGTCAGGGGAGGTTGAGCCTGTGCCGGAGCAACCTCCCCCAACCTCCACCGTCCTGCCAAACCTCCACAACCTTAGATTTTAGTCCGTGATCCCGTACAAAGACGACAATCCGACCGATCTGACACCCGTCGTCACCGTCGGCCTCATCGTCGTCAACGCGCTGGTCTGGCTGTTGGTTCAAGGGGCCGGTGTCGACAGCCAGCAGCTGGTCCGGTCGGTGTGCGAGCTGGGCCTGATCCCCGGCGAGGTGTTGCGCACCGTGCCGCCGGGAACGGCGGTGCCCGTGGGGCAGGGCATGCGCTGTCTGGTCACGGCGCAGCCGCACTGGTGGACGGTGGCCACCTCGATGTTCCTGCACGCGGGCTGGATCCACATCATCGGCAACATGTGGTTCCTGTGGGTGTTCGGGAACAACATCGAGGACTCGATGGGGCACGCGCGGTTCGTGGTGTTCTATCTCTTGTGCGGAGTGGCCGCGGCGGCGACGCAGATGGTGAGCGACCCGGGGTCGGCGGTGCCGATGGTGGGCGCGTCCGGGGCGATCAGCGGCGTGATGGGAGCCTACATTCTCCTGTACCCGCGGGTGCGGGTGCACACGATCGTGTGGCTGGGGTTCTTCGTGACGACGGTGGCCCTGCCGGCGTACGTGATGCTGGGCTACTGGTTCTTCTACCAGCTGCTGCTGGGCACGGTCGGCGCGCTGTCGCGCATGGAGGGCGGGACCGCGTTCTGGGCGCACGTGGGGGGGTTCGTGGCGGGGATGGCGCTGATCCGGCTGTTCGTGAACCCGGAGTACCTGGAGCGCCGGCGCTCCCGGGTGATCATTCTTCCGCGTGGTGCTTGATCGTCTTTCCTTCCGCCACGAACACGACGTCTTCCGCGATGTTCGTCGCCAGGTCGGCGACGCGCTCGAGGTTGCGGCTGACCAGGAACAGGTCCATCGCCGCCCCGATGATGTGGGGGTCTTCCATCATGTGGGTGAGGAGGATCCGGAACACCGAGCGGTTCAGGGCGTCGACCGAGTCGTCGCGGCGGCAGATCTCGCGGCCCAGGGCGGCGTCGCCGCGCACGAACGCATCGAGCGCCCCCGAGAGCATGGCCCGCACCTGACGCGCCATCTCGAGCAGCTCGGGCTCCGGGGCGACCATGCGCGCGCCCAGCAGGCGCTCGGCCGATTGCGCGATGTTCACGGCGTGGTCGCCCACGCGCTCGAGGTCGTTGGCGATCTTGGTGGCGGCGACGAGCAGCCGCAGGTCGCGCGCCATGGGCTGCTGCGTGGCCAGCAGGTCGATCACCGTCTCCTCGATCTCGAGCTCGAGGGCGTCGATGGCGCGATCGCCCGCGATCACGCGCGTCGCGTACTCGGCGTCGCGCTTGAGCAGCGCGTCGAGGGCGTGACCCAGGGCCTCCTGGGCCTCGCCCGACATGGTGAGGAGCTTGGCCTTGAGCTCGGCGAGCTCGTCGTGAAAGTGGCGGTGCGCCCCGGGGCGCGGCCCCGGGGTCGGCTTGCTGGCGCCTGTGTGCCCACTCATCCGAACCGTCCCGTGATGTAGGCCTCGGTACGCTCGTCCGCGGGCCTCGTGAAGAGCTGCTTGGTATCGCCGAACTCGATCAGGTGACCGAGGTAGAAAAATCCCGTCAAGTCCGACACACGGGACGCCTGCTGCATGTTGTGCGTCACGATGACGATCGAATAGCTCTGCTTCAGCTCCACCAGCAGCTCCTCGATGCGCTGCGTGGCGGCCGGATCGAGCGCCGAGCAGGGCTCGTCCATCAGCAGCACCTCGGGCTCGTTGGCGAGCGCGCGCGCGATGCAGAGGCGCTGCTGCTGGCCGCCCGACAGGCTGGTCCCGGGCGCCTCGAGGCGGTCTTTCACTTCGTCCCACAGCGCCGCCTGGCGCAGCGCGCGCTCGACGCGCTCGGGCATGTCGCGCTCGGGAGCGAGGGCGTTGAGGCGCGGCCCGTAGGCCACGTTGTCGAAGATGCTCTTGGGAAACGGGTTCGGCTGCTGGAACACCATACCGACCTCGCGCCGCAGCGCCACCGCATCCATGCCGCGCGAGAACACGGAGACCCCCTCGAGCAGGATGTCGCCCGTATGGCGCGTGCCGGGGATGAGCTCGTTCAACCGGTTGATGGAACGCAGGAACGTGCTCTTGCCGCACCCCGAGGGCCCGATCAAGGCGGTCACGGCACGGCGCGGGATCGTGAACGTCAGATCGAACAGCGCCTGCGTGCCGCCGTACCAGAAGGCATAGCGCCGGACGTCGATCACCGGAGTGGCGGTCTGGGTCGGGTGCTGCACGAGGCGCGGCGTGCGTGCCGCTTCGTGGGGGACGAGTTCGACCGCTGCTGCCGTCATCCGAACCTCCCGGTAATGTATGCTTCCGTCTGCTCCTGCGCCGGTTTGGTGAACAGCTCTTCGGTGCGGCCGACCTCGACCAGATCGCCGAGGTAGAAGAAGGCGGTGTAGTCGGAGACCCGGCCGGCCTGCTGCAGGTTGTGCGTGACGATCACGATGGTGTAACGGTGCTTGAGCTCGTGGCACAGCTCCTCGATCCGCTGCGTGCCTGCGGGATCGAGCGAGGCCGTCGGCTCGTCGAGCAGCAGCACCTCCGGCTCGGGAGCGAGCGCGCGCGCGATGCAGAGGCGCTGCTGCTGGCCGCCCGACAGGTCGAGCGCGCTCTTCTTCAGCCGGTCTTTCACCTCGTCCCACAACGCGGCGCGGCGGAGGGCCTGCTCGACGGCCGCATCGACCTCGCCGCGCGAGCGCCCGCCGTTCACCCGCAGTCCCGCGGCGACGTTGTCGTAGATCGTCATCGTGGGGAAGGGCGTCGGGCGTTGGAACACCATGCCGATGCGGCGACGCAGCTGGACGGGGTCCACGCCCGCGTCGTACACGTCGGCGCCGTCGAGCAGCACCGTGCCGGTGACCCAGCCGCCCTCGGACAGCTCGTGCATGCGGTTCAGACACCGCAGGAACGTGCTCTTGCCGCAGCCCGATGGGCCGATCACCGCGGTCACGCTGTGTGCCGGGAACAGGATGGACACGTCCTTCACCACGGCCCGGCGGCCGTACAGGGCCGTGAGCCGCACGGCCTCGAGCTGGAGCCGGGCGTCAGCGGGCGGCGCCATGGCGGGAGCGTAGCGCCCAGCGGGCGGTAAGAGAGAGCAGCAGCACCAGCCCCATCAGCACGAGCGCGGCTGCCCAGGCCAAGCGGTGCCACTCGTCGAACGGGCCGGTCCCGTAGGTGAAGACTTGGAGCGACAGGGTTTGCATCGGCTGCAGGATGCTGGAGCTGAAGTTCAGGTTTCCGAGCGCGGTGAACAGCAGCGGCGCCGTCTCTCCCGCGATGCGCGCGATGCCCACGAGACAACTGGTAAGAATCCCCGCCAGCGCCGTGCGGGCGACGATGCGGAGCGATGTGCGCCAGCGCGGATATCCCAAGGCGAGGGCGGCCTCGCGCAGCGAGTGGGGCACCAGGCGCACCATTTCTTCCGTGGTGCGCGCAATCATCGGCACCATCAGAACGGCCAGCGCCACGCTCCCGGCGAGCGCGGAAAAGTGCCCCATCGGCCGGACGAGCCAGGTCCAGGCGAAGATGCCCACGACGATGGACGGGGTGCCGTTCAGCACGTCCGCGACGAACCGCACGATCCAGCCGAACCGGCCCGACCCGTACTCGGCGAGGTAGAGGCCGGTCCCGATGCCGATCGGCAGACCGATCAGCGCCGCGACTCCCACGATGATCACCGTGCCGACGATGGCGTTCGCCACGCCGCCGCCCGCCTGGCCGGCAGGCACCGGGTTCTTGACGAAGAAGTTCCAGTCGAGGGACGACGCGCCTTTGACCACCAGGTAGCCGAGGATAACGGCGAGCGCCAGTACGGCCACAAACGACAGCACACCCACCAGCGTCGTCATCAGGCCGCTGACGAGACGACGGCGCAGGCGACGCGCGCTCACAGGGCTCGGCTCCCCACGGCCGTGCCGCGCGCGACGCGCCAGATCATGAGGCGCGCCAGCGCGTTCACGACCACCGTGACGACGAACAGAATGAGCCCCACCTCGAACAGCGCCGACAGGTAGAGATTGGTGGTCGCCTCGCTGAACTCGTTGGCGACCGCGGCGGCCATGGTGTAGGCGGGCTGCAGCACCGACAGGCCGATGTCGTGGCGGTTGCCGATCAGCATGGTCACCGCCATCGTCTCGCCCAGCGCGCGTCCCAGCCCCAGGATCACCGCGCCGATGAGACCGGCCCGGCCGTAGGGAACCACGGCGGTCCATACCGCTTCCCAGCGCGTGGCGCCCATGCCGAGCGCCGCTTCCCGCTGGCTCGACGGCACCGCGAGCAGCACTTCGCGCGACACCGCCGCGATGTAGGGCACGATCATGATGGCGAGGATCACGCCGCCCGCGAGCAGCGAGTTGCCGTAGAACACGCCCTGCAGGAACGGCGTCCAGCCCAGCACGCCGCGCAGCGGCGGGACGACGTACCCGCGCAGGAACGGTATCAGCACGAAGATGCCCCACAGGCCGTACACCACGCTCGGGATCGCGGCCAGCAGCTCGACCAGGAACGCCACCGGCTGGCGCAGCCACTTGGGGGAGAACTCTGTCAGATAGATCGCGACGCCGAGCGCCAGGGGCACGGCGAAGAGCAGCGCCAGGAGCGAGGAGGCGAGGGTCCCAAAGATCATGGGCGCCGCGCCGAACACGCCCGCGACCGGGTCCCAGACCGAGGTCCAGAGGAAGCGGACCCCGAACCGGGTGATCGCGGGCCACGCGCTCGCCACCAGCTCGGCGAGGAGCGCGACGAGCAGCAGGGGGAGCGACAGCGCCAGGCCGGTGAGCGCGGCGCGGTACAGCCGATCGACGGCGTTGCGTCCGACGAGCGCGGGGCGATCGGGCGCTACCGGGCTGCCGTCGTCCACACCGACTTGCCGCCGGCCGTGATGCTCTTCAAGCGCACCTCGATCCAGGGGCCGAGCTGCTTGGGCAGCGGCGCGTAGCCGAGCGGCGCGGCGCGGGCCTGGCCTTGCGTCTCCGCCCACCATACGAACTTCACGAGGGCGGCCGCCTTGGCGGCGTCGTCGTACTGTCTGTGCAGCAGGAACCACGTGAAGCTCGCGACGGGATACGCCGCGTCGCCGTCCGGGTTGGTGATCGACACGCGGAAATCCGTCGTCGGTCCCATGTCCTTCATGGCGCCCGCCGCGGCGGCGGTGATGCTCTCGAGCGAAGCAGCGATAAACTTGCCCGCCTTGTTGCGGACGCTGCCGGCGGGAAGCTGGTTGGCCATGGCGTAGCCCAGCTCGACGTAGCCGATGGCACCGGGAGTCTGCTTCACCGTGGCGGTGACGCCCTCGTTCCCCTTGCCGCCCAATCCCACGGGCCAGTTCACGGACGGGCCGCGCCCCACCTTTTGCTCCCACTCGGGGCTGACCTTGGACAGATAGTCGGTCCAGATGAACGTCGTGCCCGAGCCGTCGGAGCGGTGCACGACCACGATGTCGGCGTCCGGAAGCTTCACGCCGGGGTTGGCCGACGTGATGCGCGCATCGGTCCACTTGGTGAGCTTCCCGAGGAAGATGTCGGCGAGCACGTCGGGCGTGAACTTGAGCGTCGCCTTCACGTCGGGGAGGTTGTAGGTGGGGACGTCGCCGCCCAGGACCGTGGGGATGTGCAACACGTTGCCGTTGATGGCGGCGATGGCGGAGTCTTTCATCGGCGCGTCGGTCGCCCCGAAATCGACCGTGCCGTCGGAGAACTGGCGGATGCCGCCGCCCGACCCGATCGACTGATAGTTGAGCTGCGCGTCGGAGTGCGACTGGTTGTAGGTCAGCATCCAGTCCTGATAGATGATGTTGGGGAAGGTCGCGCCGGCGCCGTTGAGCTTCACCTGCGCCGCGGCAGGGGCGGCAAGGGCGGCAAGGGCGAGCAGGGAGAATTTCGTCATGGTGCGTGCCTCGTCCGAGTTAGAAATTGATCTGCGTTTGGAACAGGGCCTGGGAGCGCGTCGCGTAGTTCTGTGTGTTCAGGACATCGGTCTGGAAGTCCGAGTAATCCCAGTCCGCGAGCAGGCGCCAGTTCGGCGACAGCTGATACGAGACACCTGCGATGTAGCGCGTCCGCTTGTCGATGGCACCCGCCTGTGCGTGCGTGACATCGACGCGCGCGATGACCCCGACCTTGGACTGCGGGACCTTGTAGACGCCGAACGCGCTGTAGACGTGCCCGTTGAGCGCGCTCAGCTGGCCGTCCTGCGTGATCGCGGCCTCGCCCGCGAGCGTGATCTGCCTGGACCGATAGGAAATCATCCCGATGAAGCGGTTCCGGTCCCCCGTCAGGGCCCGGCCGTACCCGGCGTAGCCCGTGATTCGCAGGCCGCCCACCCGGCTCGAATCGTCGGTGTCGAGGACGCGGACCGAAGCCCGCGCCTGGGCGTCCTTGCCCTGGCCCGTCGACGTGCCCGAGTAGAACGTCCCGTTGACGACGGTGAGCTGGAAATTGACCTTGTCGGCCATCCACTTCCCGTCCACGCCCACGCCGTAATCCGCCGCCGACATGTAGCCGGCGCGGTCCATCGCCATCGCGCCCTGCACGCGGTAATCCCACAGCGCCTCTTCCCAGTCGAGCCAGGGCGTGTGGATCAGCCCGCCCTTGAACGTGAGCGGGCTGCCCTGCGGCGTATACGTCGCGAAGGCGTACTTGAGGCGAAGCCGAAGCGAGTTGTCGGTCGCCTGGGGAGTGGTTCCGGGGATAGCGCCGAAGCGTTGGACGTCGACCGTGACCCGCGTCGTGACCCCGCCTGCGAACCGGCCGAGGACGTTCACGTACGCGCGCGTGATATCGAAGTTGTTGAAATGGTTGACCGAGTCTTTCAACTGATACACGTACTGCGTGTATACCAGGGCGCCGGCGGTCACCTGGGGCGCCGGCGGAGGGGCCTGTTGAGCGGCGAGCGGGGCGGCGCCCGCCGCGGCGGCCATGACGGCCGCTCCGAGCGCTCCACGGATGAAGGACGGCATTGAGTGTCTCCCCTCCTGCGGGAATGGTTTGTGGTGTGCGTGCGACATCGGTGCATAACGAAGCCCCGGCGCGTCACGGACGAGCGCGCGGGATGTAACAGGTTCGTAACGGGGGGCAGGGCGATGCGCCTTGCCGCCTCCCGTACGCCTTCCTAGCGTACACCCCTCGTGGCCACCGAACTGCCGGAGCTCGCCGTCGTCAAGGGGACCTGCTATCCCCTGTTCGCGTACGACATCGCGCAGGCGATCGACCTGGACGGCGCCGAGCGGCGCATCCTCGCGGGGACCGAGCGGCAGACCGTCAAACAGAAGCGCCGCGCGCCGGCGTTCTTCGAGTATCGGCCGGCACCGTTGCGGGTGTCGCTGCCCGCGCCGCCGCTCTCCCTCGGGTCGTTCAGCACCGGGTCGACCGTGGAGGTCTTGCTCTACGATTTCGGCGCCGTGTCACTGAGCTACGCGATCCCGATCGAAGGCCCGCTCGCGGCGCTGGCATCGCTCTCGAGCGAGCTGTGGGGCAACGAGCGGCTGCTCGCGGATTCGCGCGGCCACGTGGAGCGGCTGGTACAGACGCTCGGACCAGCGGCCGTCCGCCCCCAGATCGTCGATTTCGTCGAGGACTACGCGCTCTTCGAGGTCGAGCGCTTCACGCCGGCGTGCGACGCCGCCACGCTCGCGGCGCAGCACGCCCACACGATCGCGCAGATCCTCCGCGCCGAGCCGCACAGATTGTCGCAGCAGGAGATCGCCGACGCGACCTCGTCGCGGCTGTCATTCGGTCCCGACGACGCCACGTTCATCGACACCGACGTGACGCTGCTGTTCGATCCGGAGGGCGAGGACGTGCGCGCCGTGATCGAGTTCGCCAACACGCAGCTCTTGGAGATGCGCTACCTCGATCAGCAGCTGGACGACGCGCTGGAGCGGGCCTACGGCCTGCTGTCGCAGCGGCGTTGGTCGGCGCTGAGGGTGCCGAGCCTGTACGGCTCCGATCTGCGCGAGCTGGCGCAGCTGCAGCTCGACGCGGCCATTCTGTTCGAGCAGGTGACGAACGCCCTGAAGCTGATCGGCGAGCAGTACCTCACCCGCGTGTACGGCTTCGCGTCGCGGCGGTTCCACCTCGCGGAGTGGGACGTGAGCATCACCCGCAAGCTGCAGACGATCGACAGCATCTACAGCCGGATGGCGGATCGCGCCGCCACCCGCCGGCTGGAGATGCTGGAGTGGATCATCATCCTGCTGTTCACGATCTCGATCATCGTTTCGCTGGGACCGGCGCTGCTGCCGCATTGAGGAAACGGGTCAGCCGCGGGGAGCAGTCGGCCCCGGGGTTTCACGTTCCGCCCGGTGGAAGCGGTACCCGGCGCCCCGCACCGTCTCGATCCAGCCCCCGACAGGGCCGAGCTTCCGGCGCAGGCGTTGCAGGTGCATGTCCACGGTGCGCGTGCGGATGTCGGGTTGCGCCTGCCACACGGTCTCGAGCAGCTGGGCGCGGCTCTGCACGCGGCCCTCTCGCTCGAGCAGGGTGCGCAACAGCTTGAATTCCGTGGCGGTGAGCACGACCTCCGCGCCGTCCAGTGTCAAGCGGTGAGCGGCCGTGTCGAGCACGATCGGCCCGGCGCTGAGTCGGCCGCCGACGGCCGCGGCCGGTGCCCGCAGCCGGCGCAGCACGGCCCCGACCCGCAACACGAGCTCTGGCGGCGAGAACGGCTTGGGCAGGTAGTCGTCGGCGCCGAGCGACAGGCCGCGGATGCGGTCCCTCTCTTCCCGGCGGGCGGTCAGCAGCAGGACGCCGATCTGGCGTGTCTCCTCCCGGCGCCGCAGCTCCGCGAGCACGTCGTAGCCCGACAGGTCCGGCAGCATGAGATCCAGCACGACGGCATCGGGCCGCTCGTGACGTGCGGCGTCGAGTGCCTCCCGGCCTCCGGTGGCCGTCGTGACCCGATAGCCGGCCTTGGCGAGATGGTAGGCGACGAGGGCCGTGATGTCGGCTTCGTCGTCGACCACGAGAATGCGCTGGGCGGAGGCGATATCCCGGGGCACCAAGGGACGGTAGGTCAGGCGTCCGGGCAGGATTGACCGAACACGGACGGCACACGGCGCGACGGCTGCCGCGTGTTCTTGGCGAGGAGGCGTCGCAGTTGCCAGGCAACCGTCCCCATTGGGATGACCAGGACTGCGACCATGAGCACGAGCAGGATGGTCAGCGCTCGGCGACCTAACCGCGTGAGATCGTTCATGACCGGCAGCCTAGCGCAACAGGCGGGACGCTCCGATGGCGCCACCCAGTCCCAGGGCAACCCCGGCGAGCACGTCGCTCAGGTGATGCACGCGCAGCGCCACCCGCGAGTAGGCGACCAGGCACGCCAGCGGCAGCGCGACCGGCGCGATCATCGGATGGGCGAGCACGATGGTCGCGGCCACCGCAGTCGCCGCCGCGGCGTGGCCCGAGGGAAAGGAGTGGGGATCGGGCAGATCCACGAGGGCGAGCGGTGTGCCGGTCGCGTCGCAGGGGCGCGCCCGCGCGACGGCGCGCTTCAGGATCTGCACGAGCAGGTGCGATCCCGTGTTGGCGAGGAGCGCCGCGAGACCGAGCCGCGGTTGACCGGCGGCGACCAACGCGAGCCCGACGCCGAGCGTGAATCGCGCACCGCCGAAGTGGGTGAGCCAGCGCATCACGCCGCGGTCCTCCGTGCAATGACCCCGATCAGGGCGGCGTACCGCGCGAGCAGTTCCGCGTTCTCCGGATCCACGTCGCGGGCGAGCGCCCGCTCCCGCGCGGCCGTCCCCAGCAGGAAGCGGCGGGCGGGATCGAGCGCCAGCTCGATGATCGCCTCGGCGTAGGCGTGCACGTCGCTCGGCGGCACGAGCAGGCCCGTGACGTCGTGTCGGATGCTCTCCCGAAAGCCGCCTGCGTCCGCCGCGATCACCCCCACGCCGGAGGACATCGCTTCCAGCGCGACCAGCCCGCACGTCTCGGTGTGCGAGGGGAAGACGCACAGGTCGGCGCTGGCGTACAGCGTGGCGAGATGCTGCCGCGGCAGGAAGCCCAGCATCCGCACGAACGGGAGCTCGGACTCGATGTCCCGTGCGACCGGTCCCTCGCCGGCGGCGACGAAGGTGGCACGCTGGCCGAGGACTGCGCGCGCCGTGTACCAGGCCTCGATCAGCACGTCGAGGTTCTTCTCGCGGGCCAGGCGGCCCACGTGCAGCACCACCGCCGTGTCGTCGCCCCCGGCGAGCCAGCGTCGCCAGCCCGCGTCGCGGCGCCCGGGCTGAAACAGCCGCGTGTCGACGCCGCGCCCCCACACGGCGGCGTGGCCCACGCCGCGCCGCACCAGCTCGTCGCGCACGCCGTCTCCCGGCGTCAGCGTCAGCGCCGCGGGGCCGTGGAAGCGCTCGAGCCAGCGCCACACCGCTGGCTCGAGAAAGCCCAGCCCGTAATGCCGGCTGTACTGCGGGAAGTTCGTGTGAAACGACGTGACGAGCGGCAGCGTGCGGGCCAGCGCGTAGCGCCGGCCGGCGACCCCGAGCGCGCCCTCCGTGTGGACGTGGAGCAGGTCCGGCTGGAACTCGTCGAAGAACTCGGCGACGCGGCCGAAGCTGGGTAAGGACAGCCGGATGTCCGGGTACAACGGGAAGGGCAGGGAGCGGATCCGCAGCTCCCGCTCGCCGGCGGCGCCGGCGAAGTCGGGATACCGCGGCGCCACCACGGCCACCTCGTGGCCCTGGCCGCGCAACAGCGCCACGATGCGGCGCACCACCGTCGTCACCCCGTTGACCTGGGGGAGGTACGTGTCGGAGACGAGTCCTATACGCACGAGGCGGACGATGCCGCCCTGCGGTCAAGCTCCGGTGACGCCGAGGTGACGGACGTGTAACAGGGAAAGAGGGAAGAGGGATGGGGGACGAGGGAAGCGTGCCTACGATGCCGCAGCTCGGTCCGGGAAGAATATGCTCACGGTAGTGCCCTTGGCGACGATGCTGCGGGCCTCGACGCGCCCACCATGCGCCTCGACGAGGTGCTTGACGATCGCCAGGCCGAGCCCGGTGCCGCCCTCCTCGCGCGAGCGGCCGGGGTCGGCGCGGTAGAAGCGCTCGAAGATGCGGGGCAGGTGCTCGGGGGCTATCCCTGAGCCCGTGTCGGCCACCGCGACGCTCACGCCGCCCGGGGCGCGATCCACGGACACGTTAATGCGCCCGCCCGCGGCCGTGTGTCGCAGCGCGTTGTCGAACAGGTTCGTGAAAATCTGGCGCAGCGCATCGGGATCGGCGGTCACACTCCGGGCGGCGCTGGCCGCGACCGCGAATTCCACCTTGCGATCGCGGGCGCGGTCGGCGAACGCGGCCCAAGCCTCGGTCGCGATCGCCGCGACGTCGGCGTGCTCGGGGGCCGGTTGCCAGCGTCCCGACTCGATGCGCGACAGGTCCAGCAGGTCGTCCACCAGGCGCTGCATGCGGTGCGCGTTGTTCAGAATGGTGCGCGCGAAGCGCTCTGTTTCCTTCCCTGCGTCCTCCGTGGCGAGGGTCTCGGCGTACCCGGCGATGGAGGTGAGGGGCGTCTTGAGCTCGTGGGACACGTTGGCGACGAAGTCGCGGCGCACGGCTTCCAACCGCCGCAGCTCCGTCACGTCGCGGATCGCGAGCAGGGCGCCGCCGTTCGGCAGGGCCCGGCCGTTCACGAGCAGCGCGCGTCCGCCCCGCTCGAGCTCGTGCGGCTCGGCCTCGCCACCGGCGAGCAGTGATTGGACCAGGTCGCGCGCCGCCTTTTCGTGGAACAGGCCGGCCAGGGCGGGGAGGGGGTCGTCCGACCCGTAGCCCAGCAGCCGCCGGGCCGCGCGGTTGAGCGTGACGATCGCGCCGCGCGCGTCCGCCGCGAGCACGCCATCGGTCATGGTTTCGATCAGCGCGGCTGTCTCCTCGCGCTCGCGCACCAGCTCGGCGAAGCGCTCGTCGAGCTGCTCGTGCATGGCGCGCAGGGCGACGACGTGCTGGGCAACCTCGGGCACGCGCGCGTCCGGGAACTCGGGCCGCCGTCCGTCGGCGATGGCGCGGGCGGCGGCCCCGAGCTGCACCAGGGGCCGGGCGACCTCGCGCGAGCCGATCCAGGCGAGCGCCCCCGCGCCGAGCATGGCCACGATTCCCGCGAGCGCCAGGGCGCGCTGCACCGCGCCCAGCTGCGCGTCTACCGCCGCCAGGGTCGTCGACACGCGCACGATCGCGAGCCCCGGCGGCCCACCGCGCAACGCCACGTACATGCGGCGCTCGTTGGTCGAGGCGCTCAACCGCGTGCCGCGTCCCTCGCCGCTCGCCAGCGCCTGCTGGACCTCGGGGCGCATGAGGTGGTTCTCGAGTCCGCCCAGCGAGGCGCGGTCGAACTCGGTGTCGCCGCGGACCCTCCCGGTGGGGTCGATCAGGGTGATGCGGTGCGCGACGGTCGCGCCCAGCTGGCGCGCAAAGTCGGGCCAGCGCAGCGAATCCGCGGGCAGCAGGGCTGCGATGAGCAGGGCCTCCCGCTCGAGCCCGTGGGCGATTTCGTCCTCGAGATAGCGCCGCAGCAGCCGGTCGGCGGCGACGGCCAGGCCCGCCACGGCGAGCGCTGCCAGCACGCTGGTCGTGACGAACAGCCGGGTGGCGAGCTTCACGCGCGGCGGCGGGGCCCCGGGTCCGGGCGCCGGAAGCGATAGCCGGCGCCGCGCACGGTCTCGATGTGGTCGCCCGCTTTCCCGAGCTTCTGACGCAGTCGCTGCACGTGCATGTCCACCGTGCGCGTCTGGATGTCGGGCTGGGCCTGCCACACCGTCTCGAGCAGCTGGGCGCGGCTCTGCACGCGTCCTTCGCGCTCGAGCAGCGTCGTCAGCAGCTTGAACTCGGTCGCCGTCAGCTCGACCTCGGAGCCGTTCACCGTGACGCGGTGGGCGTGGCGGTCGACCGCGATCGGGCCGGCGGTGACCAGCCCCCCGGCGGCGACGGCCGGTGCGGCGAGCCGGCGCAGCACCGCCGCGACGCGCAGCACCAGCTCCTGGGGCGAGAACGGCTTGGGGAGGTAGTCGTCGGCGCCGAGGGACAGGCCCTTGATGCGATCGGACTCGTCCTTGCGGGCGGTGAGCACGATCACGCCGAGCTCCTTCGTCTCCTCGCGGCGCCGCAGCTCCGCGAGCACGTCGTACCCCGACGCTCCCGGGAGCATCAGGTCCAGCACCACGAGATCGGGCCGCTCCTCGCGGGCCGCGCGCAGCGCGTCGCGTCCGCTCGCGGCCGTGGTGACCCGATACCCCTCCTTCGCCAGGTGATAGGCGACGAGCGCCGTGATGTCGGGCTCGTCGTCCACGACGAGAATGCGATGACTCGCGGGCTTGCTCACAGCGCTGCAAGGTAGCGCAACCCACTCGCGCTTGGCAATTTTCAGCGCACCATGCACCTGCCCCTGGCGCTCGTCGCCGTCGCTCACCAAGAGGAGTCGCCCTGATCCGCGTGTTCGTGAACGAGCGACCCGTGAGCGTGGCGCCGGGCGCACGCGTGCGCGACGCCGTGGAGCAGCTCGACCACGATCTCGCCGAGCTGGTGGGCCGCGGGGCGGCGTACGTGACCGATGGCGTGGGCCGGCCCGTGGACGCGGGTGATCCGGTGGGCGAGGGCGGGGCGATCTTCCGCGTGGTGGTCAGCGCGCGCCAGGGCGCGCCGCGCCTCTCGAAGGAGCTGTTGCGGCGCTGGCCCAAGGCCGAGCTGCACGTGCACCTGGACGGCTGCCTCCGGCCCCGGACCATGCTCGAGCTGGCGCGCGTACAGGGGATCCGGCTGCCGGCTGACACGCCCGAAGGGCTGGCGCAGGCGCTCTCGGTGAAGCACGCGAAGAATCTCGAGGAGTACCTGACGAAATACGAGATCACGCTCTCGGTGATGCAGACGGCGGCGGCGCTGGAGCGCGTCGCCTACGAATTCGTGCTCGACGCCGCCGCCGACGGGGTGCGCTACGTCGAGGTGCGGTATTCGCCGCTGCTGCACCGGCCCGCGCTGACACTGGGGCAGGCAATCGAGGCGCCGCTCGCCGGGATCAAGCGGGGTGAGGCGGAGACCGGCACCAAGGTGGGCGTCATCGTGTGCGGGATCCGTACGCGGTCGCCGGCCGAGTCGCTCGAGCTGGCGCGCGC
Organism: Gemmatimonadota bacterium; assembly: GCA_003222155.1. Classification (GTDB taxonomy): domain Bacteria; phylum Gemmatimonadota; class Gemmatimonadetes; order Gemmatimonadales; family GWC2-71-9; genus AG41. Next base: position 6,297 of record QHUU01000083.1, on the reverse strand, counting down.
CGCGGCGGAGTACCGCACCGCGGGCGTGGTGGCGTTCGACCTCGCCGGAGCCGAGCGGGGCTTCCCCGCGCGCGACCATGCGCAGGCGTTCGCGTACGCGGTGCAGCACGGGATGGCGTGCACCTGCCACGCGGGCGAAGGAGACGGTCCCGAGTCCATCCATCAGGCCCTGCACGCGTGCGGCGCCCGGCGGATCGGGCACGGGACGCGCCTCGGGGAGGACGCCGCGCTGCTCGAATACGTGGTCGAGCATCGCGTCCCGCTCGAGATGTGCCTCACCTCGAACCTCCACACCCACACCGTCCCGTCGCTCGCCGAGCACCCGTTCAAACGCTATCTCGACCGGGGCGCCGTCGTGACACTGAATACCGACGGCCGGCTCGTGGACGGCGTCTCGCTCACCGACGAGTATTTCCTCGCGCACACCGTCGGCGGCCTCGCCCAGGAAGACCTCGCCCGCGTGGTGCTCAACGCCTGCGAGAGCGCGTTTCTCCCGGAGTTCGAGAAGGTGGCGTTGGTGTCCCGCGTGCAGAGCGAACTGGAGGCTCTCTAAATGGCCCTGCGCCCTCCTCGCACCGTGGTGGCCTTCGCGGTGGCCTTCGTGTGCGCCCTCGTCGTGTTCACGCTGCCGCGCTTCGCCTGGAACACGATTCAGGCGGCGGGGCGCGTGCAGCCCGCTGCACCGGTGACCCCGGCTCAGGGCACGTCGTCGACCCCGGGGCCTGCTCCAGCGGCGCCACGCAGCGCCGGCCAGCGTCTCACAGGCGTGTTGGGGCTCGTGTTCATCCTGGGCCTCGGGGCCGCGTTGTCCCGCGACCGGCGGGCGATCAGCCGGCGCGTGGTCGCGTGGGGTCTCGGGCTCCAGCTGGTATTCGCGATTTTCGTGCTGCGGGTGCCGTTCGGGCAGACTCTGTTCGCCGCGTTGGGCGAGGTCGTGAAGAAGATCCTGAGCTTTTCGTACGTGGGGTCGGAGTTCGTGTTCGGAGAGATCGGCAAGCAGCACTCCAGTCTCGGCATCATATTCGCGTTCCAGGTCCTTCCCGCCATCATCTTCGTGTCGGCGCTGTTCGCGATCCTCTATTATCTGGGCGTCATGCAGCTGGTGGTGAAGGCCTTCGCCGTCGTAATGAACAAGGTGATGGGGGCGAGCGGAGCGGAAAGCCTCAACGTGGCCGCGTCGATCTTCATGGGGCAGACCGAGGCGCCGCTCACGATCCGGCCGTTCCTGGCGGGGATGACGCAATCCGAGCTCATGACGGTGATGACCGCCGGCATGGCGCACGTATCCGGCTCCATCATGGCCGCCTACATCGCGTTCGGCATCGAGGCGCGCCACCTGCTCACGGCCGTCATCATGACCGCCCCGGGCACCATCATGATGGCCAAAATCCTCGAGCCCGAGACCGGCACGCCGCAGACCCTGGGGGGCATCAAGGTGGACATCCCGCGCACCGACGTGAACGTGGTCGACGCCGCGGCGCGTGGTACCACCGACGGACTGCACCTGATGCTGAACGTGATCGCCATGCTGGTGTCGTTCATCGCGCTCGTCGCCCTGGCGAACGGCGCGTTCGGCTGGGTGCATGGCTCGCTCGCCTGGTTCCCCGAGAACATCCAGACCGTCCTGGGGTGGATGTTCAGCCCCATCGCCTGGGTCATGGGAGTGCCGTGGCATGACGCGGGCACGATCGGCGGCCTGCTCGGGACGCGCATGGTGCTGAACGAGTTCATCGCCTACGCGCAGCTGGGGCCGCTTCGCGGACAGCTCGACCCCGTTTCGTTCACCATCGCCACGTTCGCGCTGTGCGGCTTCGCGAACATCAGCTCGGTCGGGATCCAGATCGGGGGCATCGGCGCACTGGTACCGGACCGCAAGCACGACCTCGCCCGGCTCGGGTTCCGGGCGATGATCGCGGGGACGCTGGCGAATTTCCTGTCGGCGACGCTGGCGGGGATCCTGCTGTGATTGCGGATTGCGCATTGTGGATTGCGGAATGGGCGCCGCGGACTCCGACCTGATCCGGCGCGCCGCCGACGCCGTAGCCGAGCGACTCGGCAGCTTGCGCCCGCGCGTGGCGATCGTCTTGGGCTCCGGGCTCGGGGCAGTCGCCGACGCGGTGCAATCCGCAACCCGCATTCCGCAATCCGCAATTCCGGGCTTTCCCGAGCCCGGCGCCCCCGGCCACAAAGGGGAGCTCGTCGCGGGCACGCTCGCGGGCGTGCCGCTCCTGGTGCAGAGCGGTCGCTTTCATTTGTATGAAGGCCATGCCGCCGAGGTCGTCGCGCTGCCCACGCGCGTCTTCGCGCGACTCGGCGTGGAGACGCTCATCGTCACCAACGCGGCGGGCGGGATCCGTCACACGTTCCGGCCGCCCACCCTGATGCTGATCGCCGACCACATCAACCTCATGTTCCGCAATCCGCTGGTCGGACCGGTGGTCGAAGGCGACGAGCGCTTCCCCGACATGAGCGATCCCTACGATTCCGGGCTCCGGGCGAGCGCGCGTGCCGTGGCGCGCGCGGAGGGGATCCCGCTCGAGGAAGGCGTGTACGCCGCCCTGCTCGGGCCCTCCTTCGAGACGCCGGCGGAGATCCGCATGCTCCAGCGGCTCGGGGCCGACGCGGTGGGGATGTCCACCGTGCCGGAGGTGATCGCGGCCCGGGCGCGGGGGATGCGCTGCCTCGGATTCTCGAGCGTTACGAACGTCGCGGCAGGACTTTCGGCGCAGAAGTTGTCGCACGTCGAGGTGCTCGAGGCCGGCACGCAGGTGGCGGGCCAGCTGGAGCGGCTGATCACGGGAGTGATCAAGGGGCTCTGACCGGCGGGTACACCGTCACCTCGGATCCCGGGCTGAAGATCGCCGACACGGGGCTTGCGTAGTTGAGGAAGCGCCAATCCGCTCCGTACAGGAAGCCGAAGTCCAACCGGTAGTCCACCGCGTTCACCTCCCGTACTGTCCAGGGCGGGTGCTCGACGCGAAACACGCCGAGCCTGCCGTCGCGGCGCACGCGGCACGCCAGCACGCGCTCCTTGAGGTAGTGCTCCAGGCTATCGGGCGGGGGGACGTGGGTGGCGCGCGAGCCCGCCATCGTCAGATGCCATCCGAGCTCCGGCCGTTCGAGTTGATAGGAGGCACGAACGCTCGACTCCTGCTCCTCGACGCGGACGCGAATGGGAGCCGTGCCGAAGGGCTCCCCGAACTTGAGCCACGCCACCGCGGCCAGCAGCCGGCTGGGCACGAACTCGCGGAGGAACCACACCCCCGGCTCGCCGCGATATCGGACATAGGTGCGGAAGTTCACCTGCAGATGCGCGGAGAAGCCGGGCACCGGCCAGCCCCGCAGTCGCACGTGCCGCATGCCGAGGGCGACGAGGCTCACGTGGGTGCGGCCGTTCCAGCGGTCCGGCTCGACACCCGCAGGCACCAGCCGGCGGATCAGGTCATCGGGCGCTTCGAAGGTGAGCAGCAGCACATCGCACCAGCGCGCCGTGAGGAACGGACGAGGCACTCAGAGCCCCTCGGTGGGCGGACGCGGCGGGGCGGGCACGAAGTGGTTCAGCGGCCCGTGACCGTGCCCGCCGCCCAACCCGGGAGCGGCGGCCATGGCGCGGTGCACGAAGTCGAGCGCCTCGGCGACCGCCTGCTCGAGCGGACGGCCGAGCGCCAGGCCCGCCGCCACGGCCGCGGAGAGGGTGCAGCCGGTGCCGTGCGTCGACGTCGTGTCGAGCCGCGGCCGGGTGAACCGGCGGGCGCCTCGGTCGCTGACGAGCACGTCCACCACGGTGTCGCCCGAGAGGTGTCCTCCCTTCACGAGGGCCGCCCTCGCGCCCAGCCGCACCAGCGCGCGGCCGGCGCGCTCCATCGCGTCCGGGGCGGCGACGGCCTCGCCCACGAGGATCGCGACTTCGTCCAGGTTGGGCGTGACCAGCGCCGCGAGCGGAACGAGACGCCCGGCGAGGAGCTGCTCGGCATCCGCGTCCAGGAGGCGGTCGCCCGACGTCGCGACCATCACGGGGTCGAGCACGTAGTTCGGGAAGCGATGCCGGGCGATCGCGGCGGCGACCGTCTCGACGAGCTCGGCGGACCCCAGCATACCGGACTTCACCGCCGCAGGGGGAAGATCCGCGGCGAGCGCGTCGAGCTGGCGCGTGACGAGCGCCGCGGACACGGGCTCCCAGGCGAGCACGCCCACCGTATTCTGCGCCGTGACCGCGGTGATCACGCTCGTCCCGAACACGCCGAACTGGTGGAAGGTCTTCAAGTCGGCTTGGATCCCCGCGCCGCCGCCGGAATCCGAGCCCGCGATCGTGAGGGCGATCTTCACGTAGCGCCCGTCCGCCGCTTCTCGACATATTGAAGGCCCGGCCGCCGCCGGAAACACGCGAGGAGACCCATCGCCAGTAATCTGTCATCGACGATCCGCGATCTCCAACGCCGCAAGGCGCGCGGGCGGCGCGGGCTCGCCTTGATCGAGGGCGTGCGACTGGTGGAGGAGGCGCTCGCGGCGGGTCTCCCGTTCCAGGGCGCGCTCGTCGCTCCCGACCTGGCGCGCACGGCGCGCGGGGTGGCGTTGGTGGCCGAGCTGGAGCGGCACGCGATCCCGGTCGAGGAGATCGGCGTCCGCACGTTCGCGCAGCTCGCCGACACGGAGGCGCCCCAGGGCATCATCGCCGTGATCGAGCCGCGCCGCTGGGCCGCGGCCGAGTTCGCTCCGCGGCCGGGTTCCGTGGCGCTCGTGATCGACGGCGTGCAGGACCCCGGGAACGTGGGCACCCTGATCCGCACGGCCCACGCCCTGGGCGCGGCGGGCACGGTAGTACTGCGCGGGACCGCCGATCCCACGAGCCCGAAGGCCTTGCGGGCTGCCATGGGGGCGACGTTCCGCCACCCGGTCGTGGCGCTCGACGACGCCGGGTTCATCGGCTGGGCGCGGAAGCACGCGGTCACGCTCTGGGCGGCGGCGGCGGACGGCACGCCGCTGCACCGGGCGCTCGAAAAGGGAGCGGGGAAGGGGGACGCGGGGGTCGACGACGGACCGATCGCCGTGATCGTGGGAAACGAGGGCGCCGGGATTCGCCCGCAGCTCAATGCCGTCGCCGCGCAGCGCGTGGCGATCCCCCTGGCGCAGGGCGCGGAGTCGCTCAACGTCGCGGTGGCGGCGGGCATTCTGCTCTACGAGGTGACGCGTGGCCGTTGACCCGATTCTGCTCGTCGCCGCGGCGCTCCTGGGACTCTGTCTCGGGAGCTTTCTGAACGTGTGCATCGTGCGTCTCCCCCTCGACATGTCGCTCGTCAACCCTCCCTCCACCTGCCCGCGCTGCAAGCAGCCCATCGCGTGGCGTGACAACATCCCGGTCGTTTCGTGGTTGCTCCTGCGGGGGCGCTGCCGGCGCTGCGGCCAGCCGATCTCGCGGCAGTACCCCATCATCGAGGCGGCGGTGGGCGCGATCTGGGTGGCGGCGGCGCTGCTCTACGGGATCACGCTGCACGCGCTCGCCGCGGCGCTGTTCGGCACGGTGCTCCTCGGCATCGGCGTCACCGATGGGCGGCATTACCTCATTCCCAACGAATACACCTGGGGCGGCCTCGGGCTGGGGCTCGCCCTGTCCCTCGCGGGCGGCGCCGACGGCTTTCTCAACGCCGTGCTGGGCGCGGCGACGGGCTTCGCACTGCTGTTCGCCGTCGCGCAGGTGGGCCAGTGGGCGTTCAAGGAAGAAGCGATGGGGGGCGGCGACATCAAAATGATGGCGATGGTGGGCTCGTTCGTCGGATGGAAGGGCGTGCTCTTGACCGTGTTCCTCGGCGCGCTGCTCGGCAGCCTGATCTTCGTCCCGCTGTCGCTCAGGAAGAAGCGTCTGGTACCGTTCGGGGTATTCCTCGCCTTGGGGGCGGCGGTGACGTTCGTGATGGGGGACGCCATCATCGCCTGGTATCAGCACTTCCTGCACGGCGAGTGAGCGATGGGTGAGGGGTTCGAGGGCCTGTTCGACTCCGGGAGCGTACTCGAGCGCGTCGGGGTGGAGCTGACTGCCCTGGCCCGCCGGGGCGACCTCGAGCCGGTGCGCTGCCGCGACGCGGAGGTGGCGCGCGTGGTGGACATCCTGCTGCGCCAGAGCAAGAACAATCCCGCGCTCATCGGCAAGGCCGGCGTGGGCAAGACGGCCATCGTCGAGGGCCTGGCGCAGCGCATCGCGGCGGGCGACGTCCCCCCGGCGCTCAAGGACGCCCGCATCCTCGCGCTCGACCACGTCGCGTTGCTGGCGGGCACGGCGTTCCGCGGCCAGTACGAGGAGCG
>QHUU01000014.1 GCA_003222155.1 Gemmatimonadota bacterium | reverse complement strand
GTACCGCGTGAACAGCCAGCTCGCGCCCACCTCCGCCAGGGTGCCCTGGTCGAACTCGATCAGCAATGGGGATGCGCCCGTGGCGCCCAGGTACTTGTACGCGTCGTCCACGTTGTTGAACGCATACAGTGAGAACGTGCCGTTGTCCGGGGGCGTGAGCGCCAGGTACTTTCGCCCGGCGATCTCCTCGGCGTACTTGGACAGCCCTTCGTCCAGCCAACCATCCTCCGGCGAGCCCGCGCGCAGCACCACGTGCTGCGCGTAGTTGATCATGTGCTGCAGTTCGTGGACGAAGGTACCGGGGGCGATGCTGTCCACCTCGCCGCTCGTGTGCGCACAGCTGAGGGTCGCGGTCGGATCGGCGACGATCGAGTAGAAAACCTCACCGTGATTGGAGCTGTCCGGCGAGGCCGACAGGTCCAGGTCCCCCGGGAAGAAGAACCCCGCGATAAAGCCCGAGCTGCCGCATGCGGTCTTCGTCACCAGGGCGTTCACGACCGGGGTCATCAGCGCGATGACCACGCCATTTGCGTCGAGATCCGACACCGAGCCGAAGGTGGCGGTGTCGAGCGGATAGAGCAGCGTATCGAACACCTGTCTCAACGTGTCGAGATGCGCCGAGTCGAGCCCCCCCGCCGGCGCCAGGGTGTCGATGTAGATGGCCACGTGCGCGCCCACGACCCGGGCGCGCGCGCCGACCCTCTTGAACTTGGTGCAATCGAGGGCCGCGCACACGGCGAACGTGCGAAGGCTTCCTACGACTGGAGGGGCGGAGGCGACGAGCGCCCGCGGTGCGGCGGCCGGGGCGGTTCGCCGCCCGCTCGCCGCCCCGGACGCGTGCGCACGTCCCAGCGCCCGCAGCATGCCGTCGAAGCGTGTCGCCGTAGCGCGGGGCGATGACGGTGCGTCGCCGCGGGGCGCCGGCGGCATCGCGGCCGCCGTCACTGTCGCGGCCCGCAGCTGAAAGGGGGACGACCGGCCGAACGTGCCGGCGGCGGACTGCGCCACCAGCAGATATTCGGCCGAGTCCACGGACGCGTTCGCCGGGAACGCGACACATCCCCCGTCCGATGCGGGGTCGATCGACGCGTACGCGCCGATCGCCAGGGTGACCTGAGATGCCAGCGCGGAGCTGCACGTCGGCGCGCTCGGGCCGGTGGCGTGGTCGCCGCTGCACGCGGCCGTGGCCACGAGCGCCCATGTGACGATTCGTTCCGCCGTGCGATGCTTCATCCCGACCTCCGTGCCGGCATCCCGTGACGATTTCAGACTCCGATGTTGACCCGCAACTGCACGCTGCGCGGCCTGCCGACCGATGCGCCGCTGAAGAACGCTCCCTTGAGCAGATACTTGTTGTCAAACACGTTGTCGACGTACAACTGCGGGCGCACCACGATGGCGCCTGTTGCAAACGTGTACCCCGCGCTCGCGTTCAGAATGAAGTTCGGGTCCACGTGATTATGCGTGTTGAAATCAAAGAGACCCCGTCCGTAGGTGGAGTCGGGATCGTTGGCGTTGATCAGGCCGGACCCGTAGGTGCCGGTGGCGGACAGGTAGAACCCATGGCTCGAGTATACTAGGCTCGCCACGCTCGACAGTCGCTGGTCGTGGTCGAGGTCGAAGTATCCAGGCGTCGAGTCCGTCGGGAAGAACCCGCCCGTGATCGGGTGGTTTCCGTAAGCGTGGTTCAGCGCCAGATTCACATACCCCGAAACGGGTCCCGCGGGGCGAATTTCCACCACACCCTCCAGGCCTGTGATGCGGACCTGCCCGATGTTTACCGACGTGACGATCGCCGTTCCGGGCACGGTAGCGTCGTCGATGCCAGGCGTGCTCTGCTTCTGGTACGCGGACAGCTTGGTGACCACGCCAAAGGGGAAGCGGTGCACATACCCCAGCTCGAAGAAGTGGTCCCGTTCGGGTAAGGTCGGGGCGGCCGCAACGCCTCCCTGCGCGGTGCTGGTGATGGCGCGGAGGTCCTCGACGTTCGTCGGCAGGAACAGCCGGGCGTAGTACACCCAGAACGTGTTGGCGGGATCGGGGAAGAAGCTCAGTTTCACACGCGGGCTCACCTGGTTCCGGTTCCCGGCGAACGGAGCGTTGTGGTTGTCGAACCGCACGCCAGTCCGGACCTCCCAATGGTCTGACGGCGCTATCGCCGTTTGGGCGTACACCCCCACGTCACTACCCTTGAGATCAGAGATGGACGCGGGCCCGGCGCTGCCCTGGTTGGTGATCGACGAGAAGTCCTCGTGGCCACCGGTGTAGGATGCGAGCACGCCGGTCTTGAATTCGAGCCCGTGGTGGGGCTGCAACGTGTAGTCAAGCTTGATGCCGAGCGTGTGAAAATTCCGGTCCTCCGCGATGACGTAGTGGTTCGTGTCGCCGGGGAACTGGAAGGTGGCCGCGTCCGTGAGGCCCGGAACGTAGTCGAGGCTCCCATCCCGGAAGAACGCGCCCGTGAACAGCTCCGACGAACCGCCCGACGTGCCCTCGACGGAACGGTGACGCCAGCCGAGGTTCACGAATCCGTTCACGTCCTGCTGGTGGTCGTCGATGATCCCTTCCACGGAGTCGAAGGGAACCGCGAATCGGGTCCGCGAGCGGTTCACCTCCAGGTTGACCACGTCCCGGTCGGTGGGGACGTACTGGACCTTGGCGAATCCGAAGATATCGGAACCGTCGTTGTGGAAGTTCTCGACGGCCTTACGCGCGGTGTCGAACACGACGGGCTCGCGCCGCATGTCGGTCTCTTGACGGGCGCCGGAAGCGAACAACCCCCACTTCCCGGCATTGGTGCTGAGCGTGAGCGTCTGGCCGTTGGAGTACTGCGACTGGGCGGGGAACCCCTCCCTGAACGAACCCCCGAAGCCGGACACGTCCATGTGGAAGCCGCCGCTCGGGATGCGGGTGTTCACGTTGACGATCGCGGTGTTCTTGTTGCCGTATTCGGCGTCCCACCCGCCCGTTTGAAAATCGATCTGGTTCACGACCTGGGGATCGAACAGCTCGTTCAGACTTCCGGAGATGCCTGAGGGCACCGGAACGCCGTCCACGTAGTACGTGTACTCGGCGTGTTGGCCGCGGATGTGCACTTCGCCCGTCGGCGCCCGCACGGAGCCGGCGATCGACTGCTGCAAGATCTGCGACGTCGTGTTGGTGGGCGCGCCGTGATAATCGTTCTGCTTGTAGATCTGGTTTCCGGTACGCGTGTCGACCGCCAGGGGAACGGTGGTCGACACCTCGACCGCCGCGAGATTAATCGGAATGGGTGCCAGCCGGAAGTCGGCCCGGCTGACGGCTTCGGTGCCGCCGACCGATACGTCGTGCGTTTCCGCGCGGTATCCGAGATAGCGCACCTCCACGCGGTATGATCCGCCGGGAAGGTTGTGGACTGCGTAGCGGCCAAAGGCGTCCGTGATGGCGGTCGCGATGACGTTGCCGCCCCGCAGAATGCGCACCTCGCCGCCCGGCAGCGGCGTGCCGGTCGCGCTGTCCGCCACGGCGCCGCCGATGTCGCCGTCGGCGGCGAAGGCGGGGCGGGCCGAGAGGGCCGCCGCGAGCAACGCCACCAGCGCCAGCGGCAGAAATGTCCTGGAGTTCATGTGCTCTCCTTAGTCGTGAGTGCGTTGCACTGAGCCGGCGCCACTCCCGACCAGGGAGCGCGACGGATCGATGTCACGGCTGGGGCGACGCCCGCGTCAGGCGGCGTCGCTAGGAGAGCGTCGGTGGGGCTCGGGGTTGCGGGTGGGGTCGGGCGAGCGGGTGCGCGCTGCCCGCGGGGTCGACCGGACGCGCCGCCCGGCGGGCGGCGACTTCGAGACGGAGCGGCGTGACCCGGCCCGTGAGGACCGGGGCCGTGAGGAAATGGCACAGCGCGCAATCCGGTGCGTGGATGCGCGCACAGCTCTTGGTGGTGTGGGACTCGATGTGCGCGGTCGCGTGGGCGCCGGCGGCGTCGAGCCGGGCGTCCGCCCAGGCGGCGGCGCCCGGCAGCGCCAGCTGCAGGACGGCCCCGAGGAGCCACACCACGCGCGCCCCAGGGAGACGCCGGGCCGTTCCGGTCACGCTGGTGCCGGCTTCAACTTTCGGAGCACGATGGCTCCCATGAGCACGATTCCGTACATGCATACGATCAGCGGGCCGGTAGGCAGATCCCCGGCGAGTGAGAGCCAGAGACCGAGGACCGACGCCAGCGCCCCCGAGCCCCACGAGATGTAGGCGAGTCGCTTCATGTCACGAGTGAACAGGAAGGCGATCACGGCCGGGACGACGAGGAAGCTGAACACCATCAGGACGCCGGCGACCGGTACGGCGAGCGTGATCACGACGCCGAACGACAGGTAGAAGAGGAAGTCCCACCACTTGATCCTCCAACCCAAGCGCTCGGCCTCCTCCGGGTGAAACGAAATGGTGAGGAAGCGGTGGCGCAGGGCGTAGTGGAACAGGCCGAGCGCGGCGTAGACGACGGCCAGCTTGATGATCGTGGGCTTGAACGTGACCCACAAAATGCTGCCGGTCAGGGTCTTCTCGATTGCCTCGCCGCCGCCCGGCACCTTGTTGGCCACCAGCACGGCCGCCGCGGAGGCGACGACGTACACGATCCCGATGAACGCCTCCTGCGGTACGCGCCGGCCTTCCCGGGGCGACGTGCGGGTGAGCGCGAACAGCAAGGCCCCGACCGCCGTAGCGAAGAGGGCGAAGACGTAAGCCCACGTCGAATCGGCCTCCACGTGTATCAGCAGCGCCGACAGGCCGCCGAGCGCGGCCATCTGCGCCAGTGACAGGTCCACGAAGATGACCTCTCGCGCGATGACGTGGAGCCCGAGATAGGACAGCATCGCGACCAGGACCATACAGGCCACGAACGGCGGTATCATCAATTGGAGACCGCTCATCTCACCGTCCCTGTCAGTTGGCTGTGGCGCCGCCCGACGCGAACGCGCGGCCGAGCTCGGAGATCCACAGGTTCATGAGGTCGAAGTAGGTATTGATCCCGGTCGCCCCGCCGGTGTTGGACGGCACGATGACGGCCTTCGCTCCAGTCTTCTGCGCGACCTCGACGACCTGGTTCCGGTCGTAGTAGTTCGTCGACAACAGCACCTTGATGTGCTGCTCTCGCATCTCGTTGATCACTTCGAGCACGTGCCCCGGGGTAGGCGGAATACCGGGCTTCGGCTCGATGTAGTCGACGCATGGCACGCCATATTCGCGGGAGAAGTAATCCCACTCCTTGTGGTAGCACGCGACCGACTTGCCGCGGAACGACAGCGCTTCCTGCAGCCATCCGCCGAGCCGGGTGGATAGGGGAGCACCCTGGTACTGCTTCGATTTCAGGAAGTCCAGCAGTCTTCCCTGCCGGTCGAGGTCGGCGAGGGTCTGGCCCCCGAGCAGCTTCACGAGCTCGTCGCCGAACAGCGCACGATACATGCGCTCCTCGAAATCCTTCTCCCGCGGAGCGAAATAGTCGCCGTTTTCCGGAGAGGCCCGCTTCAAGCCGGTCAGAATGTTGCGGGCGATCTGAACGGCATTGAGGGGATCGGTCCAGATGTGCGGGTTGCCGTACACATGGATGTCGCCCTGGGCGCGCGAGAAGCTCGTGGGCACGTCGAGCAGGTCGATGCCCGCGTAGGCCGCCACATACCCGGGCCCGCCCTCCGTCACCTTGGGGTTGTTCGCCTTGTCGAGCAGCGCCGGCACCCACAACTCGAGATCCAGGCCTGTCGTGACGAACACGTCCGCTTCGGACAGCATGGGGATGAAGCTCGGCTTCGGCTGCACATAGTGCGGATTCTCGTCCCCCGTCGCGATCGAGTTCACGACGCCCCGGTCCCCGACGATCTCCCGTGCGATCGCGGCGTAGGTCGTGAGCGAGGTCACGACCTTCACCTTGTTTGCGGTGCGGGGCGCGCGCACAGGCGCGGGTGTGTGCAGCGCGAGCAGCAGAGCGAGTGCCGGCAGCATGTCAGTAGGTCTCGTGTTTGTGTGGTCCGATCGCCCAGACGGCCTGCAGGGCGAGTTGGTTGATGGCATCGAAGCCGGCCGTTCGTGCCCACGTGTACTGCCCCCGCAGCTCGACCCACTCACTCTCCCACAACGTGAGCGACGGGATCACCTGGCGGGTGATCCCGCCCGAGAGCGGATCCTCGACGTAGTCGTAGCGTGCCCCGGCGATCCAGCGCTGGTTCAGCTTGTAGGTGGAGCCGACGTAAAACCCCAGCCGGGTCGTTCCCGCTCCGCCGAGATCCTTTCGAAGCGCATACAGCTCGCCCCGCAGCGTCCACTCGCGATACAGCGCCTGAGCCGGGGGACGCCAGGTGAGTCGGACATCCACCCCGCCCACCTTGGTGCGGAGGCTCGCACCGGGGTCAGTGCCGTACAGCGCCGTGCCACCTACTTGCATGTACGCCGAGCGCGTCAGCTGCCAGAAGTTGAGCAGGTGAACGAGGTACGTCGGTCGCCCGCTCCCGCCGAACAGCTCGGCATCACTCTCGCTCCGCGTGACCTGGGCGGTCAGTTCGTGCGTCCCCAGTCCCCCGAACGCCCGGTACAGCGAGATCCCGGTTCCCGCGAGCCCGTCCTCCCCGAGGAAGGTTCGGAGGGCCAGCGGGTACTCGGTCTCCGGCAGGGCGTGCAAGTGCCAGCGATTCAGCTCGCCGAACTGCTGCCGGAACTTCCCGATGTCGAACCGGATGTGTCCCGGCAAGCCGGTCCAGTACGCGTAGCCTTCCTCGATGCTGACGTTGCCGTTCTCGAAGCTCACGAAGATCTTGGTGCTCGAGTAGGGATCGAGCGGCGACTGAAAGCCGACCTCGAACTCGCGCGCGTCGAAGTTCTCGCTTGCGACGCCTTGCAGGCGTGCGCCAGCGCGCACGTCGCCCGTTGCGCTGATCTCCGGATTGAGTTGCGGCTGACTGCGCTCGCGGCCGACGAACCTGGTGGGGCCGGTCGTATCGGCCTTCATCTTGCCGGTGTCTGTGCCCGCGGCGGCGGCCGCGGCGGCGCGCAACGCCGCGAGCTCGTCGGTCGCCGCGGTATCCCGCCTGGCCGGCGCCACGCCCGGCGTGCGCCCGATCTGCGCGCGCAAACTGTCGACTCGCGTCCGGAGCGCGCGTACTTCGGTGGCGAGCGAGTCCAACCGGCGCTGCTCCACGGGCTGTTGGGCGACCGCGCCCGGCGCCAGCGCGAGCATGACGACGAGCGCGGCCAGGGCCGCCTGGTGATGTCGAGTCATCCTGAAGGATCTCCCGTTCCATTGTTGCAGACCGGCCGCCGCGTTGTGAGGCGGGCGTGCTCGGCGGCCGGCACAGCCGGTCGCCGCCAGACTAGGAACGGGAGGTGGGAGGACCTCGCGGTGGGGCGGTGCGGCGGTCGGGGCGGCACGCCGGCGCCGCGCCCCGGCCGGGGAGCGGCCCGTCGGTCGCGGCGGTCGCGGCCAGCTGCGTCCGCGGCTGCTGCGACTGGATCTGCGAGCCGGCGTAATGACACAGCGTGCAGCGCAGCTCGTCGTGCAATGCGATGCACGCGGTGGCATGCTGCGCCTCGACGTGAATCGGCGCGCTGAGCCGCTCCGACGCGTGGGCCAGCGACACGGCGCTGCCGGCCAGCCCCTGGAGTACCAGGAGCAGCGCCGCGAGCCCGCGCGTCCAGCGAGTCGGCGTCGTCGTCAGTGCGATCACGCCCTGCCTACGGTTCGGGTACGTCGGCCGTTGCGACGGGCGGCGCGCTGGTAGGCCCGCAGGCGTCGCAGCATGCGGCGATCGTGGAAGACCGCATCGTCGCCCTTCGGCGTCTCGATAATCTTAATCACCGGCGCGAGGCGCGGGTCGCGCATGATCCCCCGGAACGCTTCCGGCCCGATGGTCCCCTCCCCGATCCACTGATGGCGATCGACCCGGGAGCCCGCCGCGCTCTTGGAGTCGTTGAGGTGCAAGCACTTGAGCAGGCTCAGCCCGACCACGCGGTCGAACCGCTCCCACACCCCCTCGAGCCCCGCGGCGACGTCGTACCCCGCGGCGTGCAGATGCGCCGTGTCGAGACAGAACGCCACTCGCGCCCGCAGGGCCGCCGGCAGGGCGTGCCGCAGCGCCGCGAGCTCCTCGAAGCTCGACCCCAGCGCCGTCCCGGCGCCCGCCGTCCCCTCGATGAGCACGCCGACCTCACCGGGTACTTGGGCGAGACAGCCGGCGTAGCCGCGGGCGTTGCGCTCGAGCCCGGCGGCTCGGTCGTCGATGTAGTTGCCGGGGTGCGATACCACCCAGGGAATCCCGAGCGCTCGGCACCGGGCCAGCTCGCCGTTGAACGCGGCCACGCTGCGCTCGCGCAATGCCTCGTCCGGCGACGCGAGATTGATGAGATAGCTGTCGTGCGACACGACCGCCCGGATCCCGCTGGCCGCGAGCGCGGCCCGGAACGCGGCGACGTCGCTGTCGCCCACGACGGGCTCGCGCCACTGGTTGGGCGTCTTCGTGAACACCTGGATGGCGGTCGCCCCGATCGCGACGCCTCGCTCCGGGGCGCGGGACACGCCGCCCTGGGTCGAGACATGAGCGCCCAGCAGGTCACCCGCCGCCCGGCTCACGTCCACGGCTCCTCGGTGAACGCGAGCCGCGAGATCAACGGCACGAACCGCACGCCGCCGGCGTGACGCTCCGTGAGGTTCCCTCCCGGCCCCCGCTGCAGGATGACCAGCTCCTGACCGGAGAGATCGCCGACGGGAATGACGAGGCGCCCGCCCGGGGCGAGCTGCTCGGTGAGCGGCGTCGGTACTCCGGGCGCCGCCGCGGTCACGATGATGCGGTCGAACGGGGCGCGCTCGGGCCAGCCGCCCGCCCCGTCGCCCAGCCGGGTCTCGATGGTGCGAAGGCCCAGCCGGCGGAACCGCTCTTCGGCTTCGACCAGCAGATCGGGGAGCCGCTCCACGGTGTACACGCTTGCGCCTAAGTGCGCGAGAATCGCGGTCTGATACCCCGAGCCGGTGCCGATCTCGAGCACGCGGTCGCCGCGGCGCGGGGCCAGCGCTTCGGTCATGAGCGCCACGATGAGGGGTTGGGAGATCGTCTGGCCGCTGCCGATCGGGAGCGGCGCGTCTTCGTAGGCGTCGCGGGCGAGGTGCGGGGGCAAGAACCATTCGCGCGGCAGCCACGCCATGGCCGCCAGGACGCGGCAGTCGCGGATCCCCCGATTCGCCAGCTGGCTCACGACCATGCGGCGCCGCGCGCGCCGCGTCTCAGGTGCCGGCCCGCCCATTCCCCACGCTCCGCGGTTGCCGTCCCATAGTGTGAACTATAGCTTGACACCCTCCATTCCGCGGCCGGGACCGTTGCCGGAACTCATCCAACACCGCATCCTCCTCGTCGGCGACGCCGGGACCCGCCCGGACGGCCTCGAGCGGTTCCTCATTCGCGGTGGTTTCCAGGTTACCGAAGCGGCGTACCCTCCTTCCGGCGGGGATCGGCCGGGGCACGAGCCTCCCGACTTGGTGGTGTTCTCGATCGGCGCCAAGGACGCCCGGCTGGCGGACCAGGTGCGTGACCTGGCGACCGCGACGCGGTTCTCGGGCGCGCCGGTGATCGTGCTCGTGGCCGACGGCGGCGCCGACGCGGTGGCGGACGCGCTCCAGGCCGGGGCCCAGGACGCGATGTCGACCCCCGTGCATTTCGGCGAGCTGCGCGCGCGGATCGACGCGGACTTGCGGCTGCGCCGCGATATGCACGAGGCCCGCGACGCGCTCCGCACCCGGGACCTGCTGTTCGACATCTTCCAGGACGTGTCGGCCACGCTGCGCGCCGACGAGATCTTCCAGACCCTGGTCCGCCGGGTGGGGCAGGCGTTCGGCCTGACGCACTGCTCGTTCGTGCTGACGGCCCCCGGGGAGGACAAGGGGCGCGTGGTGGCCGTGTACGAGAACCCGGCGATCCGTGACCTCCGGGTCGAGCTCGAGCGCTATCCCGAGATCCAGGAGGCGATCCGCACGGAGCGGCCGGTGATCATCCACGACGTGCACGATCACCCCCTGTTCGAGACGATCCGCAAGCGCTGGCTGCAGCAGGAGATCGAGGTGAACGTGCAGTCGGCGGTCGCGCTGCCCGTCTTCGTGCAGGGCCGCGCCGCCGGCGTCTTCTTCCTGCGCACGGTGCAGGGGGATCCGCGACTCCGCACCCAGGATGTGGCGTTCGCCAACACGATCGCCCAGGCGGCCGCGCGCGTGCTCGAGAACGAGGAGCGGCGCGCCGCGATCTACCGTCGCCAGATCTCGGCGGGCGTGACCGACGTGCTCACGGGATGCGCGAGCCTCGATGGGCTGGATCGCCGGTTGCGCGACGAGTTCGAGCGGGCGCGCCGCTACTCGCTGCGCTTCGCTCTCGTGGTGATCGATGTGGACCGGTTGCGCGACATCAACGAGCGGCTCGGCCAGCAGGCCGGCGACCGCGTGCTGGGCGAGCTCGGCGCGATGATGCAGCGCGAGATCCGCGCGCCCGACTTCGTGGCGCGCTACGGCGGCGACGAGTTCGCGCTGATCCTGCCGGAGACCGACGCGCAGGGCGGACGCCAGTTCGTCGAGCGGCTGCGCCAGCTGCTGCTGCGCCACACCTTCCCCGACCTGGGCCCCGGCAAGGTCCCGGCCCTGACCGCGGGCGTCGTCGCGTTCCCGCACTCGGAGGTGCTGCGCCCCGAGGACCTGTTTACGCAGGTGGAGGCGGCGCTGGACCGGGGGAAAAAATCCGCGCCGGACCGGATTGGGATAGCTGGAGAGACATAAAAGAAGCGTCGCGCAGAGGCGTCGCACACAGACGTCTCGCAACAGCGTCACGCGAAACCGGCGTGCCGATTCTGCGCGACGCCTGTGTGAAACGTCTTAGCGGCGCGTCTTCAGCCAGTTTACGGGATCCAGGGCGATCCCTCCACGGCCACGGATCTCGAAGTGGAGATGCGGCCCCTGGTCGCTCGACCCCCCGCCCACGTGGCCCACCAGCTGCCCCCTGAGGACGCGCTCCCCTGGAGCCACGGCCAGGTCACTCAGGTATCCGTAGAACGTGTAGTAGCCGCCCCCGTGATCGATCAGCACCGAGGTGAGGTACGTGCCCAGCGGGCCCGCCAGGCTCACGGTGCCGGCGGCCACGGCCCGCACGGGCGTCCCGATGGCCGCCGCGATGCCGATGCCGTGCCACGGAATCCGCGTCTTGTTGGGCCCCGTGCCCGTGCCGAACCGATAGAGGATCTTTCCGTCCACGGGCCAGTCGAGCTGACCCAGGTCCGCGGTGGTGATCGCGGCCGCTGCTGCCGCTCCACGCGCTTCCGCTTCGAGCCGGGCCCGCTCGAGCGCCGCGATCCTGTCGTTCAGGCTCTTCTCGTCGCGCTCGAGCTCGGACAGCCGCTCGAGCGCCTGACGCGCGCTGCGCCGGGTGGCGCGCAGCGACGCCTGCCGCTCCCGCTCGATCGCGAGATACCGGTCCAGCTCGTCGGTGCGCTCGGTCTTGCGGCGCGCCAGGGCGTCGCGCGCGTCCACCAGGGTCTTACGCTCGCCCCCGATGCGCCGCTGCAGCTTGGACATGTCGTTGGCGAGCAGCCGGTCCTGCCGGCTCACGAGGTACAGATACTTGTAGCGCGACAGCAGGTCGCCGAAGCTCTCGGCGGCGAGCAGCACCTGATAGGCGTACAGCGCGCCGCGTTTGTAGATGTCCACCAGCCGCCGCTCGAGCACGGCGCGCTTCTCGGCCAGGGCGTTCTGGGCGAGCAGCAGATCGACCGTGGTCCGGTCGATCTGGTCCGAGAGCCCGGCGATCTGGCGGTCCAGCTCGTTCACGATCCGGTTGGTCGTCTCCTTCTGGCGCTCGATGTTGGCGAGCTCGTCGGAGAGCGAATGGGCCTGCGTGCGGAGCCGCTCGAGCTCCTGCTCGACCTCGGACCGTTCACGACGGATGCCTTCCAGCCGTTGCTGGTTATCTCGTAGCTGTTGATCAAAGGGTTGGGGACGTTGGGAAGCAAGAGACGTAGCACAAAAGGCGTAGCACAGAACCGTCACGCAAATACGTTTGCGCGCGACGTCTCCGCGTGACGTCTCCGCGCGCGGTTTCACGCTTGACGTCTCTTGGCTTGACGTCTCACACTCTCTTCAGGTGTCGTCCGACCGACGCTGCGCTTCCGAACAACCCGATCAGCGTGCCGAACCCGATGATCGCAAGCGCCTGCGCGTGGGAGAAGAACGCCGCCTGGATCAACCAGCGATTGATCAGCGTGTAGGCGCCGTAGGCGAGGCCCATTGCCACGAGGCCTCCCAACAGGCCTTTGATCGCGCCCTGCAGCAGGAAGGGCCGCCGGATGAAGCCGTCGGTCGCGCCCACCAACCGCATGATCGCGATCTCGCGGCTGCGTTGCAGCACGGCCATGCGGATCGTGGTCCCGATGATGATGATCGCCACCACCGCGAACGCCGCGCCGACCACGAGGCCCACTGCCGCAGCGACCTGCCGCAGCCGGTCCAGCTTCTCCACCCAGTCCCGCCCGAACCGGACGTCGTCCACGAATCCGAACCCGCGCAGCCGGTCAGCGACCTCGTTGACGTGCTGGGCGTCGCGAAATCGCGGCCTGAGCTTCAGCTCGATCGAGGCGGGCAGGGGGTTGCGCTCCAGCTCCTGCAGCACGTCGCGGAACTCGACCAGCTCTCCCCGCGCGCGTGTCAGCGCCGAGTCCTCGCTCACGTAGACGGCGGACTGCACTTCGGGGAACGCCTCGATGTCCTTCTCCGCCAGCGTGATGGTCTCGATCGGGGTGCCCGGGAGGAGGTAGGCCACGATCTCGACGCGCTCCGCCACGCCCCGCAGGGCGTCCTGCAGGTTCACCGCCACGAGCCCGAACAGGCCGACCACGAACAGCGAGAACGCGATGGTGGTCACCGA
>QHUU01000052.1 GCA_003222155.1 Gemmatimonadota bacterium | reverse complement strand
GGTCGCCGCGTTCGGGATGACGCGCCGGGCCGGCGCGCGGTGCGAGGACGATGTGAATCTCAAGGCCCTGCTCGAGGCCGAGACCCCGGTCGTCACGCTCGTCGGCAAGAGCTCGACGCTGCACGTGGAGCGGGTGCTCGAGACCAGCCGCGAAGAGAACCTGTGTATGATCGCGGACAGCGTGGCCTTTTTCCGGGCCCGCGGCAAAGAAGTCATCTACGACGCGGAGCACTTTTTCGATGGCTATCGCCTGGACCCGGGCTACGCCGTGGCGACGCTCTCTGCGGCGGCGGAGGCCGGGGCGCATTGTATCGTCTTGTGCGACACCAACGGCGGCGAGCTGCCCGACGTGGTGGGCGAGCGGGTACGCGAGCTGCGGACCCAGCTCGACATGCCGCTCGGCATTCACCCCCACAACGACAGCGCGCTGGCGGTGGCGAACGCGCTCGCGGCGGTGCGTGCCGGCTGCGTCCATGTGCAGGGGACCATCAACGGGTACGGCGAGCGCTGCGGCAACCTGGACCTGATTCCCCTCGTCGCCACGCTGCAGCTCAAGCTGGGCTACACGGTGCTGCGACCGGAGCAGCTGCGCCGCCTGACCGACGTGGCGCATTTCGTGGCAGCGGTCGCCAACCTGAATCCCGATGGGCACGCGCCCTACGTCGGCGCCAGTGCGTTCGCGCATAAGGGCGGCATCCACGTGGCCGCCGTGGCGAAGCTGCCTGAGAGCTATCAGCACATCGATCCGGCGCTGGTCGGGAACGAGATGCGCGTGGTCGTAAGCGAGCTGTCGGGGCGGCAAAATGTGCGACTGCGGGCGGACGCGCTGGGCCTTGCCGCCGGCGCGGGCGTGCTGCAGCAGGTGAAGGCGCTCGAGTACGCGGGACATCAGTTCGAGGCTGCGGACGGGTCGTTCGAGATGCTGGTGCGCCGCTCGGCGCCGGATTATCGGCCGCCGTTCGAGCTGCTCGCGCTTACGGTGATCGTCGAGGGGCGGAACGGAGGCGAGACGACCGCACAGGCGATGGTGCAGCTACGGGTTGACGGGGAGGTGATCCATACGGCCGCCGAGGGCGCGGGTCCGGTGAACGCCCTTGATAACGCCGTCCGCAAGGCGCTCCTGCCGCACTACCCGGAGCTCGCCGACGTCCATCTTGTGGACTACAAAGTGCGCATCGTGGACGAGCACTTGGGCACCGCCGCTAAGCCTCGGGTGCTGGTAGAGTCCGCTCGTGGGACGGAGCGGTGGAGCACCATGGGGTGCTCGGAGAACATCATCGAGGCGAGCTGGCAGGCCCTGCGGGACGGACTGGAGCTGCCGCTGGTGCGGGGTTGTAGCCGGGCAATGAGTGACGGGCCCTAGCGTCGCGCGCCGGTGCGTCACTGCTGCCACGTCGGATCGGACCACCCGATCGTGTTGGCCAAGGGGAGCTTCAGGCCCGTCGCCACCTGCATGAGGGTTAGCCGCCGTAGGATGAAACGGTAGACCAACCACTGGCCGTCTGGTGACCAGGCAATGGCAGGCGAGAACTCGAACTCGCTGTCGGAGAGCAGCGCTTGATGGCCCGTGCCATCCGGGTGGATCAGCATGAGGCTTCCCAGACTGTCGTACGCGATCCATTCGCCGGTCGGAGACCAGCGAGGGACGTCCCCCACGACGCCGAGACTCGTGTCGGCCCCGGTCGCGAGGGTTCGCACACGGAGCGTCCCACCAACGTACTGGATCCCCGGGCCACCGACGTACACGAGTCGTGTTCCGTCGGGAGATGCCGAGGAAGCATAGTCGGGCAAGGGGGCTCCCCAGTACGCGTATACGCCACAGTCGCTCGTATCAGCGACCACGTGCTCAAGACCGGTGCCGTCCGAGTGTATCCGCCACACGCCATAGCACGTGGTCAGCGAGTCGTTGCCAGTGAAATAGATGTACGAGCCGTCGTACGAGAAGCGCGGGTAGTACTCAACGCGCATGAGCGGGTCCGCAGCCAATTGGCGCGTGTGCCCGCTCATGTCCGTTGCGAGGATATACGCCTGTCCGCCTTGATCCTGCAGGAAGGTCCCGCTTACGGCCGACCAATCGAGCGTCCGGCCCCGCGACGAACCTGGGATTGAGTCAACCCCTGACCCGTCGAGGTTCGTTACAATGATGGGACCACTCGCGTATCCCTCGCCGACGTATTGGCCGGCTAGGCGCCCTCTCGGCACCACGCTGGCCCACACGGTGTCGGTGAACCCCAGCGCGCTGATCGCCACCGACCCTCGACCGATCGCCGCGCCCGTGGCCTTGCCCGGCGCGCTTATGGTCAGGGCGCTGGTGAGTGATTGGTATTGATACGTCGGCGTGACTTTGAGGGGGTTGGTGTAAGCATCCGTTATGTAGGGCCGGAACGTGACGGTGCCGCCGACGTACAGCGCAGTATCAATCGGGTCGGCACGCACACGGGCCGGTGCGCCAGGGAGGACGGTGAAGTACAAGTCCACTGATTGCCCGCTCGGCGCGACAATGACGACCTTCCCGGTCGCCGCCCACTGTTTCGCCTCGAGCCACACGGATGCGTCCCCGTTCGCGTCGGTGAGCACGGGCAGGCGGTCGGTCACGAACCCCGGGTCGTCGATCGGGGCCGCCAACACGAAGCCGTTGGTATTGAAGTACACGGTCTGGCCGGACATCGGTTGGCGATCCCCGTCGAGGAGCTGGACGGTCAGCGGCGGCTTGAAGGTCGAGAGCACGGTGTCGGACACTCCGGCGCCCGACACGATGTTCAGGCCCGCGCGGGGGCCGCTCGTGTCGCCGCACCCAAACGCGACCGCGAGACCACAAAACGCGAAAGTGACGAGAACCTTAGGCATGGTCTGACGACCCACTTCAGTCAGGTCAACGCGCCCGTTTCAGCGCAAGTCCATCACCGCGATGTGGCTCGTCCCACAACAATTGCTGTCCACGATGACCAGCATGGTCCCGTCCGGTGACATCCGCACGAGCCCCCCCGTGAATACGGGACCCAGCGAGCGATCGAGCATGACTCCGTCGCTCACGCGCGAGCGCACGATGCCGTAGCGCGCCACTCCCTGGTACAAGTACTGCCCGTCGGCGGAAACCGCGGTGGGAACCCAGCCAACAAACGGCGAGTCCATCCTGCGCAGGAACCCAAGGGTTGCGTCATACACGTCGGCGCCGAGTGCGACGTGCTGTCCGGTCCCGTCGACACTTATCGTACCGATACTCGCCACGGAGTGAAGTGGTCCAAACGCGTCGCTGCTCGCGTCGTATCGTTGAAACAAGGTGGGGTTGCCGCGCAGCACGACTGTCGAGTGGTCGAACGACCGCTCCAGTGCCGCAACGCCGACGTTGCCGCCGTCTCCCGCGTCAGTGCGCAGTCGCTGGACTTGAGTTGCGAGATCGACCTCGATCAACGTGAACGCACTGGGCGACGAGCCCTCCAACAAGACGAGCGCCTTCCCATTCGCCGCCACGCGGACGGACGAGGGCCACTGGTCGATCGTCGTGTCCAGGACCGTAAGGGGCAGCAGCGCGACCGCGAGCGGGCTCTGCCGCAGGTCGATGACGCCGAGCGCCCGGAGCGAGGGGAGGGCGACGACCAGCGAATCGCCGCTCGCGGTGAGATCGAGATCCGCGGACGCCGCCGGGAGCGCGAGCGTGGCGGAGACGGTCATACTCGCGGTTGAGAGCACGGCCAGACGCCGCTGGTATCCCTGCGCCAGGTAGATGACACCGCGGCGCTGGTCGATTGCCAACTCTGCGATCTCCCCCTCCACCGCCGCGGCGGTGGTCGGCCGGGTGAGGGTGGGATGGACACGTAGACTGTCGAGCGGCGAGACGAACGTGTCGCTCACGAGACCGACCGAGTCCCGCGCATAAGCCCGGAGCTGGATGGGGCCGATCCAGTCCGGCTGAATCGGGATCGTGGGTCGCGGTATTGCGGACCGTCCGGAAACGCGAAGGGAATCCCGGAACCCGGCGGGCATCACCTCCCACACCAGCGTGCGTAGAGCAACGTTGTCGGATGCGATGAACATGAAATTCAGCGAGTCGCCCACGAAGTACTCGCCTGCGAATAGATTCGTCGCGCTGCCCGCTGGCGGCGGGAACAGCATGGGCTCCACTGTAGGCGGTGTTACGTCGACGAGCGAGATCCCCGGCACCACGTTGCGGGAAACCCCCTGCGCCGCCGCGTCGACGGTATTCGCACTGAGCGTCAAGGGCACGCCCAGCCGGCAGCTGAACGGGATCGGGACGCTCACGACACGCTGGACGCTCTGCTGCAGGCCTTCGCCGAAGATCCAACGCGCCGTGCACGGACCGGACAGGGCGATCGTCGTCTTCCACAGGCCGACCCCGCTGGTCGCGCTGTAGTCGAGCTTGAGCAAGTCGCCCGGCTGAACCGGGCTCGTGGGAGGCTCGACGGAGAGCGCCGTGATCACCGGTGGAGGCGTTGTGGCGCTGGGCGCCGGGCCGCAGTCGAACGTCACGACTGCGGTCCTGACACCCCCTCCGTCGGGGGAA
>QHUU01000082.1 GCA_003222155.1 Gemmatimonadota bacterium | reverse complement strand
CGCCATTGTTCCGCGTTCCGCCTTCCGCGTTCCGCGTTTCATCCGTGCCTCCCTCTCCCAATGCTGATCAAGACACCGGTCGCGACGAGGGCGACGAACAGGCTCGACCGCCCGTAGGAGATGAATGGCAGCGTGATGCCCGTGGCCGGAAGCAGGGCCAGGCTCACACCTATGTGCAGCGCCGCGGTCACCCCGATCAGGGCGGTGAGCCCCACGGCCAGCAGCTGGCCGAACGAGTCACGCGCCGAAAAGGTGATGCGGAAGCCGAGCCACACGAACGTGCCGAACAGCACGAGCAGGGCGAGCACGCCCAGGAAACCCCATTCCTCACCGATGGTCGAGAAAATGAAGTCGGAGTAGGCATACGGCAGGTAGCCGAGCTTCTGCTGGCCCTGCCCGAGGCCGACGCCGAACAGCCGTCCCGCCCCGATGCCGACGAGCGACTGGTGGACCTGCCAGGTGGCTTCGGAGGGAGCGCTCCCGGGATTGAGAAACGTGATCACCCGCGCCAGGCGGTATTGCGCACTGGCGACGGCGCCGAACACGAGCGGCGTCGCCACCACGGTCAGGGCGAGAAAGTGCCCGATTCGGGCGCCCGCCGTGAACAGGACGACCCCGGCGAGCAGCGCGACCAGCAGCGCCATCGAGAGGTTGGGCTCGAAAAAGATCAACGCGAGCACGGGCGTGAGCACGACGATGAACGGCAGCAGGCCGTACTGGAACGTGCGGATGCGCTCGCCCTTCTTCGCCGCGAGCATGGCGGTCCAGACGACGACCGCGAACTTGGCCAGCTCGGAGGGCTGCACCGTCACGAAGCCGAGGTTTACCCAGCGGCGCGCGCCATTGATGCTGGGGGCGATGCGGTGGGTAAACGGGAGCAGCGGCATGAGCAGCAGCACGGCCGCCAGCCCGAGCACGGGCCACGCCCAGCGCTGCCACTTGCGGTAGTCGGAGCGGGCGAGCAACGCGGCGACGATCCCCCCCACGGCCGCGCCGACCGCCTGTTTCAGCGCGAAGCTCGATCCCACCTGCCCGCCCGAGATCGTGAGCAGGCTCGACGCGCCGTACACGGCCGTGAGCCCGAACACGACGAGGATCGCCGCGACCAGCCCCAGCAGGCGGGTTTCCCAGCGCAGGTCTCTCACAAAGAGTCGCGGCTGAAGTCGCGGCTCGGCCCTGCCGCTGAAGCGGCTTGTCGCCCGTTCACGGGCAGACGCCGAGTCGCGAGTTTACTCGCGGCTGTCGTCACATTGCCTCCACGAGTTTGCGAAACGTGCCCCCGCGCTCCTCGTAATTCTTGAACATGTCGTAGCTCGAGCACGCGGGGGACAAAAGCACCGCGTCGCCCGCACGCGCCGCCCGGCGGGCGCGTGTCACGACGTCCTCGAACGTCGTGCCCCGCTCGAGCGGCACCTGACCGCCCAAGTCCCGCTCCACCAGCGGACCCGACTCGCCGTAGGCGATCACCAGACGGCACCGCTCCCGCAGCAACGGCCCGAGCCTCGTGTACGGCTCGCCTTTGTGCCGCCCGCCGAGCAACAACACGAACGGCCGGTCCATCGCCTCCACCGCGACCACGGTGGAGGCGATGTTGGTCGCCTTGGAATCGTTGATCCACAGAACGCCGCTCACCTCGCGCACGGGCTCGAGGCGGTGCGGCAGGGCGCGGAACGAGCGCAGGCCCTCCCCGATGACCCCCGGTGCGACGCCCGCCTGGTGCACGGCGAGCGCGGCGGCGAGTGCATTCGCCACGTTGTGGTCGCCCAAGAGGCCGAGCTCCCCCCGAGCCAGCAGCGCCGGCCCCTTCCCGCCCAGGCGCAGCCGCTGCTCCGTGCGGTCGTACCAACCGTCGGCGGGGCGCGCGAGTGAGAACAGCAGGCGGCGCCCTTTCGCATCGGCGGCGAGCTCGAGTACGGCGGGGTCGTCGCCGTTCAGCACCCACACGTTCGCGTCGGCGGCGTTCCGAAACAGCTGGCGCTTGTCCGCGTAATAGGCCTCGACGGCGGGATAGCGGTCCAGGTGGTCGGGAGCGAGGTTCGTGAGGATGCCGATCTCGGGGGCGAAGTGGGGGCTGTCGTGCAGCTGGAAGGACGAGACTTCGATCGCGAGCCACTGATAGCGGTCACCCTGCACGGCGATGTCGGCGAGCGGGCGGCCGATGTTCCCCACAGCCTCGGCGTCGAGCCCCGCCGCGCGCAACAGATGGGCCACGAGCGCGGTCGTCGTCGTCTTCCCGTTCGTTCCCGTGATCGCGATCGAGCGCGTCCCCGAGGCGGCGAGCGCCCGGAAGCCGAGGTCCATTTCGGACAGGACGGGTACGCCGGCGGCGCGGGCGGCGACCAGCGGGGCCGCTTCCGGCGGCACGCCCGGCGACACGATCACCGCTGCCGCGGTGCGGATGCGCGCCAGGTCGTGTCGCCCGACGTCGAGTGCCACCCCGGACAGCGCGCCCAGGTCGGCGAGCGCGTCGCCGCCGTAGGGGTGATCGGAGGCGTCGCTCGCGTACACGCGGACGCCCGCGCGCGCCAGCAGCTTCGTCGCCGCCACTCCGCTCTTCCCCAGGCCCACCACCGCGACGACGCCGTGCCGCCACGGCTCCGGAATCATCTCACCTTCAGCGTCGCGAGGGCGATCGCCGCGCACATGACCCCCAGGATGTAGAACCGCATCACGACCTGCGGCTCCGCCCACCCGAGCTTCTCGAAGTGGTGATGCAGCGGCGCCATGCGGAAGACGCGATGCGCATCCGCGTATTCCTTGCCGCGGCGCCATTTGTTCCAGCGGTATACCCCGGTCTGTAGCAGCACCGACACCGCCTCCGCCACGAACACCGCACCGGCGATCAGCAGGAGAAACTCCGCCTTGAGCATGATCGCGACGGTGCCGAGGGCACCGCCGATCGCGAGCGCGCCGGTGTCGCCCATGAACACCTGCGCCGGATGGGCGTTGAACCACAGGAAGCCCAGGGCCGCGCCCGCGAGGGCGCCGCAGAAGATCGTCAGCTCCTGCGACCCGGGGAGAAAATACACGAGGAGATAGCGCGTCCAATCGATGCGACCGAACACGTAGGCGAACACGGCGAACGTGCCCGCGAGGATCGCCGTCAGCCCGGTCGCGAGGCCGTCCAGACCGTCGGTGAGGTTCACCGCGTTCGACGTCCCGGTCACCACGACCGTGACGAACAGCAGGTACACAGGCGGCGGCAACACCAGCAGGATGTACTTGAACACCGGCAGCTGGGTCGAGGCGGGGGGCAGGTCCGGGACCAGCGGCCACCGCAGCAAGGCCACGGCGAGCGCGACGCCGAACGTGACCTGGCCGACGAGTTTCCAGCGCGCGACCAACCCTTGAGACTTGCCCCGCACGATCTTCAGGTAGTCGTCGACGAACCCGATGGCCCCGGCCCACAGCATCGCCGCCACGGCCACGACGACGTAGCGACTGTCGAGCCGCGCCCACAAGAGCGTCGGCACGACCGTCGCGAGCAGGATGATCAGGCCGCCCATGGTCGGCGTGCCGCGCTTCGTGTGGTGGCTCGCCGGTCCCTCGGCGCGGATCACCTGCCCCACATTGCGCTCGCGCAGCCGCCGGATGATGGCGGGACCACCCACGAACGCGAGCAGCAGCGCGGTGACGGTGGCGCCGGCCGCGCGAAACGTGAGGTAGTTGAACAGATTGAACAGGATGTGCTGCTTCGCGAGCGGCGCGAGCAAATGATAGAGCACGTCCGATCCCTGGCCCCCCCGTCAGTTCAGGTGCGGCAACACCCGCTCGAGCGCCACCCCGCGCGACGCCTTGAGCAGAACGATCTCCTTGCCCGTCAACGCCGCCTTGAGGCGCGGCCCGAGCGCATCAGCGTCCGGCGCCACGAGCAGCCGCCGGCCGAGCGCCGTGCGGTGCGGC
Source organism: Gemmatimonadota bacterium (assembly GCA_003222155.1). Lineage (GTDB taxonomy): Bacteria > Gemmatimonadota > Gemmatimonadetes > Gemmatimonadales > GWC2-71-9 > AG41. The sequence continues at coordinate 26,299 of QHUU01000082.1, read as the reverse complement.
TCGAACGCCGGGACGAACTCTCCCACGGCGGCGACCAGCGCGGGGTCGAGCGCGGTGATCTCGGCCGCCGCGAGCGCATGCAATCTGGCACTCTCGGGCCCGAGCTCCAACATCGAGCCCACGACCACGGCCAGGGGCCGCCCCCGCCGCCGCGCCAGCCAGTGCGCGAACTGCAGCGCCCAACGCAGCGAGCCCGGATTCGCGTTGTAGGTGTCGTCGATGACCGTCAGGCCGCCCAGCTCGAGCACCGCCCCCCGCCCGCCGGGCAGCCGCACGCCGGCGAGCGCCGCCAGCGCACGTGCCGGATCCGCCCCCACTTCGCGTCCCACCGCGAGGGCGAGCATGGCGTTCTCGATCTGGTGGAATCCCACCACGGGCAGCGTGACGTCGTGCCCACGCCAGGTGATGCGCGGATGGCCCCCGTCGTCCAGGTCGGCGCTGTCGGGTCGGACGTCCGCGTCCGCGCCGGTCCCCGCCACGACCGTCGGCGCTCGCCGTCTCGCCTCCCGGGCCAGCTCGGGGGGATCCGTCCCCACCACCGCCACGCGCGCCCCCTCGGCCAGGGCCAGCTTCTCTCGCATCACTCCCGCCAGCGATCCGAACCCCGCCACGTGCGCGTAGCCCACGTTCGAGATCACCGCGATGGTCGGCTCGATCACCGAGCGCAGCCGCGGGATCTCTCCGGGGACGCTCGCGCCCGCCTCGATCACCAGCGCCTCGGTGTCCCGGGGCGCCGCGAGGATCGTCAGCGGCACCCCGACCAGGTTGTTCAGGTTGCCGCCCGTCGCGTGCACGCGGTACGTGGTGGCGAGCACGGCGCGGATCATCTCCTTCGTGCTCGTCTTCCCGCTCGACCCCGTGACGCCGACGACGGGGCTGCCCGGCGGGAACAGCCGGCGCCGCGCGCGCGCCAGCAATCCGAGCGCGGTCAGCGTGTCGGCGACCTCGAAGAACGGCAGCCCGTCGACCGCAGGGGTGCCCACCCGCACCACCGCCGCCGCGGCCCCCCCGGCTTTCGCCTGCTCGAGAAAGGCGTGCGCGTCGAAGCGGTCGCCCGTGAGCGCGACGAACAGGGTGCCGGGTGTGAGCTGGCGCGTGTCGGTGCTCACCCCGGTGAAGCGCAGCCCCCGCGGGCCCGGGACACCCAGGGCGGCGGCGACTCGCTTCGAGTCCCAGAGGGTCACCACCCCACCCCGAACGCGGAAGGCGGAACGCGGAAGGCGGAACGGACGTGAGGGGTCGGCTGGCGAGCCACGCGTCCCCTGATGTTCCGCGTTCCGCGTTCCGCGTTCCGCGTTTGGTTCTTCACGACGCCCCCAGTTCTCTCACCACCACCCGCTCGTCGAACGGCTGCTTTTCGGTTCCCACGACCTGATACGTCTCGTGCCCCTTGCCGGCGAGCAGCAGCGTGTCTCCCGGCCGCGCCAGCTCGAGACCGAGCGCGATGGCCCGGCGGCGATCGACCTCACGGTGGTGAGGCTTGGCTCCCATGCCGGCCTCGACGGCGTCGAGGATCTTCTCCGGGTCCTCGGTCCGCGGGTTGTCGGAGGTGGCGATGGCGATGTCGGCGAGGCGCGCGCACACTTCACCCATCGGCGCGCGCTTGCCGGGGTCGCGGTCCCCGCCCGCACCGAACACGACGATGAGCCGACCGGCGGTGAGCGGCCGCAGCGTCTCGAGCGCCCGCTCGAGGGCGTCGGGCGTGTGCGCGTAGTCGCGCAGCACCGTACACGGCCGCTCCGCGATGCGCTCCATCCGTCCCGAGACCTGGGGCGCGTCGTTGAGCCGCTCGGCCACGGTTTCGACCGGGACGCCGAGGCCCCAGGCGCACGCTGCCACGCCGAGCGCGTTCGCCACGTTGAAGCGGCCGAGCAGCGGCAGCCGGACCGCCGCGCTGCCCATTGGCGTGGCGAGCTCGAAGTGCGCGCCCTGGGCGTCCAGCGTCACGCGACGCGCGGTCACCTCGCCCCCCCGCTCCCCGAACGTGACGCGGCGGTGCTCGCGGCGCAGCCTGCCCCACGCCGGGTCGTCGGCGTTCACCACCGCGAGGCCATCGGGGGCGAGGTACTGCAGCAGCTTCGCCTTGGCGCGGAAGTAGGCGTCCAGGGTCTTGTGGTAGTCGAGGTGATCGCGCGTCAGATTCGTGAACAGGACGGCCCGGAACTCGAGCCCGTCCACGCGCCCCTGATCGAGGCTGTGCGACGACACTTCCATCGCGGCGCCGCGCGCCCCGCGCTCGACCAGCGCCGCCAGCGTCGCCTGCAGATCGATCGGGCCGGGCGTCGTGAGGTTCCCCGCCTCGCTCGGCACGGGCGCGGCAGCGGGATCGAACGCGCCCAGCGTGCCGATCGATCCCATCGGCTCGAGGGCGGACAGCACGTGGCGCAGCAGCATGACCGACGTCGTCTTGCCGTTGGTCCCCGTCACCCCGACCAGGTCGAGCCGCGCCGCCGGCCGCCCGTACCACGTTTCGGCCGCGAGCGCGGCCGCCCGGCGCCCGTCACGCACCACGATCTGCGGCAGGTCGACGGGCTGCTCGCGCTCCACCAGCGCCGCCGCGGCGCCACGCGCCCGCGCGTCGGCGACGAACCCGTGCCCGTCCTGGACGGACCCCGCCACTGCGCAATAGAGCGCGCCCGGCGTCACCTTCCGGCTGTCGGCGGTGAGGCCGGTGATCTCGGGCCAGGTGTGCAGGTCCGGCGCCTCGACGAGTACGGACGCGTGCTGGAGCGCGGCGACGATCTCGGCGAGCCGGTTCATCGCCGGTGCCGGCGGGGCGGCGCGGTGCGTGGATGGGCTCGCGCCGGTCCGGCGAACAGCGTGACCGTGGACCCGACTGAGGCACTGTCGCCCGCCCCGGGCCAGGTGTGCTCGGCCGAGCCCCAGCCCTTCAGCGTGACACGGAAGCCGCGGCGATGCAGCGTGCGCACCGCCTCCCGCATGCCCAGCCCCGTCACGTCGGGGACGGCGCTCCGCGGCCCGGGCGCGGCGCTGTCGGGCTGATACGGCCAGGGGACCACGTAGGGCACGATGCCCCCGTCGTCTTCCAGCGGTGCCGCCGCGGCGCGCGGCGCCGCGATCGAGAGCCGGGTGCGGTCGAGCGCCACGGTGCGGGCCGCCAGGGCCTGCTCGAGCATGGAGCGCGTGACCGGCGCCGCCGTCTGGGCGGCGAAGTAGCTCCCCTTGTGCGGGTGGTCGATCTTGACGACCAGCACGAGCTGCGGGTTGTCGGCCGGGAACAGTGCCGCGAACGACGCCGTGTAATCGCCGGGCGCGTAGCGGCCGTTCACCACCCGTCGCGCCGTGCCGGTCTTGGCGGCCACCGGAAAGGTCGCGAGCGCGGCCTCCGCGCCGGTGCCGCGCTCCACCACGCCGCGCAGCAGGTCGCGCAGCATCGCCGCCACCACCGGCGACACCGCGCGCCGCACTGGCTCGGGCCGGTGGCGGTACAACACGCCGCCCGCGGTCCGCACCTCGCGGATGAGCGTGGGGGCGAGCAGCACGCCGTCGTTCGCGAGCGCGCCGTACGCCGCCGCCACCTGGATCGGCGTGACCGACAGCTCGTAGCCCATCGCGAGGCTCGCCGCGCTGGGCCGGGTCCACTCGGATGGCACCCGCAGGCGCCCCGAAGCCTCGGCTGGAAACTCGATCCCCGTATTCGCTCCGAAGCCGAAGGCGCGGAGCGTCAGGTACTGCTCCGCGGGCGCGAGCCGCGTCACGAACTTCGCCATCGCGATGTTGCTCGAAACGCGGATCGCGTCCGCCAGCGTCAGCGAGGGAAGCGGCTGCTCGTCGGTGATCGTGCGACCGGGGAGCCGGTACTTGCCCCCCTCGCCCGAGACCTGGTCGGTGGGGGCCACGCGGCGGCGCGACAGCAGGGCCGCGGCTGCGAAGATCTTCACGATCGAGCCCGGCTCGAACGTGTCCGTGAACGCGCTCGGGCGAGTGTCGCCGTCGCGGTGTCGCGAAGCGAGCGCCAGGACCTCGCCGGTGCCGGGGTCGAGCATGACGACGTCACCGCCGTCCGCGTCCATGCGCCGCACCGCGTCGTCCAGTGCCCGCTGCCCGATCTCCTGGAGGTCCGCGTCGAGGGTGAGCACGACGTCGAGCCCCGGCACTGGCGCTGCGATCACCCGCGCCGGCGACTCGTATTCACGGCCCTCGCGGTCCTTCAGGACCACCGCCGCTCCCGCCCGGCCGGCGAGCAGGGTGTCGAGCGTCTTCTCGAGCCCCGACGCGCCATGCCCGTCGTCGCCCAGCCGCCCGATGGTGGCGCGGGCGAGGGCAGGGGCGGGATAGAACCGGTTGAGCACCGCCTCGAGATGCACGCCGCGGATGCTCCGCAGCGGCTGCACCTCCAGCCCGCTGTACGGCCCCGCGAAGTACGCGTAGCGCTTGTGCAGCGCCTGCTGCCAGGCGCGCGCCGTGAGGCCGAGCCGTCGCGCGATGAGCGCGCCGTCGGCGGCGGGATCGCGCAGCTCATTGGGCGCGACGCCGACGTGATAGGTCTCCTGGCTGAGGCCGAGGGGCGTCCCGTGACGATCGAGCAGCGCGCCTCGCCGCGCCGCCAGTACGATGCGCTCGGTGCGCTTCGCCTGCGCCTCCTCCGCCCAGCGACGACCCTGCCCGATCTGCACCTGGGCCGCGCGTCCGGCCAGGAGGGCCAACCCGACAAAGATGCCGACTTCCACCACCTGGAGGCGCACGGCGGGCTTCGCCACTAGTGCGATCCACCCGGTGCGGGGAGGAGAATGATCTCGCTGTCGCTCGGGAGGTGGAGTCTCAGGCGCTGCTGGGCGCGCGGCACCAGCACGGTGCGGCCCTGCGCGGCGCGGATGCGGCGCTGCAAGTCGGCGCGATGCGCGTCGAGGTTGGCGCGCCGGGCGCGCAGGTCGGCGAGCTCGCGGGCGGCGCGGATCGCGGCCGTTTGCCGCGCGTACACGACCCAGGTGGTCGCGAGGAACGCCACGAGCCACGCGGCCACCCAGTGGCGACCCTTAGCCATCGTCGGCCACCTCGAACGCCCGCAGCCGCGCCGAGCGGGCCCGGGGATTGTCGGCCAGCTCCGCCGCCGCGGGAGCGATCGGCTTGCGCGTGAGCAGGCGACCCAGCGGGCGCCCGCGGCAGGTGCACACGGGCTGACGCGGCGGGCAGACGCACGCCTTGCTCCAGTCGCGAAACGTGTGCTTGACGATGCGGTCCTCGCCCGAGTGGTAGGTGATCACGGCGAGCCGGCCGCCGGCGACGAGCGCGGCCCGCAGCGCGGGCAGCGCCAGGTCGAGCTGCTCGAGCTCCTGGTTCACCACGATGCGCAGCGCCTGGAACAGGCGCGCGAAGTCCGCGGGCCCGGAGCGGGCGCCCAGCGCTTCGCGAATCGCTCCGACGAGATCGTCGCTGGTCGCGAACGGCGCGGTGGCGCGTCGCTTCACGATCACGCGGCCGAGGCGCTGCGCGTGCCGCTCGTCCGCCAGACCCGCGAACGCATCCGCCAGACGCTCCGCCGGCCAGGTGTTGAGCACGTCCGCCGCCGTCACGCCCAACCCCGCGGCCATCCGCATGTCGAGGCGTGCGCCCGGCCGAAAGGTAAACCCGCGTGCGTCGTCATCGAGCTGGTGCGACGAGACGCCCAGGTCCAGCAGGATGCGGTCCGGCCGGAAGGTCTGGATGGTGCCGAGCACCTTGGCCGAGCCGAACAGTCCGGTGGAGTAGCGGATCCCATCTTCGCCCAGCCGGGCGCGCGCCGCGGCGATCGCCTCGGGGTCACGATCCACCGCCAGCACCTCGGCGCCGGCGGCGCGCAGCAGGGCCGCATGCCCGCCCCCACCCACGGTGGCGTCGACGGCACGGCGGCTGCCGTCAGCCCAGGCACGCACGGCGTCCGCGAGAACGGGGACATGGTAGCTGGCCGTGGCTCTCCCTTCGCCGAAAACGAAAGCCCCGCCTGCCGTGGCAGACGGGGCCGGATGCGTCGTCCCGCGAGGCGGGTTCAGGCGGGGCTGACGGGGCTCGAACCCGCGACCTCCGGTGTGACAGACCGGCACTCTAACCAGCTGAGCTACAGCCCCCTGCGACGGAGCGTCGCAATATAGGCCCGTGCCGAAGTCAATTCAATGGCTCAGAAATTCTTGCACTTGAATTGCTTCTTCACCTGCGGCATCACGCCTTCGAATTTCGCCACGTTCTGCAGCATCGTGTTCACGAAGGCGGGCGACACGCGCGCCCCGGCGATCAGCGCGTCCTTGGTGCGCGCGATCCGGTCGTAGATGGCCTTGGCTTCGTCGCAGCTCTTCGACTTGACCATCGCCGAGTACGGGCCGGCGAGCGACGCGACGGACGACACGCCGTACCAGAAGCTCGCCTGCAGGCGGATCTGCTGGCGCGGGCCGACCGTGTCCGCCGGGGAGCGCGGCGTCGTGGCCTGCAGCAATTGATCGAGCCACGGGTACGCCCGGTCGTACGCGCCGGCCTGCGCGACCTTGGAGCCCGCCCCGAGCAGGATGACCATGGCATTGAGGCGCTGGGTGGAATCGGCGCTGCCGAGCGCGCGATTCAGGTAGACGCGGGCCGAGTCGAGGCGGTCGGCGAACGCGTTGCGATAGGCCCGCAACGCGACCGTGTCGGATTTGGGCGGCGCGTGCGCCGTGTCGTAGACCGCACCGTCCACGATCGTCTTGGCGATGAGCAACGCGCTGCTCACGTCAGCCGGATCGAGGGCGAGCGCCTGCTTGTACGCCCACAGCGAGGAGTCCTTCTGACCCTTCATGTCGAACGCCGACCCGAGGGCTTTCCAGAAGACGGCGGACTTGGGAAAGTGTCGCACCGCGGCGTGGCTGAAGAAGAGCAATTGCTGCGTGTCGGCGACCTGCTGCGCCGCGCCGAGCGCCGGCTTGATCACGCTCGAGTCGCCCAGCTTGGCCGAGTCATTCTTGACCGCCTCCACGAAGCCGTCCAGCACGCAGCGCCACAGCTCCCCTTCGATGCACACGCGCAGGCGGAAGTCGGACGCCCGCTGGTCGCCCGGGTTCTTCGCCAGCCACTCGTCGAGGAGGGCCTTGCCACGCGTGTACTGCTTCTGCTGCCGTAACAGCTCCACGATGCCGAGGCGTAGCTGCACGTTCTGCGGCTCCCCCGCGAGCTCATGAACCAGGGCGTCGATCGCCTTGAGCGTGTCGCCCTTCTGCTGGTAGAGGTGGGCGATGTTCTCCCAGGCGGTCGCGTTCAGGGAGTCGCCCTTGGAAGCCCGCTGGTAGGCGGCGAGCTGGCTGTCGACGCCCATGTGCTGCGCCTCGTACACCGTGGCGATGCAGATATGCGCCGCCGGGAGGTTCGGCTCGATGGCGAGGGCCTTGCGGGCCGCGTCGAGCGCCCGCGCAAACTGGCTCTTGGAGCGCTGCTCGTTGCACTCGCGCGCCTGCTCGCCGGCCCGGACGATCGTGTTGAGGCGCTGCGCGATCTGCTCGCCCACGGCCGCTGCCGTCCCGGGATTGCCGCTCGACACCGCGAACAGGGCGGCGAGACCTGAGCTGCCGATGTCGCGCACGCGGATGGTCGCCGCGATGGTGTTGCCGCTGCGCTCCAGCGTCCCGGTCGTATAGGCGTTGACGTTGAGGAAGCGGGCGAGCTGATTCGCCTGCGTCTCGTCGAGCAGCACGTTGCAGGCGTAGTCCGACGCGGCGAGCGCCTCGCACAGCTTCGGCTTGGGAATGACCTGCACCTTGTAGCGCGCCGACTGGCCCAGCTTCTCGCGCGCGACATCCATCACGGCGACGCTGAGCCCCGAGTCGGCGGGTGTCTTCACCGTCAGGGGCAGGAGGAGAACCTTTACGGTCGGTTGCTGTGGAGCGATTTGTGCCCGGGCCGCAGTGGCGATGCACACCAGGGCGGCCACGAGTCGCAGGATTCTCACGCGCGCAGTCCTCACGTTGCGATCTGATACACCAGTGGGCGAAGAGGGATTCGAACCCCCGACTTCCTGCGTGTAAGGCAGGCGCTCTGAACCGCTGAGCTATTCGCCCCTCGTGCCGCGGGTGTTACAGGGCGAGTCCTACCGGGAAGAAAACGCAGTAGCCCAGAACGAGCAGGATCGGCGCGGCCGTCGTGGAGCCCTCGTGCAGCAGCCAGTAACCGGCTCCGAGCGCCGCGACGGCCGCCGCCAAGAACAGCCAGTTCTTGGGTCCGAAATGGAGGCGCGAGCGCGTCACGCTCTGGTCGGGCATAAGGGCAGGAGTTTACGCGGCAATTCCAACGTCGTCAAGCAGTTGGGCCATCGTCGTCGGGCAGCGCCCACCCGTCGTCCAACAGCGCCCGGCGCGTCCGATCGCGCCGCCGCCGCAGCCGCACCAGCCACGCGAGCCCGAGCCCGAGGACCGCCCAGAACAACCCCACCGCGCTCGCCCAGCCGAGCCATCCGTACCGCGCCCCGACGTCGCGTTGCCAGCGGAGCTCGAAGTCTCCCTCGGTCATGTGGTAGCTCTGGCGCAGTGCCGCATCGAACGTCGGGTCCGTGCCGAGGCGCTCGATCAAGGGCCCGAGGCCCTGCGCGCCGCCCCAGCGGTCGAGCAGCAGCACCGCCGTGGTCGCGAGCGCGTACGCGCTCGCCGCATCGCGCGCGTCGGAGCGGAGCGCGCGGTCCAGCCCGTCGAGGTCGAGCTGGACGCCCCGGGCCACCTGCCAGTCGAGCCGCAGCGCGTCGAGCCGGTCCCACTCTCCGGCGGCGACGGCCGCGTACCCTTCCTCGAACCAGAGCGGCAGCGGATGACGCACACGCCAGCGCAGCGCCAGATGGGCCAGCTCGTGGCGCAGGGCGCCGGTCAGGCGGTCGGGCGGACCGGCGGACAGGAGGACGACCGTCGCGCGCTCGGGGAACGCGGCGCCGTCGCTCCAGCTCGGCAGCCGGCCGCGCGTCACGGAGTCGAACCGCGCGCGGGTGGGCGCGAGGATGAGGCGGATCGGGCGATCGGGAAGCGGGCCCACACCCGGAAAGGGCGGCGAGCGGTCGGCGGCGTCCGCGAGTGCCGCGGCCAGCGCGCCCTGTGCCGGCCACGCCACCGCCGTGACTCGCCCCACCGTCACCGCCGTCGGCTGCGGCCCTTGCGCGACGAGCCAGGCGAAGACTAGGAGCGCGGCGGCTCCCGACCCTGAAGGGCCAGCTCGAGCGTGTCCTGACACTTCTTGCCCCAGGGGTTGAACTTGTTCGCCTTGGCGCCCGCTTCCCAGGTGCGTTGCGCCTCGGCCTGGTCGCCGGCGAACCAGTAGGCGCGACCCAGCTCGTAATACGCCTCGATGAGATTGGGCCCGAGCTTGAGCGTCTTCTGGAAGAAGGTCTGCGCGTCCTCGTACATCTCGCGCTGCAGGTAGACGAGCCCGAGGTAGAAGTGCGCGTACAGGGTCGCCTTCTTGTCGTTGTCGAGCCGGATCGCCTTGGACAAGTGCTCGATCGCTTCCCCGAAGATGCGCTTCTTCACGCAGATGTACCCGACGTTGATGCGGGCGAGCGAATTGGCGGGCTCTTTCATCAGCACCTTTTGGAACGTCGCGAGCGCGTCGTCGTAGTCCTCGTGCAGCATCTGCGCCCAGCCGAGCAACGACTCGGCCTGCGTCTCGCCGGGCGAGAGCTGCAGCGCCCGCTGGAGCGCCTGGATCGCCCCCGAATGGTCGCCCAGGGAGATGAGGCTCCACCCCTTTTCGATGAATGTCGACGCGCCGATGTGATCGGCGTGGACCGCCGGCCGGGCGCCGGTGAACTCGGGCGCGGACGCTTCCGCGGTCGACGTGGAGACCTGCTTGAAGCGGTCGACGAGCTTGCGGATGTCCTCCTTGAGCGCCGACAGGTCAGCGATGAGCGCGTCGACCCGCTTGAAGTAGGCGATGATCTCGCGCTTCACGGCCTCGCGCTCGGCACCGTGCGTCAAGCCGTCGAGGCGGCGCGCGATCTGCTCGTACTCGGCCCGGAGCGCCGTGAGCGGCGAATCGACCATCAGACCTTCGCCTGCTGCTGCACCACGGCATCCAGGGCGACCTTCTCCTTCGACGAAAGCAACCGGGCCGTATTGAGCACGATGATCGTACGGCCGTCCGTCACGACGAGGCCCGTGATGTACTCCGCCGCCAGCCCCTTCACGATCCCGGGCGGGGCCGTGATCTGCTCGGCCGCGACCTGTCGCACCTCGGTCACGGCGTCCACCACGACACCGAGCTTCCCCCCTTCCCACTCCAGAATCACGCTGCGGGTCTCCTCGCGGTGCGGAGCCGGGACGCCGAGCCGCTTCCGCAGATCCACCAGGGGGATGGCGGCTCCCTGGTACTGGAGCACGCCCTCCAGGAAGTCGGGGGCCTTGGGGAGCGGTGCGGGCGCCTCGTAGCGCAGGATTCGCTCCACCTGGAAGATGTTGAAGGCGAAGTCCTGCCCCGCCACCTTGAAGGTGACGAGCTGTACGTCGTCGCCCCCGGTCATCCGATGCGGTCTCCCAACGCGTCCAGATCGAGAATCGGCACGAGCACGCCGCGGCGGCGCGCCACGCCCGAGGCCCACGGCAGCGATTCGCCCCGCGGCACCGGCAGCGCGGCCTCACGCACCACGTCGTCGGCGTCCTCCACCTCGAAGGCCACCTGGCGCACGCCTTCCCCCGCCCCGATCTGCACCAGCACCGCCGTGCGCCCCCGCTCTGCCGGGGGCACCCGGTCGCTCATCAAGGCGCCGAGATGCACCACCGGCACCAGGCGTCCGCGCACCGGGGTGAGGCCACGCATCGCCGGCAGCGCGCGCGGCACGTCGAGTACCTCGGCCAGGTCGCTGACCTCGAGCACGCGGGCGAGCGGCAACCCGTAGGGCCGGCCCTCCACGCGAACCAGCAGATAACCCCGGCTCACGCGCGCCCCTTGTCCGCCATACCCGCCCCCCGTACGACCAGGTCCGCGGCGATCCGCTCGGCGATCTCGGAGAGGGGAAACACGGCATCCACGCCGCCGATCTGCACCGCCGCGGTCGGCATGCCGGCGATCACGGCCGAGCCGCGGTCCTGGGCCATCCCTCCGCCCCCCGCCGCGCGGATCGCGCGCACGCCCTCGGCGCCGTCGCGCCCCATGCCGGTGAGCACGACGCCGATGCTCCGGGGGCCGAACAGCTGCGCGACCGAGCGAAACAGGGGGTCGGCGGCCGGGCGCACACCCCACACGGGCGGCTCCTGGTCGAGCGCGATGATGGGACCTTCGGCGGCGGGGACCACTCGCATATGATAATCGCCCGGGGCCACGTACGCCGTGTCCGCGACCACGGGGGCCCCGTCGTCGGCCTCGACCACGCGCAGCGCGGAGAGCGAGTCGAGCCGCTCGGCGAGCGAGCGCGTGAACCGGGGCGGCATGTGCTGCACGACGAGCACCGCGGCCGCGCGGCCGGTGGGGAGGCGCGGGATCACTTCCGCGAGGGCGCGCGGCCCTCCGGTGGACGCCGCGATGGCGACCGCGAGCCGCGCCCGGGGCCGCAGTCCCTTCTCGGGAGCGCGCCGTACCGGCGCGGGCGGCCGGGCCATGACCGAGACGTGCGACACGTCGGCGGCGAGCGCCCGGCGCACGGCGCTGCGCAGCTCGGGGGCCATGCGCTCGAGCGCGGCGCGGTTTGCGTCGTCCGGTTTCGCGACGATCTCCACGGCGCCGAGCTCCAGGGCGCGGATCGCGGCGCCGGTGCCGGGCCCCGCGTGCGCGCTCACGACGACGATCGGGCGGGGCGCTTCCGACATGATGTAGCCGATGGCGCCCAGCCCGTCGAGCTCCGGCATCTCGAGGTCCATCGTGACGACGTCGGGATCGAACTGATGCACCTTGCGCACCGCGTCGAAGCCGTCGCGCGCGGTGGCGACCACGCGGAACTCCCCCGCCCCCGCGATGCCCTCGGCCGCGCCCAGCACGTCGCTCAACACGCGCCGCATCAGGGCGCTGTCGTCCACGACGAGGATGCCGGGGCGGCGGTCAGATGACGATGGCATCCGTGCCGACCGACCGGACTTCGACCCGTCCGTCCGCCACGTGGAACCGCACCGAGCGACCAGCGCCCCCGCCCACCGCCTCGGCCGTCACCGGGATTCCGGCGCGACGCAGCACGTCGCGGGCGGCGGCGATGTTGCGCTCCCCCATCTGCACGGAACCCGGCGTCATCAGCTGCGCGAACATGCTCGCGCCACCCGCGAGCTTGGCGACGAGGTGCCGGGGGTCGGCGCCGAGCGTCGCGAGCCGCTGCACCAGCAGCGGCACCGCGGTCTCGGGAAACTTGGCGGGATTGGTGGCGTCGCGGGCCAGGCTCTTGGAGGGAAGCAGGATGTGCGCCATCGCGCCGGCGCAGGCGTGGGGATCGTGCAGCATGATCGCGACGCACGACCCGAGCCCCAGCGTGACGAGCACCGCGTCCGTCCGGCCGGCGGCCCAGTCGGCCACTTTGACGATCGTTTCGAGCGGCGCGGCCTGAGGGGGGCCGCTCATGCGCCGGCCCTTCGATAGATCCGCTCGCGCGGCTCTTCGAGCACCAGGCGCTCGCGCGCCGGACCGAACAGCGTCTCGACCTTGCCGAGCAGCAGCACGCCGCCGGGCGCGAGCGCGTCGGCGAACAGCGTGAACAGGCGCTCCTGCATGGCGCGGTCGAAGTAGATCACCACGTTGCGGCAGACGACGAGATCGTAGGGCGGCGCGGGCGGCGGCTGGCTCGTGAGGTCGTGCTTCGCGACGTGCACGATACGCCGCAGCTCGGGTGCCGGCTGCCGCGGGGGCGCCGTGAAATAGCGGGCCACGAGCTCGGGAGGCATCTCGCTGAACGCCGCGTCGGGATACTGCGCGGCGCGGGTGCGCTCGAGACTGGCGCGGTCGATGTCCGTCGCCTCCACCCGGGCGCGGGCGAGCAGCTGCTCCTGGCCCAGGCGGCGCGCCGCCTCGGCCAGCGCCACCGCCACGGTGTACGGCTCCTCTCCCGACGCGCATCCGGCCGACCAGACACGCACCTCGCCCCGGCGCGCGACCCACAGCTTCTCGAGCCACGGCGCGAGCGCGCGCCACGTTTCCACGTTGCGAAAGAACTTCGTGACGTTGATGGTGAGCGCGTCGAGCAGCAAATCGTACTCGCGCTGGTCCTGATCGAGCAGCCGGCTGTAGTCGTCGAACGTGTGGACGCCGCGCGCGCGCATCCGCACCGCGATCCGGCGGCGCAGGCAGCGGTCCTTGTAGCTGTCGCACGCGAGGCCCCGCGCCCGCGTGATCTTCTGGGTAAGCGCCCGGAACGCCCGCTCGTCCTGCCCCGCCGTCACGACAGCGCGCTCAACGTGTCCAGATTCGCCTTGACGAGCTCGTGCTTCGGGTTGATCTCGAGCGCCTGGCGCCACAGCTGGGACGCGAGCCCGCGGTCGTTCCGCTTGTACGCGATGTTGCCGAGCTTGAAGTACACGTCGTCGCCCAGGTCGGGCGCCAGCTCCACCGCGCGCCGGTAGGCGTCCCAGGCTTCGTCGTAGCGCGACGCGCGATACGCCAGGTCGCCGAGGTTCTTGGACAGCTGCGGGAGCGAGGGCTCGTTCTTGCGCGCCGCGCGCACCACGTCTTCTGCCCCCGTCAGGTCCCCGGCGAGCTCCTTCAGCACGGCCAGGTTGTTCTGGAGCGCGGCGTGCGACGGGAACGCCTCCGCCCCCTCCTCGGCCAGCTCCTCGGCGAGCTCGAACTCCCCCGCCCCCGCGGCGCTGAGCGTGCGCGCCCAGAACCAGGCCGGCGGCGGCACCTTGCCGAACAGCTCCCGCGCCCGATCCAGCCGGCCGGCGGCGCCTGCGTAGTCGCCCCGCTTCAGCGCCACGACCCCCCACCCCAGATACACTTTCGCATCGGTCCGCGCGCGCGTCGCCGCCTCGCCGTAGGCGGCCTCGGCTTCGTCGAGCCGGCCCAGCTGCTCGTACGCGAAGCCCAAATTGTGGAACACCGCCGGCCGGTTGCCGCCTTTCTCCGCCGCCAGCCGCAGGGCCTCCATCGCCTCGCGCCACCGCGCCTGCTTCAGGGCCACGAGGCCGATGTAGAAATGGGCGTTCGCTTCCCCCGCGCGCAGCTCGGCGACCCGGCGGAATTCGCGCGTCGCCTCGTCCAGCATCCCGGTCTTGTAGAAGGCGACGCCGAGATTGCGGTGCTCTTCCACCCGCGCGTCGGTGATCTGCGCATCCGCGGCCGACGCGGTGCGGCCCGCGCGGTGCACGAACCCCGCGGTGATCAGCCCGTACAGCGCTTTCCCGATCTCGAACTCGCCCAGCCCAGAGTCTTCGATCACGTGATGCACGTCGCGCGACCCGTCGAGCAGCGGCAGGATGCGCTGCTGCGTGTCGGTCAGCTGGGCTTCGCTGATGGCGAGCCGGTCCTTGTCCAGGACGAAAATCAGATCGAACCCGGGGATCTTTTTCTCGATCAGGCTCCACTCATCCACGCGGCGCGCTCCCTCGAGCAGCAGCGACTCGGGGGTGATCGAGACGAGAAAGTCCTGACGCTCGGGGCGCACGTCGGCCTCGAAGTTGAACGTCCCCTGCGTCCAGGTGAACAGGTAGTAGACGGACTCCTCGATTTGCACGCGCATGTAGCGCTCCAGATCGGCCTGCGTGATGACCGCCATGCCGACCAGGACCTCGCCGAGCTTCTTGCCGTGCTCCTTGGTCTGGCGGTGCACGGCGGAGTCGAGCTGCGCCTGCGTGATCTTGGAGTGCTTGACCAGGATGTCGCCGAGACGATCGCGCCGGTTGACGATCGACGCGTAGCAGATGCGGCCCTTGTCGAAGTAGATGTAGCCGAAGTTGGAGCGGTCGGCGATGGAGAGACACCCCGTCTTCTGCCCCAGCGCGAGCAGCTGGAGCACGTCGGGGAGCGACGCTTCCTTGAGCGATCCCTTGATGGCCATCAGCGGAACTCCTCGATCACGCGGTCGGCGACGTCGCTCCAATCCCACACCATCTTCTCGCGACTCTTGATGCCGCCCAGGCTCGAGACCACGATGCCCGACGTGCGGAAGCCGGCGGAGCGCCGGCTGTCGCGCGGCGCCTGGCCCTCGAGCACCTCGCGCGCCAGCCCCGCCGTGAGCGGACCGTCCTGGGCGGCGGCCGCGCCGACGACGCGCTGCAGCTCGCCCACGAGGCCGCGCACCGAGTCCGCCGGGCGGTCGGCGAGGTAGTCCGCGAGCGCCGGATCCGGGCTGGCGCCGTGCTGGCTCAGCATCCGCTCGAGCACGGCCCGCTTCACCTCACGGTCGGGCTCCTTGAGCTCCGCCACCAGCCCGCCGGCGAGCCGCGACGCGATGCGCTCTTCCAGGCCGGGGAGGGTGTGCGGCTGAGCCGGCGCCGTGAAGACGAGCTGCCGCTCCTTGTCCTGGAGCAGGTTGAACAGGTTGAACAGCTCCTCCTGCGTGCGCTCCTTGCCCGCGATGAGATGGATGTCGTCGAGCAGCAGCGCGGTCGCACGGCGGTAGCGCGCGCGCCACCAGTCCACACGGTCGCCGTCGATCGCCGCGATCAGCTCGTCCACGAACGCCTGCGTCGAGAGACACGCCACCACGGCGCGCTTGCCGCGGGCGAGCTCGAGACCGATCGCGTTGAGTAAATGCGTCTTCCCGAGGCCGCTCTTGCCCACCAGCACGAGCGGATTGTACTTCTTGCCCGGCTGCTTCAGCACCGCGCGCGCGGCGCTCACCGCGACCTCGTTGGACGGCCCCACCGCGTACGCCGCGAGCGGGAACGCGGCCGACGGGGCCGGGGGCGGCGCGGCGCCGTCGCGCACCTTGGCCGCCACCTCCTCCGCCTCCCTCAGCCGCTCCGGGTCGCGAAACACGCTCTGCCCTGCGGCCTGGGGGTCGAGCTCCGCCACTTCGGCCTCGAGCTCCTTGAGACGCTCCACGTCCTGCGTGAACGCCGCGATCACCGCGTCCACGGCGGCGGGCGTATCCCGCTCCAGCAGCGCTTCGAGCCGCCGGGTGCGATACCCTTCGCCCTCCCACCGCAGCACCGCTTCACCGACCCGCGCCCGCCACGCTTCGACCGCTTTCCCCACGGTGACGGTCACGTCGGCGAGGAAGTCGCCGAACTCGTCGCCCGCCCGGGGCCCGGGGGCCGCGCCTTCCCGCGCGGTCCCCTTGCCGCCGCCGCCGGGCGCGCTCGCGGCCTCCGCCCCGATGCCGAGCAGCTGTTTCGCCGTCTCCGCGTTGATGGACCGGTCGTTGACCGCCTGGAATGCCACGAGCCGGTTGAGCGCGCCCATCAGCTCGCGCACGTTGCCGGACTCCGCGCCCGCGACCGTCTCGAGCACGCCCGGCTCGAACTTGGCCCCGCGCTCGTCGGCCTTCCGGCGCAGGATCGCGACCCGCGTTTCGTAATCCGGCGCCCCGATGTCCACCACCAGGCCGCCCGAGAGCCGCGAGATCAGGCGCTCGTCCAGATCGGCGATCTCGGGCGGCGGACGGTCGCTGGTGAGCACGATCTGATGCCCCCCCACCTGCAGCGCCTCCGTCAGGCGCAACAACTCGGACTGCATCTCCTTGCGGTTCGTGAGGAACTGCACGTCGTCCACCAGCAGCACGTCCACGTTCTGGAAGCGGCGGCGAAACGCATCGCCCTGCCCCGCCGCGATGGCGGCGTGGAACGCCTCGACGTACTCGTCCAGCGTGAGGTACTCGATGTTCAGCGCAGGAGCCACTTTCTTCGCGGCGTGACCCACCGCCATGAGGAGATGGGTCTTCCCCAGACCGGACCCGCTGTAGATGAACAGCGGGTTGTACGCGGAGCCCGGGTTCTCCGCCACCGTCCGCCCCGCCGTGACGGCGAGCCGGTTCGCGGCACCCACCACGAACGTGTCGAACGAATACTTGGAGTTGAGGGCGCTCGTCACGCCGCCGTCCCCGCTGCGAGTTTCTTGAGCACCAGCTCGGAAATGCCCTTGAGCGTTTCGAATACCCCTTTGCCGTGCAGGGCGTCCGCGCTGAAACTCGGCAGGCTGCGGAAGTTGAGGGCGTCGTCCAGATCGGCGGGCGAGAGGATCAGCTCCCGCGGCAAGTCCTGCTTGTTGTACTGCAGCACCAGGGGAATCGTGCGGATGTCTACCCCGTGCTCGAGCAGATTGCTTTGCAGGTTCTGCAGGCTCTCCACGTTCTCGTCGAGCTGGCGCGCCTGGCTGTCCCCCACGAACACGACGCCGTCCGCTCCCTGCAGCACGAGCCGGCGCGTCGCGTTGTAATACACCTGGCCCGGCACGGTGTAGAGCTGGAACCGGGTGGAAAACCCGGAGATCTGCCCCAGGTCGATGGGCAGGAAATCGAAGAACAGCGTGCGGTCGGTCTGCGTGGCCAGGGAGACCATGCGGCCGCGCCGCGAGTCCGGCACGCGGCCGTAGACGTAATGCAGGTTGGACGTCTTCCCCGAGCGGCCGGGCCCGTAGTAGACGATCTTGCAGGTGATCTCGCGCGTCGTGAAGTTGACCAGGGACACGAGGCTATCTCCCGAACAGCGTGTTCAGGCTGTCGCTCAGCTCGCGCTCGAAGTCCGCCGCGAGCACCTGCTTGGGCACGCTGTCCTTGGGGCTCGCCGCCTGCAGATCGACGGCGAGCTGCTCGAAGAATAACTGCACCAGGCCGAGCGACGAAACGTCGAGATCGTACACGACGAGCGCCACCAGCCGGCCGCGCCCGGTCGCGACGGCGGCCAGGAAGATGCCGTGCCGCTCGCCCTGATGATTGAGTGCGGCGAACGGCGGCTGGCGCAGCTGCCGGGCGATCTCGTCGGTCGAGGCCATGATGGCGGCGCCGAGCGCCGCGGCCGACATCACGTCCACCGCACGCGAGAACCCGTGCTGCGCGAGCACTTGTCCGGCCGAGGTCATCAACAGGACCAGGCGCGCCCCGGCTTCCTTCACGAACTTGACCAGCGGCTCGAAGATCCACGGTTCGATCGCGCGCGTCGTCATCCCACCGCCTCCGCCGCGCGCAGCAGCTCGAGCCGCACCAGGCCCACGTTGACGTCGGGCTCGGCCACGGCGACCACCACGACCCCCGACGGCGCCGGCACGACCAGCAACGCTCCCTGCTCCGCCTGGAGATGCCAGAACTGGCCCGCCCCTACGCCCGCCGCCTCCATCGCGCGACGCAGCCGGCTGGCGAGACTCGCGGCGAGGGCCGCCACGGCCGGCCCCTTGATCCCCTCCATCAGCTGCTCGGCGACGACGAGCCCGTCGTCGCCCGCGACCAGCATCGCGCCGCGCACCCCGCGGACGCGCGTCACGAGATCCAGCACGCGACCGTATGCCGCAGGGGCCGAGGTCACGCTTGCGCCTCCAGCCAGCGTCGCGCCGCGACGGCTGCGCGCTGGGCGATGATCGCGAGACGCCCCATCGGGACCGCGCGCTCACGCACCACCAGGAGCAGAGCCGACCCCGTGGGCGGCGTGAGATGCACGTGGCCGTGCTGGCCTTCCGCGGCGAGTCCCGTCCAGTTTCCCAAACCGAGCAGCTTGGCGGCGCGGCCCGCCTCCTGCGACACGCCCGCCAGGTAGGCGGCCACCGCGTCCGTCACGTCCCGGCCGGCGGGGTCCTTGAGCGCGCCACCCAGCACCCGGCCCGACGGGTCGAGCAGCAGCAGGCCTTCCTGGGCCCCTTCCAGTCCGGCGAATACGCGGGCCTCCTCGAGCGGCTGCGCCGCCGGCGAAGACGCCATCGGCTCCGGTGCGGGGGATGCGGGACCTGGACCGCCCTCGCCGCCGTGCGCCAGCGCCAGCGCCTGGACGATCCCGGGATCGTCCGGGGCGACGCGCTGCGCCGCCTCCAGATGGGCGGCGGCCTGCTGCACGTCGCCGACCTTGAAATAGAGGAACGCGAGCCCCTTCAGCGCTCCCACATGGTCGGGAGCGATCCGCAGCGTCATGTCCCATTCGTCGAAGGCGCGCTCGAAGTCGTGCTTGTCGGCGAGAATGCGCGCGTACAGGTCGTGCGCGTCCGCGAGATGCGGGTGGCGCTCGAGGCCCGTGAGGGCGACGCGATGGGCGGCGTCGAGCTGCCCTTTGGCACGCAGCAGCTCGCCCAGGCGCAGGAACACCAGGCTGTCCGGGTCTTGCGCCAGCTCGGCCGAGAGCGCCTTGACGTCGTCAGCCATGCGTCCCCGCACCGGCGAGCGTCTGAGCGGCGGCGCGCGCGCGGCGCACTTCGTCGAGCCGAGCCAGCTCCGTCTCCGAGCGCGGCGCCAGGCGCTCCCATTGGTCCCACTGGTCCAGGGCCTCGGCGAATCGGCCGGTCGCGACGAGCGCGTAGCCCAGCAGCCGGTACGCCGCGACGCCCAGGGGATCGAGCCGCAGCGCGCGCCGCAGCTCTTCCACCGCGTCGGAGCCCCGTCCTGCGGCGAGCGCGATGCGACCGAGCAACAGGTGCACGTCGGGATCGTGCGGATGAACCCCCGCCGCCTGTTCGGCCACGCCGCGCGCCTCCTCCAGATCGCGCCGTGCCAGCGCGTCTTCGGCCCGGGCGACCAGCTCGGCCAGATCGGCGGCCAGCGTGGTCCGCTCGCGCTTGGTGGTGCCGGGGTCGGCGAGCACGATCACCCCCGCGCTCTCGAGCCCGAACAGCGTCTTCGCCACCTCGAAGTCGGAGCGGCCGAGCGCGGCGGCGATGGCGCGCACGTCGCGTTGGCCGTCGATGGCTGCCAGCATCTCCCACTCGGGCGGCAGCAGATCGAGGTCCCCGGCATCGCCCTGCTGCGGCGGGGCGAGCGCCGGCACGACCCCCAAGTGCGGAATCCGACCTTCGATCCGCGACCACTCGTCGATGCGCCGGGCACCTTCCATCAGGAGGGCCTCGGTGGGGATGCGAACCATCGCATCCGTCGGCACGTCGCTGAGCGGGCCTTCGGTGAACGAGAAGTAGCCCTCGCGCCAGCTCATCATCTCGAAGACGACTTCCTCGATCTGGAAGCGCACCTGGCGCTCGAGCTCCCTCGGCGTGATGGCGCCGAGCGAGACGAGGATCTCGCCGAGCCGGCGCTTGTCGCCCTGCCGCTGCTGCATGTCGCGGCCGCGCTCCAAGTCCGCGTCGGTGATCTTGCCCGTGCGCAAGAGCAGCGCCCCGAGCGGGTGCGGATTCGAGCGGATCTCGGCGAAGATGATCGTGCCGCCCTCGAAGGACACCGTACCGGCGTTGTGGCGCAGCTCCGAGGTGACACGCAGCACGCCCGTCTTCCGGCTCAGGTCGAGCAGCTGGAACACGTCGTGGATGCCGAGCTCGCGGAGCGGTCCCTCGATCGCCATCAGGCCGCGTCCGAGTCGAAGATGTGCCGGAGATCGAGCGCGGTGCGGGCGTGCACGCGCGCTCGCTGCGCGAACGGGCTGCCGGGGTCGAGGCGCGTCACCTTCTCCCATGCTTCCACCGCCTCGCCGTAGCGATGCACCCGCGCGAGCACGATGCCCAGCTGGAACAACGCCTCCACCTGCTCGGGGTCGAATTTCAGGGCTCGGCGGAACGCTTCGAGGGCCTGCGCGTCGCGCTTGTCGTCGAGCAGCGCACGTCCCAGGAGCAGCAGGGCTGGGAGGTCGTACGGGTCCTGCTCGAGCATCTCCGCGAGCCGCACCACCGCCTGGCGCGCGCGTCCCGTGCGCCGCAGCAGGTCCGCGAGCGCGAGCGCCGCCTCGTGGAAGGTGGGGAGCGCGTCGAGCGCCCGCTCGTACGCCTGCTGCGCGGCGCTCCAGTCTTCTTTCTCCTCGTGCAGCCGGGCGAGATCCACGCACACCTGGACGTAGCCCGGGTCGAGCTCGAGCGCCGCCCGGTAGGCGGCGAGCGCGCCCTGCTTGTCGCCGACCTTGGTGGCCACGTCCCCCTGGAGCTTGTGCAGGTCGGCGCGTCCCGGCGCCCGCGTCTGTGCCTGCTGCAGCACCGTGAGCGCTCCGGCCGCGTCGCCCGCCGCGGCCCGCCCCCGCGCCACCGCCACCAGCGCATCCACGTGGTCGGGGGCGAGCACGAGCAGCTCCTCGGCCAGCGCGTGCGCCTCATCGGCGCGGCGGCCGCCCAGAGCGAACAACGCCTTCACCTCGCCGAGGCGCGCCTCGACGCGATCGCTCTCGAGCGCGCGCGCTTCGCGGTAGCGCTCGAGCGCCTCGCCGTGCAGGCCCCGCTTCGCGAAGATGTCTCCCAGCAGAACGGCCGCGTCGGCGCGGCTGGCGCCCCGCTGCACCGCGCGCACCGCCTCCGCCGCCGCGACGTCCATCAACCCCTTGCTCACGTAGTCGCGCGCCAGCGCCAGCGGGTCGTCGGCCGCCTTCCCCGCCGGCGGCTCGGGAGCGGCGGGCGCGAGCTCCTGGAAGATGTTGTCCAGCAGCCGCTGATCGAAATTGAAGTCCTCGCCGATCGTCTCGGCGGTGACATCGGCCGAAATCTCGGGGGCGATCCCGATCGTGGTCTTCTCGTATTGGAGGTCGATCGTGAGCGTGAATTTCTGCGAGACGTAGTAGGGATCCAGCTCCAAGGCGCGCTTGGTGGCGCGCAGCGCGCCGTCGAAGTCGCCGAGGTTCGACAGGGTGAAGCTCAGGTTGTAGTGCGCCCCCGCGTGGGCGGGGTCCGCTTCCACCGCCCGCACGAACGCGTTGCGCGCGTCCGGAAAGCGCTTCAGCTCCACCAGCACCAGCCCGACGCCGTTCCAGGCCGGGGCAGAGCCGGGCTCGCCCGACAGCACCTGACGGTACGCCTCGAGCGCCAGCTGGAAGCGGCGTAGCTGGTAGAGCAGCAGCGCCAGGTTCAGGCGCGCCGCGCTGAACGCGCCCTGCAGTCGCAGCGCGGTCCGGAACGACTCGATTGCGGCGTCGGCCGCGGTCTTGTGCGCCTGTACCACGCCGAGGTTGTTCCAGGCGAGCGCATACCGGGCGTCCACCTCCACCGCCTGCCGGTAAGAGGCCAGCGCTTCGTCGGTGCGGCCCGCCTGGTGCAGTACGACCCCGCGCTCGTTCCACAGCTTGGGCGAGTCCGGGACCTCGCGCAGCAGCGTGTCGTACAGCTCGAGCGCCGCGGCGAAGTCGTGCTTCAGGAGATGCACCTCCGCCATCGCCTGCAGCGTCAGCCGCCGGTCTTCGCCGCGCTCCAGCGCCAGCCGGTACTCCCGCAGCGCTTCGTTGTAATAGCCCTTCTGCCGGAAGGCGAGCCCGAGGTTGTAGTGCGCCAGCTCGTTCCCCTCCACCACCTGCGGCTCGGGCGCGAGCCGCTGGCGCCGTTCCTGGCTCTTGCGCTCGGCGTTGTAGCGCTCGATCGAGAGATTGGTCTGAGCGCGCGCCAGCGGGGGATTGAGCTGGATCGCGCGCTTCGACGCGGCCCGGGCGTCCTGATGGCGGCCCAGGTCGCCCAGAACGAAAGCCATCAGGTAATGGGCGTTGGCGTTGTCGGGGTTCAGCGCCACCGCCCGCTCGAGCGCCGCGAGCGCCTCCGCGTTCAAGCCACGGTTGTAGTAGATCTCGCCCAGGTAGAAGTGCACGACGCTCGACTCGGGCTCGAGCTCGACGGCGCGCAGGAACCACTCCGTCGCCGCTTCCGGGCGCCCGCGGTTCTTTTCCGCGAGCCCGAGCTGGATGATCGCGGCTACGTCGTTCGGACGATGCGCGAGCAGCTGCTCGAACTCGGTCGTCGCGTCTTCATGGGCGCCGAGGATCGCGTAGGCGCGGCCCAGCTCCCAGCGGGCCTCGCGGTCGTCGGGAGCGCTGCGCAGCCGCTCCCGCAGCTGGGCCACACGCTGGTCGTAGTAGCCCGTGTCGTGATAGGCGATCTCGAGGTTGCGCTGCGCGACCTGCATCTTCGGATCGAGCTCGAGCGCGCGGGTGAACTCCGCGATCGCGTCCTCGACCAGTCCCTTCTGGTAGTACAGGACGCCGAGGTTGTTGTGTGCTCCGGCGTCCGAGGGGTCGATCCGGCGGGCGAAGGATCGGAGGACGGCGAGGTCGCGGTCCGAGAGCGCCGGCGCCGTCACGGGTCAGCTCAGGCGGATGGCGTCAAAAATGGCCTTGAGCGACGCCAGGTCGGGAAGCAGCAGGAAGTGGCCCCGCAGCCCCTCGTCCGAGTCGATGGAGAACTCGGTCTCGACGCAGAACACGAAGTCGCGCTCGTGTCCGAAGTTGAGGTAGGTGGTGGTGAGCACCGCGGCCGACAGGTCCACCACGAGGCTCGGCACGGAGGGCAACAGCAGCATGCCCATGAAGTCCGACAGGGCGTTCATGTAGGCGCCCGCAAGAATGTTGCCGGCCTCCTTGAGGCACGACTGCTCGAGCGCGTCGAACGCCGCGGTCGTGCCGATCGGTCGGCGCAGCAGCATGTCGCACAACCGCCGCCCCATCGCTTCGGGGAACAAGAGCAGCGTCCGTCCGGTCAGGTCCCCCAGCATGTGCATGAGGACGGCGGCGACCACCTCCTGCGGATGACCCAGCAGGTCGGGGACCTCCTCCAGCCGCACGATGTTGATCTGCGGCACGCTGATCATGATCCGGCTGTTCGTGAGCTGCGACAACGCCGTGGCGGCGTGCCCCGCCCCGATGTTGGCCACCTCCCGCAGGGCGTCGATCTGCAGCTCCTTCAGATCCCGCACGTCCTCCATACCGCCTCCCCTCCCGCGAGCCTAGACGAGCCCGCCGGCGTCGAGAATCAACGCCGGGATCCCGTCGCCCATGATGGTCGCTCCGCTGAACACCGGGAGCGTGCCCTGCGGCGGGTCGAACCCCTTCACGACGATCTCCTGCTGACCCAGCATCCCGTCCACGACGATGCCGCTCGTGCGCTCCCCCATCTCGAGCACGATGATCGGGCAGCGCGCCGGGGCGTCCCCGCTCACGCCCAGCATGCGCCGCAGGTGCACCAGCGGGACCACGCGGTCGCGCAGCACGATGGCCTCGCGCCCCTCCACGATCGTGGTCGGCTGCACCCCGAATTCGACCGTCTCCGCCACGTACGTGAGCGGCAGCGCGTAGCGCTCCCGGCCGACCCCCGCGATCAGCGCCCGGACGATCGCGAGCGTCACCGGCAGCCGCAGCACGAAGCTCGTCCCCTTGCCCGCCTCGGTCCGTATGTCGATGGAGCCGCCCAGCGCGCGGATCCGCGTCATCGCCACGTCGATCCCCACGCCGCGGCCCGACACGCTGGTCACCGCCTCCGCGGTGGAGAACCCGGGACGCGCCAGCACCCGCAGCAGCTGGTCGTCCGACAGCGTCTCCGCGTGGGGATCGACCAGTCCTTCGCGTCGCGCCCGCTCCAGGATCCTGACGCGGTCGATACCGCGCCCGTCGTCGCTCACACTGATCGCCACGCTCGCCCGCTCGCGCACCGCGGCCAGCACGATCTCGCCCTCGGGCTGCTTGCCGCGGCGCCGCCGCTCGGCAGGCGTTTCGATGCCGTGGTCCACGGCGTTGCGGAGCAGGTGCAGCAACGGGTCGCCCAGCTCGTCCAGGATGGCACGATCGAGCTCGATCTCCTTCCCCTCCACGCGGAACGCCACCTGCTTGTCCAACTCGCGCGCCAGATCGCGTACCAGGCGCGGGAAACGGTCGAACACCTGCCACACCGGCGTCATGCGCGCCTGGATGATCCCGGCCTGCAGGTCCGCCGAGAGACGCGAGATCTGGATCGCCACGTCGTCGACGGCGGGATCGCGCCGCGCCGCCGCGAGCTCGTTCAAGCGGCCGCGCACCGTCACCAGCTCGCCGATCAGGTCCATCAGCTCGTCCAGGCGCCGCAGGTCCACCCGGATGTGCCGGCTCTTCTCCGGCGTCGCCTCGGGGGGAGCGCCCGCCGCCGCCGCGGCCCGCGGGGCCGCGGCGCGGCGCTCTTCACCGCCGACCGACACGTGCTCCACGTCACCCGCCCCGCGCACCACCCGCTCGATCTCCGCCGCGGCGGCGGGCGAGTCGAGCCGGAAGCTGAACCGGCCGTCGAAGTCGTCCGACTCGAACGCCGCCTGAGGCGGGGTGACGCCCTGTACGGCCCCGAGCCCCTGTGCCCGCTTGAGGACGAGCAGTGCGCGCCCGCCCTTGAGCGGCGCCTCGGCGCGCAGCGCCACCTGCACCAGCCGCCCCCCCCCCGACGCCGCGGCCGGCTCGACCGTCGGTGCGGCAGCCGGCGTCGGTCGCGCGGGTCCCGCGAGCAGCGCGGCCGCGCCCTCCAGATCGGCCACCACCTCCGCGACATCGAGCTCGTCTTCCCGTCCCACCACCGACAGCTCCACGGCGGTCTCGAGCGCGTCGCGCGCCCGGAACAGGAGCTGCAACAGCTCGTCCGTCGCGGGCCGCGAGCCGCGGCGCAGCAGGTCGAGCAGATTCTCGGTGCGGTGGGCGATATCAGTGACGCGGGCGTAGCCCATCGTCGCCGCCATGCCCTTGACGGTGTGCACGGCGCGGAACAGCCCACCCACGGGTGCGGGATTGGCGGGGGTGCGCTCCCACTCCAGCAGCAGCTGGTTGCAGGCGCTCAAGTGCTCCCGGCTCTCCGCCAAGAACAGCTCGGCGTACTGCGAGAGGTCCATGGAATCAGCCCAGGACTCGTTGCACGGCTTCGAGGACGCGCGACGGCTGGAACGGCTTCACGACGAAGTCCTTCGCCCCCGCCTGGATCGCCTCGACCACCAGCGCCTGCTGCCCCATGGCGCTGCACATGAGGATCTTGGCGTCGGGGTCCTGCTTGACGATCTCGCGCACGGCATCGATCCCGCCCATGTCCGGCATGACGATGTCCATGGTGACGAGGTCGGGCTTGAGCTGTCGGTACTTCTCGACCGCCTGGGACCCCGTCTCCGCTTCTCCCACGATCTCGAAGCCCGCCTGGGCCAGGATGTCCGAGATCATCGTCCGCATGAAGATGGCGTCGTCGCAGACGAGGACAGTGTGGCTCACACATCCTCCCTAGGAAGACAGAATGGGGGTTAGCAGCGCGTCGGTATCGAGGACCACGAAGAGTTGACCGGCGCGACGCCCGACGGCCCGCACCAGGGTCGGATCGATGCCGGGCAGCGCCTGCCGGCGTTCCAGCGACTCCCCACCCACGGAGAGGAGGTCCACCACTTCGTCCACCGTGAAGCCGAGGACCTTCTTCCCGCGGCCCACCTCGAGCACGACCGTGGTCGCCGGACCCGCATCGCCGGGCGGCTCGGGCTGGCGCAGCGCCCGCCACCCCTCGACGACCGTGACCAGAGTCCCCCGTACGTTGACCAGGCCCGCCACGACCGGCGGGGCGCCGGGAATGCGCGTGGGCGCGAGCCAAGGCAGGATCTCACGGACCCGTTCCGCCTCGGCCGCACAGACGAGGCTGCCTACCCGAAAAA
>QHUU01000055.1 GCA_003222155.1 Gemmatimonadota bacterium | reverse complement strand
GCAGTCGTACGGCGGGCTCGCGAACGACCCCGGTGGCTATGCCGAAGACGGCATCCTCGGCAAGAACATCCTGATGCAGCCGGTCGTGCCCGTGTACGACATCGCCGGCCACTTCGCCTCCGAGAAATCCATCGCCAATCAGTCCAATCCGCTGGGATACGCCTGGAGTCACAAGGACGATCGCAACACCAACGGCCGGATCTTTGGGAATGTGTTCGGCGGCCTGGACCTGACCCACCGCCTCACGGCGAAAACGAGATTCGGGTTCAACGTGGGCCAGGGCTCTGTGAGAACCTTCACGCCCACCACGCCGGAGAACAAAGAACCCGTCACCGCCAGTCAGGTCGCTCAGGACTTCAGCTCATTTGTGGAGTGGACCTGGAGCAACACGCTGAATTACGTGAGCACGTTCGACAAGCACAACGTCGCGGTGTTGCTCGGCCAGGAAGCGAACCGCAACGCGAACCGGGGCATCAACGGAACCCTCTCCAACCTTCTCAACACAGGTATAGACTACCGCTACATCACCGATGCGCTGGGTGACGCTAAGACGAAGAACGTGAACAGCCGCGGCGACATCGGCACGTTGTTGTCGTACTTCGGCAAGCTCGATTACAATTTCGCCGAGCGCTATTTCCTGAGCTTCACCCTGCGACGGGATGGCTCCTCGAGGGTGAGCCCGGCGCACCGCTGGGGAACCTTCCCCGCCATCGGCGCGGGCTGGCGCTTGTCCCAGGAATCGTTCCTCGCCGGCAACGACTTCATCTCGAACGCCATGCTCCGCTTCGGGTGGGGCATCACCGGCAATCAGAACATCCCTTCGGGTCGCACGAAAGACCAATTTGGTGGCGAAGTGGGAGCCACCTTCTACAACATCGCGGGAACCGGCAGCACGGTGCTGCCGGGCTACCGGCAGACCGCACTGGGCAACCCGGACTTGAAGTGGGAAGAGAACAAATCGGTGAACGTCGGGTTGGATCTCGGGTTGTTCCAAGGCAAGGGGAATTTCAGCATCGACGTGTACAATCGGAAGACGGACAATCTGCTGTTTCCGCCCGCGCTTCCGGGCACTGCGGGCACGGCAGCCGCCCCCTTCATCAATATCGGCAGGATGAGCAACAAGGGTATCGAGTTTTCCCTCGGCTACTCTGGCAACCTGGGCGAGGGCAAGCTCTGGAATGTGACCTTCAACGGCAGCCATTACACCAACAAGGTCGAGAAACTCGATGGGTCGGCCACGTATTTCTTCGGTCCGATATACACCCGCGAGCAGGATGCCACTATCAACCAGGTGGGCGATCCCATTGGGGCGTTCTACGGCCTGGTGGCGAATGGCTACTATCGGGATTCGCTCGACGCCGCCCAATGCGGCACCGGGGACCCGCTGGGGCAATGCTGGGCCGATGGCGCTCGTCCCGGCCGGATCAAGTTCCTGGACGTGAATGGCGACCACCATATCACCTCGGCTGACCGCGCGGTGATCGGCAGTCCCCATCCCAAATTCACGGGCGGCCTCGATCTCGGGCTGCGCTGGGGAGCGTGGGACTTGAGCGCGACCCTGTTCGGGTCCTTCGGCAACCAGATCTTCAACTACCAGAAGTATTGGTACGTGTTCCGCGTGTTCGACACCAACGTCCGACGCGACCTGCTGACCAACTCCGTGGTGCTGAATGGTCCCTGTGCCGGTACGAGCTGCCCCGGCGTGGTGACAAACCCGGGCGCCGCGTATCCGCGGCTCGATGTGAGCGACGGCTTCAGCAACCAGTTCAGCAGCTATTACATCGAGAGCGGAACGTACGTCCGGCTGCGCAATTTGCAGATTGGATTCACGGTGCCTCCGGGCCTGATCCGCTGGATACCAGCGGCGAGAATCTATCTCCAGGCGGAAAACTTGTTCACCATCACCGGGTACTCGGGTCTCGATCCGTCGTTGCCCGCGGCCAACATCACCGGACCGGGCGGCTTTGACATCAGAGACCAGTATCGGGGTGTCGATCGGGGTTCGTATCCGAGCAACCGAATGATCAGCGTGGGCTTCAGCACCACGCTCTAGGGAACGCCTTTTCTCGAGGAACGGACGACGATGAACATGCGCACTGGGCACAACCTGCTGGTCGGGACGGCGTTCCTGATCCTTGTCGGCGGCGTCACCTACAGCTGCAAGGACTTTCTCGATGTCGCCCCACAAGGGGCGCTGGATCAAACGACTCTGTCGAACCAGGCGGGCGTCGAGGGCACCTTGATCGCCGCGTACCGAGCGTTGGACTGGAACAACGCCGTCGGTGGTGCTTGGGGATCCGCGGCAAGCAACTGGGTCTGGGGGAGCGTCACGAGCGATGATGCCCACAAGGGATCCGACGCCAACGATCAGGCCCCCATCGCGGACATCGAGCTCTACAACTGGGGGACGGGTCTCGCCGAGGGCTATTTGAACGATAAGTGGCGGGCGGTGTGGGAAGGGGTGGTCCGCAGCAACGCGACGTTGCGCCTGCTGAGCAAGGTGAGTGGGATCTCGCCGAGCGACGCGGCCTCGATCAAGGGCGAGGCACTGTTTCTCCGGGCGCATTATCACTTCGAAGCCTGGCGGATGTGGGGGAATATTCCCTACTACTTCGAGACCGATGCGGATTTCAACAAGCCGAACAATCTGGGCGTGGATTCCGCGGCGAAGCTCATCATACGAGACCTCGACACGGCCTTCGCGTTGCTCCCCGCGGACCCCAGGAACTCACAGGCGGGACGCGCGACGAAGTGGAAAGCCCTCGCCTACAAAGGTAGGGTGCAGATGTACCGGGGCGACTACGCCGGTGCCTTGACGACCCTGCGGGAGGTGCGGGACTCGAACGGCGGACGCTTCGCTCTGGAAACGAGCTTCGATCACGTCTGGACGGGCTTTTCACAGTTCGCCAACGGCAAGGAAACCATCCTGGCCTATGAAGCCTCCATCAACGATGGAGAGCCCAATGGGAACAATTCCAACTATGGCGAACGCCTCAATTTCCCGTACGTGGATCCGTTCTGCTGTGGCTTTCACCAGCCGTCCCAAAACCTCGTCAATTTCTTCGCCGTGAACGACAGCGGCCTGCCCTTGGCCGTGACGAGTGCGGCGTGGAACACGCTGGACACCAGTTTCTCCGCGAACACGACCGTTCCCGTGGATCCGCGGCTGGACTGGACGGCCGGCAGGGATGGCGTGCCCTACAAGGACTGGGGGCTGCACAGCAAGGCTTTCATCAGGGACCGGTCGTACTCGGGTCCGTACAGTCCCAAGAAGAACGTCCACGAAAAACGCAGCGGCGCGCAGAGTCCCGTCGGTTGGAACTCGTTCCAATTGAACTCCGTGCACATTCACATGTACCGCTATGCGGACTTGCTGTTGCTCTTGGCCGAAGCGTATGTCGAGACGGGGCAACTCGACAGCGCGAGATTAATCGTCAATCAAATCCGAGCACGAGCCGGGAAGACCGCCGAGGGGTGTGGGTCGGGGTCCACCGATACCGTACTGACCAACCGGTATCCCACATGCGTGGGGCACGATGAAATCGCCTTGCCTCTGGTCCAGGGAGCCAGTCGCGATACGTTGATGACACCGTGGGCGTACTACAAGATCGGCCAGTACACCACGCCGTGGACCGTTCAGGCCTTTGCCCGAACGGCCGTGCGGTACGAACGCCGGCTCGAGCTGGCCATGGAAGGGCAACGCTTCTTCGACCTGCGACGCCGCGGGGACGCCGATTCGGTGATCGCCAACTACCTGGCGGTCGAGAAAAACCGGCGCACCTGGCTTGCAACCGCGGCTCCCTTCACGGTCCGACATCACGAGTATCCCATCCCTCAGATACAGGTCGAGTTGAGCCATGGTGCGTTGACGCAGAATCCGCAGTGGTAGCCGGTCGCGCTTAGCGACGCGCGATCGTAAACGCCCGCAGGGAATCGCCGTGATTCGCCACGAGCACGGCCTTCCCCGCGGGCGTTTTGATCAGGGCCAGACCCGTCACGTCTCCCGGCGCGAGGAAACCGCTCTCCACCGGAGGAACTGGGGTGAAGTGCCCGTGGCCGTCGCCCTTGAGCCACAGCCCATTGCCCGCGTCGGCTCTGGGCGTGTTGGGCTCGGACCCGTAGAGATTTCCCGCCACGATCAGATCGAGCTTGCCGTCGCCGTCCACGTCCTCGGCGATGATCCCCTTGATCGGTGAGATCTGCGCGAGGGTGGGCAACGCGAAGGACGAGAACGTGCCGTTTCCGTTGTTCTGCAGATAGACACTCGCAAACGTGTCGGCCTCGTAATGCACGGCCTGCCGCAGCTGCGAGGGACTGAGTAGCTGCGGGATGGATGCTTCGGCGAACGCCCCGTAGCCCGGGAATCTCACCGCCAGCGGGTACATCGCCGGCCCCAAGGTCGCCAATCCGAGAAAGGGGTATTCGGTCCCGGCCGACGTCTGTGTGAGCAACACGTCCATCGTCCGGTTGCCGGTGAAATCGGCCGCGTAGACTCCGAACTTGCCGGCGGCGGAGGTCGTATAGGTGTAATTCAGCCCCAGATTGCCCGCCACCAGGTCGGGCCGGCCGTCGCCGTTAAAGTCGCCGGTCGCGAGACTGTACCACCACCCGCGCGACGGCGGCAGGCCCATGGACGCGGTCACATTGCGGAATCGCGTTCCCTCGTTGTGATAAAACTGGATCGGCATCCATTCGCCCGCCGTGACGAGATCCAATCGTCCGTCGCCATCGAAATCGATCCAGACCGCCGCGGTGACCATTCCCCCGGGGTGTACCAGCTCCGGTGCGACCGCCTCCGTAACGTCGGTGAAGTGGCCGCCGTCATTCCGGAGCAAGTAACTGCGGGTGGGAGACGGGTACGCCCTCGGTGTCAGGCGGCCACCCACGAACAGATCCAGTCGGCCATCACCGGTGAAATCGCCGGCGGCGACCGCGGCGGTGCTGGTCGGCATGTCCGGTAGGGCCTGACGGTCGCGCACGAACCGGCCGCCGCCCCGGTTGATATAGAGCCGGTCCTGCAACCGGGGCGAGCCGGGCACCAGCTGATAGCCGCCGCTCGCAACGTACAGGTCCGGGAGCCCGTCGCCATTGGCATCGAAGAACACGGCGCCCCAATCGTCGTACTGCGTGTCGGCCGCCCAGGGTTGGCCGCTGGCGGATTCGACGAAGCTGCCGTCCTTGCGCTGCACGAACAGTTTGCCCGGGACACCGGCGGCACCGCCGATGAAAACGTCGTCCAGCCCGTCGCCGTTCACGTCCGCCACGGCGATGGGTGGGCCTTGCGCGGATAGCTCGTACGGCAGGAGCGGCTGCACGCTGTAATCGGTGGAGCTCCCGGTCTGGTGCCGGTACTTCAGAGCCCGGCGGGGGTCCATCGGCTGAAACCGGTGAAGCAGGTTGGGGGAGGTTGGGGAGGTTGGGGAGGCGTCTCCCTGGCGGAGCGTCACCATCCGATCCACGGCCAGGTCGGTCAGTACCTGATGCCGTCCATCCGGCCACGTGACTTCCAGGCTGTCCACGCGCGTGGCGCGACCCAGCCCGACATGCTCCCGGTCGTCCATCGTGGACATGTAGCCCCGGTACGGGGAATGATAGAAGTATTGCTTTTGTCCCCCGGCCGTGAGGACGAGGCTCGCTCCGATCCCCCGCCGGTTGGGAGACTCGCCCTGCAGCGCGATCTGCAGATAGTGATGGGCGTCGTCCTTAGGCTGCACATTCTGGTAGATGAATGCCGGAGCATCGATGTTGTTCACCACGACATCGAGCTTGCCGTCGTTGTTGAGATCGGCGTAGGCCGCCCCGTACGAAAAGCTCGGCCGCTCGATCCCCCATGCCTTGGTGCGGTCTGAGAACGTCAGGTCACCTTCATTCCGGAACACGTAGTTGGACGCCTGGTACCCGCGCAGTCGCGACAGGACTTCCGCCTGTCTGCGACGAGACAGTCCGCCCTCTCCGCTGCGGCTCGCCCGGAACATGGCCTGCTGGTAGTCCAGATCCGTCACCGCCTTGGGATAGCCGTTGGTGATGAGGATGTCCTTGTATCCGTCATTGTCGAAATCTCCGAACAGGGCGCTCCAGCTCCAGTTGGTATAGGCGATGCCCGCCAGGCGGGCCACGTCACTGAAAATGACGTCGCCCGCTTGCGTGACTCCGTTGCTCAACTGGAGGGAGTTGAGACTATAGTCGACGCGAAATCCCTCGCTGCGTAACTCCGCCACGGTGCCCTGGGTCTCGAACCCGCTCATCCGCTTTCGCTCGCTCAAGGCTTGCGGCATCATGTCCACCTGCAGGATGTCGGGCCGGCCGTCATTATTGAAATCGGCGATATCGACGCCCATGCCCGCGAAGCTGGTATGCTTGAGCCACGTGGCGGCCTTGTTGGTGAACGTCCCGTCGCCGTTGTTGACGTACAGCACGTCGTTCGGCTCCACGTCGTTCGAGACGTAGATGTCGGGCCGCCCATCCCCGTTCAAGTCGGCGACCGCCACCCCCAGTCCATAGCCGACGTCCTTCAAGATCCCGGCTTCGCGGGACACGTCGGCAAAGGTGCCGTCACCGTTGTTGCGGTACAGCCGATTGGAGCCGCCCAGGCTCGTACTCCGTACGCCCGCCGGGTGCCCGGTACGGACAAAATCTTTGGGGGAGTCGTTGAGCAGAAAGAGGTCGAGATACCCGTCGCCGTTGTAATCGAGGAAGACGGCATGGGTGGTGAACCCGGTGTCCGCGATCCCGTATTGAGCGGCGGCTTCCCTGAAGGTGTGATCCCCATTGTTGATGAACAGCAGATTGGCGCGCTCTTCCGGCTTCGACCACGGAGGCCCGGACACCGAGACGTAGATATCGAGATACCCGTCGTCGTTGATGTCCACCATCGTGACCCCGGTGGCCCATCGGGTCGTCGTGACGCCCGCCGACTGCGTGATGTCCTCGAACCGCATGTTGCCCTTGTTCAGGTACAGGCGGCTCGAGACCATGTTGCCGGCGAAGAAGATGTCCGGCAGGCCGTCGTTATCGATGTCGCCCACGGCGACGCCCGCCCCGTTGTAGAGGAAGACGTCGGTCAGGACGTTGACGGAGTCAGTGGTGGTGATAGTGTTGGCGAAGGTGACGCCGGTTCGGGTCGGGCTCAGGAGCTTGAAAACGGGTGGGCTCCCCGTCGAGGGACGGCCGCAGCTCAGCACCGCCACGATCGGCACGAGCGTAGCGCGCGCGTGAAGCGAGAGTCGCAACATGGGTCCGCAGAATCTAACGCTCCCCGTCGGGGGCGGATATCATTCGGTCCATGCGAAGACTCGGTGTCGTCGCGCTTGCGTGCTGCGCGTTAACCGGTTGCCGCGGTCCGCATCGGTCCGACGGAGAGCGGCTCGCGCAGGCGTATTGTGCCGCCTGCCACATGTTTCCCGAGCCGGCGCTGCTGGACAAGCGAACCTGGCGCACGGGCGTCTTACCGCAGATGGCCCAGCGCCTGGGCGTACCGGCGCCGTCGTTGTTCGCCGAAATGCATCGGGATCCGGCGATGGTCGTCCTCACCAAGGCGGTGTCCCAACCGGATTGGGAAAAGATCGTGGCGTACTATCTCGAGCATGCTCCCGACACGTTGCCGCGACCGACGCTGCCGGCCGAACCGCAGCTCGATCCCCCGTTGTTTGCGACGGGCCCGCTCATTCCGCGGATGCAAAGCAGTGCAATCATCACCCTGCTGAAGACGGACAGCGTGAACCAACGAATTTTCGTCGGCGAGGCCGCGAGCAACACCTTGCGGGTTTTCGACTTCGACCGCCATCTGAAGGCGTCGCTGACGCTCTCGAGCCCGCCGACGGACGTGATTTCCGAAAAGGACCGTCTTCTGGTGCTCGAATCGGGCAGGCTCGAGCCCAACGACGAGCCCAAGGGAGCGCTCGCGCAGTACGGTGTTGCGCGCGACGGCTCGCTCCATTTCGCCAAGATCCTGATCGACTCGCTGTTCCGGCCGGTGTTCGTACGGGACGTCGACTTTACCGGTCATGGCCGCAAGGACTATGTGATCTGCGAATTCGGCAACAACCGCGGGCGTCTGGCGCTCTATCGCGAGGATGGCGGGACGTATCGGCGCCACGTGCTCGATGCCACACCTGGCGCGATACGGTTCGAAGTCCTCGACCTCACGGGGGACGGCTTTCCGGATATCGTGGCGTTGTTCGCGCAGGGTGACGAGCGAATCGTGTTGTTCGCCAATGACGGGACGGGCGATTTCTCGGGAGCGCGTAAGGTATTGGCCCGCTTCCCCCCGATCTATGGCTCGATGTACTTCACCATGCGGGATTTCAACGGTGACGGAAAACCGGACATCCTGTACGTGAACGGCGACAACTTCGATTATTCGCGCGTGCTCAAGCCCTACCATGGTATCCGGATCCTGGAAAACGGCGGTCGCAACAATTTTACGGAGCGCTACTTTTTCCCCATCTACGGAGCAGCCCAGGCCGTCGTCGCCGATTTCGACAAGGATGGCGACCTCGACATCGTGACCACGAGCAATTTCGCCGACTCCGCCCGACATCCCGAACGCGGCATCATGTACTTCGAGAATGTCGGTCGCTATCAGTTCAAGCCCTACGCATTTTCCATCGCCCGCGGCAATCAGTGGAATGTGATGGCCACGGCCGATCTCAACCGGGACGGATGGCCGGATGTGCTCATTGGCGCCATGGACCTGAAAGACATCGCCCGGATTCAGCGGAGATTCCGTGGCCCGGCGTCGGCAACCGCGGTGGATCCGATCCTGCTGTTCGAGAACAGAGGGAGCACGGTTTCTCGCTGATGGCGGGGGACCAAGCCGCCGTCAAGGGGCCGCGTGGGTAGCGGAACGCCCCGGGGCGGCGTACGATTCCCGCCGCCCATGTCTCTCCCCGCCTTGCTCCTCGTGGTCGCGGTGGCTCGCGACACGGTGCCCCCCTACCTCGTCTTCCCGGAGCCGGGGCTCGACGACCCGGCCGCGTATGAAGGCTACCAGACCCGGGTGTACCAGGACGCGAGCGGAAACGCCTTCCAGGTCTATCTCAAGAGCACCGGGCGGGTGGTGAACCTCTGGGCCGACGCGGCCGACGAAAGCGTGGGCTTCACCGTGCGCGACTCGGGCGGGAAGCCGGCCGAGCTCGCCTGGGGCTCGTCGGGAGCCGTCCTGGGGCCGTCGGCAGCGGGCCGCACGCGCTCCGTGACCTACGGTCTGGAAGCCCCGTCCACGGTGAAAATCGGCCTGCTGCTCCTGGGCTCGATGCGCGTGGAGCGGGACTTTGGCTACGCGGAGCGCGATTCGCTCCCGCTCGACGCGCCGGCGTTCATTCAGCCAGAGCTGTCGCAGCTGATCGACCACATCGCGAAGCTGAAACCGGCCGAGCGCGCCCGCCACCTGGCGTTGCTCGGCGTGAAGTCGCTTGAGGCGCTGGGCGCACGACTCTCTCCACGGATGACCCTGCAGCACGGCGACACAGCCTGGATCGTCGCGATCGAGCAGCCGAGCTTCGACGGCAAGACCCACCTCTGGCTCTCGCTCCAGGGCGACACGCGAGAGACCGTGCCTGCCGTCTCTGGCAACGTGGTCACCATCCGCCGTCCGGCCGGGGGCGCGGTGCGCTGGAGCGTACGTGTGACCACCGATGCTCCGGCGCTGACCCCCCTCACCCGCAAAGACATCTTCAACGACGATTTCGACCGGTTCGCTGGCCGGGTCCGGGCCGATACCGCCCACCCGCTGCGCTGGCGTCGCCTCGAGCGCGAGATCCGCGGCGCGGAGCTCCTGAGCTATCGCGAAAAGCTGATGGCGGGGCTCCCCAACTTCGCGACGTATTTCGGACGCGACATGCTGATGACGGCCCTGCTGATGCAGCCGGTGTGGGCGCCGGCGATGCCGGAGCACGTGATCGCGAGCGCGTTGCGCAAACTCTCACCCGACGGCGACGTGAGCCACGAGGAGGCGCTCGGCGGCCAGGCGATCCGCGAGAACGCGGCGGAGTACAACCGGCTCGTGTCGGCGGGGCAGCTGGCGCGCGCCCGCGCCCTGCTCGGCGATCTCCAGGCCACGCGCGAGAACTATATCATGGTGGACGACGACTTCCAGCTCCCGGTCGTCGCCGCCCGCTATCTCGCCGATCCACGTGTGCCGGCGGATCGGAAACGCGCCTTCCTGCGCGAGGGACATCGGCTCGAGCGCCTGATCGCCAACCTGGCGCTCGTCGCCCGCCGCACCGCGCCGTATGCGCGCGCGCCCGTGGCAACGAACCTGGTGAGCTTCCCGCGTGCTTCCGACGGCGGAAGTCGAGACCATTGGATCTCCGCCAGCTGGCGGGACAGCCGGGTAGGGTACGCGGGAGGCCGGTTCGCGCTGGACGTGAACGCCATTTGGGCGCCGCACGCCCTCACGGGCGTCGGGACCGTGCTCGAGGCGCTGAAAGGCCTCGGGCTCGCGCCCGTGATTCCCACAGGCCCGCTCGCCACGTTCGCGCGCGACCGCGCGACGCTCGAGCGCGCGGTGGCAGTCTGGAAGGGGGCGGAGCGCCATTTCCAGGTGTCGCTCGCACCGGACGAGGTCACGAAACGCGTCGCGGCGCGGCTCGCGTGGCTGCCAGCCGGGGAGCGCGAGTTCTGGGAGGGCGTGCTGCACCGCGCGGGGCCCGTGCGGGACACGCTGCGGTTTCTCGCCCTGTCGCTCGATGGCGCCGGGCGACCGATCCCCATCGTCAACACCGATCCCGCCATGACGCTGCTCGTCGACTCGCTCGCGCCGGAGGCGGTGCGCGGGCTGATCGCCCCGATCGTGGCCCCGTATCCGGTTGGACTGTTCGTGGACGGGCTTGGGCCCGTGGTCGCGAACGACGCCTACGCCGGGCGCAGCGTGTGGGAAGCGTTCCGCCACGACGCGTATCATTCGCCGACCGTCGTGTGGGGTCGGGACGTGAATGTGTTGCTCGCCGGCCTGGCGCGGCAGCTCTCCGCTGGTGATGTAGGGGCGCTACGCCGAATCACGGACGCCGTGGATCGCTCGGGCCTGCGCCACGCGGAGCTGTGGAGCTACACGATCGAGAACGGACGGCTGGTCCCGTCGCGCTACGGCACCAGCTCGGACGTGCAGCTGTGGAGCCTCACCGACCTCGCCGTCCAATACCTCCTCAACCTCCACTAACCTCCACAACCTCCACCAACCTCCACTAACCTCCCCATGAGCAACCTCCATCTGTTCGACCTCGTCGTCATCGCGGGGTATTTCCTCATCCTGCTCGGGATCGGGTACTGGGCGGCGCGCCGCGAGAAGAACGTGAGCGCCGACTACTTCCTCGCGAGCCGGGACGTGGGCTGGTTCGCGGTGGGGGCGAGCCTGTTCGCGTCGAACATCGGGAGCGAGCATCTCGTGGGTCTCGCGGGCACGGGCGCCGCGAGCGGACTCGCGGTCGGGCACTTCGAGTGGCTGGCGTGCCTGATCCTGCTGCTCCTGGGCTGGCTGTTCGTGCCGTTCTACCTGCGGAGCGGTGTGTACACCATGCCCGAGTTTCTCGAGCGCCGCTTCAACTCGGCGTCGCGCGGCTATTTCACGTGGGTGTCGATCATCGGCTACGTCCTCACCAAGATCAGCGTCACGCTGTTCGCGGGCGGCGTGGTGATGCGCGAGGTGACGGGGTACTCGGTCTGGACCAGCGCGGTGATTCTCATCATCATCACCGGACTGTACACGGTGCTGGGGGGCCTGCGGGCCGTGATCTACACCGAAGTGATGCAGGCGGTCGTGCTGATCATCGGGTCGGCGACGATGGCGCTGGTGGGGTTGCAAGCGGTGGGCGGATGGAGCGGGCTCGAGGCGCGCGTGCCCGCGGACTTCTTCTCCATGTGGAAGCCCGTGGATCACCCCAACTTCCCCTGGACCGGCATCGTGTTCGGCGCGCCGATCCTGGGCGTGTGGTACTGGTGCACCGACCAGCACATCGTGCAGCGCGTGCTCGCGGCCCGGAACGTGAGCGAGGCCCGCACCGGCACGGTGTTCGCGGGCTTCTTGAAGATCCTGCCGGTGTTCATCTTCGTGCTGCCGGGCATCATCGCGTCGGCCCTGTACCCGGACATCCGCGGCGGTGCCGCCGACGCGGCGTACCCGGCGCTGGTGACCCGGCTCTTGCCGGCCGGGTTCAAGGGCCTGGTGCTCGCCGGCATGCTGGCGGCCTTGATGAGCTCGCTCGCGTCCGCGTTCAACTCCTGCTCGACCCTGCTCACGTGGGACGTGTACCGCAAGCTCCGTCCGGATGCGAGCGAGCAGCGGCTCGTCGCGGTCGGACGCCTCACCACCGTCCTGCTGGTCGGCCTGGGTCTCTTGTGGATTCCGTTCATGAAGTACGTCTCGCCGCAGATCTACATCTATCTGCAGAGCGTGCAGGCCTACATCGCGCCGCCGATCGCCGCCTGCTTCCTGCTCGGCGTGCTGTACCCGCGGCTGAACGGCACGGGGGCGGTGACGGCGCTCTGGACCGGCCTCGTGCTCGGCACCGCGCGCTTGATCCTCGAGCTCGCCAAGACGCATCTCGGGAGCGGCTCCGTCTGGGCCTGGTACGCCGGGATTAATTTCCTGCACTTCGCGGCGCTGTTGTTCGTGCTGTGCGCGGGGATCCTGATCGCGGTCAGCTACGCGACCGCGCCGCCGCCGCTGGCCAAGACCGCGGGCCTGACGTACGGCGCACCGGAGATCACGGCGGTTCCGGTCCCGGCCGGGCCGCGCCAGCTCAGCATCGTGCTCTCGGTCGTGCTCGCCGCGACGATCGGAGTGTTGTGGTTCGTGTTCCGATGAGAACGGCGAGGTTAGGGGAGGCTGGGGGAGGTTGGGGAGGTTGGAGGAGGCTTGTCTGGCTCGCCACGGGACTCGTCGTGGCGGTCGGGTGCTCGAAGGCACCCTCCACAACCTCCCGAACCTCCTCTAACCTCCCCCATCCTGCCTTTTACGACCCGGCTCACGATCTCGGACCTCTGTTCCACGCGGTCCAGGTATCCGGCATCTTCCCGGACTCGAAGACGTTCGTCGACGCCCGGCCGCTTTTCCCCCCAAGCATCGTCGCCGCGCGCTACGACTCGGCGCGCCAGGCGGCGGGGTTCGATCTGCGGGCGTTCGTGGAGCGGCAGTTCCAGCTGCCCCGGCCGGTGGGGGAAGGTGTGGCGGTGGACGCCTCCCGGAGCATGGAAGTCCATATCCGGGCGCTCTGGCCCATCCTCACGCGCCAGCCCGACACGGCGGACGCGCTTTCGTCGCTGATCCCGCTGCCCCACCCGTACGTCGTGCCCGGCGGCCGTTTTCGCGAGGTGTATTACTGGGACTCGTACTTCACCATGCTCGGCCTCGTCGCGAGCGGCCGCACCGACCTGGTGCGCAGCATGCTCGACAACTTTGCCTACCTGGTCGAGACGGTCGGGCACATTCCCAACGGCAACCGGACGTATTATCTCAGCCGCAGCCAGCCGCCGTTCTTCGCCGCCATGGTCGGGCTGTACGCGACGGCGACCGACACCACCCAGGCGCTGCGCTACCTCGACGCGCTCGAGGCGGAGCACGCGTTCTGGATGAAGGGTGCGGAGCGTCTCGCGCCGGCGCAGGCGTACGCCCGCGTCGTGCGGCTGCCCGACGGATCCCTGCTGAATCGCTACTGGGACGATCGCGCCGAGCCGAGGCCCGAGTCGTATCGCCCGGACTACGAGCTGGCGCAGGCGCTCCCGCAAGCGCAACGCGAGGCGTTTTACCGGAACGTCCGGGCGACGGCCGAAAGCGGCTGGGATTTCTCGAGCCGCTGGATGCGCGACCCGAAGGATCTGCGGACCCTGGAAACGACGGACTTGATCCCGGTCGATCTCAACAGTCTCCTTTATCACGCCGAGCGGACCATCGCCGCGCTGCGCCGGGCCCGCGGGCGGCCGGGCGACACGGAGGTCGCGGAGCGGTTCGCCCGGGCGGCCGACGTGCGTCGCGCGGCGCTGGTCATGGCCGCCTACGACCCCGGTGCCGGATTCTTCTACGATGTGCGCTGGCGGAGCGGCGCGCGCGTGACCGATCGCCCCACCATCGCGGCGGCGGCCCCGCTGTACTTCGGGCTCGCCACGCCCGAGCAGGGGCGCGCAGTGGGGGCGCGGCTGCAGCGCGATTTCTTGAAGCCGGGCGGGTTCGTGCCGACCCTCATCGCGTCCGGTCAGCAGTGGGACGCTCCCAACGGGTGGGCGCCGCTGGAGTGGCTGGCGATCGAGGGGGTGCGCCGCTACGGGCGCGCCGACCTCGCCGATCGAGCCCGCGACCGTTGGCTCGCCCTCAGCCGGCGTACCTATGCCGCGACCGGCAAGATGACGGAGAAGTACGACGTGGT
Organism: Gemmatimonadota bacterium; assembly: GCA_003222155.1. Lineage (GTDB taxonomy): Bacteria > Gemmatimonadota > Gemmatimonadetes > Gemmatimonadales > GWC2-71-9 > AG41. The sequence continues at coordinate 57,370 of QHUU01000055.1, read as the reverse complement.
GGACCTGCATCGGCGCGCCGGCGGGGGCGAGTACCCCACGCAGGACGGCTTCGGGTGGACGAACGGGGTGGCGCTGGTGCTCGCCGCGCGGGCGTTCAAAACGCCTGATCCCACCGCCGCGACAGCCGGATCGCCGAACCGATAAGGCCGACCATGCTGTAGGTCTGCACGAAGTTGCCCCACTGCTCCCGCGTGCGCGGATCGACGTGCTCGGCGAGCAGGCCGTGGCGGTTGCAGCAGGCGAGCACGTTTTCGAACAGCGCCCGCGCCTCGTCGCGGCGCCCGATGGCGGCCAGCGCGTTGATGTACCAGAAGGTGCAGACCAGGAAGGCATGCTCCGGCGTTCCGAAGTCGTCCTGCTCCACATACCGAAAAATGAAATCGCCGCGCCGCAGTTCGCGCTCGATCGCCGTCACCGTGCCGGCGAAGCGCGGGTCGTCGTCGGACAGGAAGCCGAGCTCGTTCAGGCGCAGCAGGCTCGCGTCCAGCGTGTCGCCGTCCATCGTGGCGACGAAGCTGTTTCGCTTGGCGCTCCAACAGCGCTCACTGATGGCGCGATGGATGCGCGTCGCCTGGTCGGTCCAGTGCGCCGCCCGGTCGCTCAGGCCCAGATGCCCGGCGATCCTGGCCAGCCGATCGCACCCCGCCCAGCACATCACGCTCGAGAAGGTGTGCACGCGCGGTTTGCCGCGCAGCTCCCACAGCCCCGCGTCCGGCTGGTCGAACAGCCGGGCGGCGTGGGCCCCGAGCGTTTCGAGCCGGCGGAACAGGACCTCGTCGCCCCGCCGGACCAGGCGGCGGTCGAAGAACACGTGGGTCGCGGCGAGGATGGCCGCACCGTACACGTCGTGCTGCACCTGCCGGTAGGCCTGATTGCCGACCCGCACCGGGCCCATGCCGCGATATCCGGGCAGGGAATCGACGGCCTGCTCGTCGGGGACCGCGCGGCCGGTGAGGCCGTAGACGGGTTGCAGGCGGCCGTCGGCCGAGCCGGCCACCACGTTGACGATGTAGCCGAGATAGCGCTCCATGGTGCGGGTGGCCCCGAGCCGATTGAGGGCATTGACCACGAAGTACGCGTCGCGCAGCCAGCAATGGCGGTAGTCCCAGTTCCGGCCGCTGCCCGGCGCTTCGGGAATCGAGGTCGTCATCGCCGCGACGATCGCCCCCGTGTCTTCGAACACGTTGAGCTGCAGCGTGATCGCCGACCGGATCACGGCGTCCTGCCACTCGAACGGGATGCCGAGCGAGCGCACCCAGTCCCGCCAGTAGGCGGTGGTCTCTTCGAGGAAACGCCGCCCCACGTCCGCGACGACGCCCTGCACGGTTTCGTCCGGCCCGAGCAGCAGGGTGACGGCATCCTCCAGGTAGAAGGGATTCTCCTCCATCAGGGCCGTGATCGATGCATCCGTGGTCAGGCGGAGCACGAGATCGGCCCCCGCGTAGCGGATGTGATTGGACCCGCACGTGGTCTCCGCGGGGACGCGGCCGTAGCGCTGGGCGGGACGCAGGCGCACGCGGATGCGGGGGTTCCCGGCGATCCGCCTGATCTGCCGGACCAGCATCATGGGAGAGAACAGCCGGCCGTACTGGTGGAAGCGGGGCGCGAAATCGGTGATCTCGACACCGGCCCCGGCGCGGTCGTACAGGCGGGTCACGAGGACGGGTGTGTTGACGAGATACTCCTGTTCGGCGCGCGCGACATCGCCCAACTCGACCACGAAGAACCCGAAATCGGAGTCGCGCGTTCGTTCGCGCAGCAGGGAGCAGAACGACGGGTCGCCGTCGAAACGCGGAAAGCATCCCCACACGACCTCGCTCAGCGGATTCACCAGGACGCCGATCGTACCGTTGCCCACCAGGGCGAGATCGAGTGAGCTCATCCGGCGGGCTCCGCCGCGCCCTGCTCCAACCAGGCGCGTACGGCGCGGACATCCCGGAGCCGCCGGCGCGCCGCCGTCCGCCCCGGTCCCACCTTCACCGAATGGCCGTGCAGACGGTTGACCGTGACGAAGGCGTGCTCGTCCGTGGAATCGTCGCCCACGAACACCGGCGTCCGCCCGCGGAACGGGTCCTCCTGCAGGAACTCGAGCACCGCTACCCCCTTGTCCTTGCCGGCAGGCTTGATCTCGACGACGCGCTTCCCGCCCTGGACGCCGTACGTCCCGTCGGAGGCGACCAACAGCGAGCGGACCAGCCGGTGGGCGTAGCCCGCCAGGCGCGGCGCTCTGCGGTAATGCAGCGCCAGGGAGAGCCCCTTGTCTTCGAGCAACAAGCCGGGATGACGGGCCACGGCGGCGGCGAGCCCGCGGCGCACGGCATCGAGCGCGGGCGACGGCAACGCGTGGTGGGACACTCGGCCGGCGGCGTCGCGGCGCTCGATGCCGTGCTGTCCCGCCGCGGGCAGGCGGAGATCGGGCACGAGCCGGTCGATGTCCGCGATCGAGCGGCCGCTGATGAGTGCCACCGCGCCTCCCGTCGCGCGATATAAATCCACGAGGAGCCGCTGCACGTCGCCGTCGGGGCCGGCCGCACCGGGCGCGTCCGCGAGGTCCACCAGCGTGCCGTCGATGTCGAAGAAGTATGCCCAGTCCGGCCGGGGCGCTGGCAGCTTCATTTTGCGCGGCTCGGTTCGCGGCCGGCACGGCGCGACTGCCGTTCCGGAGTCGCCGCCCGGTCCAGCAGGCGACCGCGGCGCCGCACGCCCGCCGCGTCGATCAGCATGCGCCCGGCCCAGCGATAGACGTTGAACTCCTGAATCAGGCCGCGCATCAGGCGGCTGCGGGCGCGCTGCTCCGTCACCGGCATCGACAGCGCCATGTGCAGCGCCGCCGCGCATTGATCCGTGTCGTACGGGTTGACGATGATCGCCTCCGGCAGCTCCCGTGCGGCGCCGGTGAACTGGCTCAGGATCAGCACGCCGCGCTCGTCGTCGCGCGCCGACACGAACTCCTTCGCCACCAGGTTCATCCCGTCGTGCAGGCTCGTGACCATGCACACCTCCGCGGCTCGATAATACTCATAGATGTCCAGCGGCTGGTGGTGCTCCACGAGCAGCACGATCGGCGGATGGGGGGCGCCGCTGAAGCGCTCGTTGATCCGCGTCGCCATGGCCCGCACGCGCGTCTCATATTCCTGGTACTGCTCGATGCGGTTGCGCGTCGGCGCGGCGATCTGGATGAAGGTGAACTTGCCCACCCACTGCGGCTCCACCTCCAACAGCCGCTCCACGGCACGCAGCCGCTCCTCGATCCCCTTGGTATAATCGAGACGGTCGACTCCGACACCGATCGCCTGCTCCGCCGGCACGCCGTGACGCTGCCGCACGTCCAGGCGACAGCGCTCGACCGGCTTGCCCAGCAGGGCGGGCGACGGTGGCCACTCGATCGAAATCGGGTAGCGCTTGACCGCCGTCAGCTTGCCCCGGTACGAGACGGTGAACATCTCCCGGTCCACCCTTGCTTCCAGCAGGCGGTCGACGGTGTCGACGAAGTTGTTGCAGTGAAATTGGGTGTGGAACCCGAGGATGCTCGAGCCGAGCAGGCCGTCGAGCAGCTCGTCCCGCCAGGGACAGATGGCAAACGCCTCCGGGTTCGGCCAGGGAATGTGCCAGAAGGAAACGATGGTCGCCGCGGGCAGCGCCTCCTGGATCATCCGGGGCAAGAGCGCGAAGTGGTAGTCCTGCACGAGCACGATGGGGTCGGGCGACTTCGCCTCCTCGACCACGGCCTGGGCGAACGTGCGGTTGACCGTCACGTATTGCTCCCAATCGGACGTGCGGAAGATCGGACGCACGTGCGCGATGTGACACAGCGGCCACAGGCCCTCGTTCGCGAAGCCATAGTAGTAGCCCGCTTCCTGCTCCGGCGTCAGCCAGACCCGGCGCAGCTGATAGGCCGGCTGCTCCGGCGGCACCGCCACGTGGGCGTGCTCGTCCACCACTTCCCGGTCGGCCGAGCCGCCCCCGTGAGCGATCCAGGTGCCCGAACAGGCGCGCATGATCGGCTCCATGGCGGTCACCAGCCCGCTCGCGGGCCGCCACAGCGCGATGATGTCGCCGCGCCGGACGTGGATGTACGGCTCGCGGTTGGAGACGACCATCACCTCGTGCCCGGACAGATCGGTCCGGAGGATTGCCCGCAGCGTGTCGGGGGTCCAGGCGAGTTGGTCCTCGTCGCGCGACCGGTGATCCGCCTCGAGGTCCCGGATCAGGGCGCGCAGGTCGCTGGCGATGGGCCGGAGCTCCGGCACCTCGCCCAGGTCGCGTCCCCCGGTCGGACGCACCAACCCCTCGCCCCGCAGCAGCGCCCGGAGGCCTTGGACCCAGCCGCGCCAGCTCAGCTGGGCGATGACGACCGTGATGAGCGCCACCGTGGCCCCCAGACCGACGAAAAAGAGAAACAGGTACTTGCGGGTCTCCGCGCTGCGACGCGCGATGAAGCTCATGTCGTGGACGACGACCAGGTTCCCGACCGCAACGCCCGCGGCTTCCAGCGGCCGCACGGACACGAGCAGCGGGCCGTTCGCGCTGTGCAGCAGGTGCCCCGGGCCAGCCGAAAATGAGGCCAGCTCCGTACACCGGATCTGGGCCGGCAGCGTCGGCGTGATCACGGGTTGCCCGGGGGCCGAGGGGCAGAAGCCCATGGCGAAGAGGCGCTCATCCTGCGTGATCCGATTGAAGAACTGCAGCATCCGGGTCCGGTTGCCCGTCTCGATCAAATCTTGGAGGGGCTCCTGAACGGTGTTGGCGATCAGGCTGGCCCGGATGTCCAGGTCTCTCATGAACCATTGGAGCGTCAGGTTGTCCACGAGCGGCACCGCCGCGTACGCGAAGGCGCCGAGCGCGAGAAACAGGGGAAGCACAAATCGAAGGGAGAGGCGCATGCGGTCGTCCGCAAGATAAAGGCGCGGACTGCGGCCGGGGGCACGCCAACCTGTAGCGTGCCGGCACCGCTCGCGCGCGACGTGGCGTAGACGCATCGCTCCACCATCGCCGGGGCGCGCCTGCCGCTGGTACGGCGATTGCCGCGCCCAGTGCAATACCCATGCGGACAACAGCCGGGGCAGTCGCACTCGTCGCCGCGATGCTGGGCGTCCTCGGCCCCGCGGTCGCGTCGCTGTGCGCGCAGGGGCCGCCCCACGAGGGCGTCGTGCGCATCACCCGCACGCACCGACCGCCGACGATCGAAGACTTCGTCGCCGGCGATCCCCCCGACTCGACCCTCACCATTGCGGACTTCCGCCAGTACGAGCCCGGCGACGGCGAGCCGGTGAGCGACTCGACCACGGCCTACCTGAGCTACGACGACGCGAACCTGTACGTCGTCTTCGTATGTCGGAGCGACCCCCGGCAGGTTCGCGCCGGTCTGGCCAAGCGGGAAGACATCCTGGTCGACGACGGCGTGGCCGTGTACCTGGACACGTTTCACGACCGTGCCCATGCGTACCTGTTCCAGACGAATCCGCTCGGCGTACAGCTCGACGGCCTCGTCACCGAAGGGCAGGACGACGACCTCAGCTTCGACGCCGTGTGGCAGTCGGACGGGCGCCTCACGCCGAACGGCTACGTCGTACGCGTGGCGATCCCCTTCAAGAGCCTGCGCTTCCCGCGGGCGCCGGCGCAGACCTGGGGGATCGCGCTGGCCCGCCATATTCGCCGCAACAACGAAGACTCCTACTGGCCCTACCTGACCAAGCGAGTCGCGGGGTTCGTCCCCCAGTTCGCGACGCTCCAGGGCCTGACCGACATCTCGCCGGGCCGGAACCTGCAGGCGATCCCGTACGGCACGTTCGCCGGTGCGCGCTTCCTGGACGCCCAGGCGCCCGCCTTCCGCACCGCCAACGACCGGCGGCTCGGCCTCGACTTCAAGGCGGTGCTGCGCGACGCGCTCACCCTCGACGCGACCGCGAACCCGGATTTCAGCCAGGTGGAGTCCGACGAGCCGCAGGTCACCATCAACGAGCGGTTCGAAACGTTCTTCCCCGAGAAACGGCCTTTTTTCATCGAGAACGCGGGGTACTTCCAGACGCCGGTGAACCTGTTTTTCTCACGCCGCATCGCCGATCCGGGCATGGGGCTGCGGATGACCGGCAAGGCGGGCCGCTGGGCCCTGGGCGCGATCGGCATCGACGACCGGGCCCCCGGCGAGCTGCCGACCGGGGAGCCGGCGGGGGACCGGCGCGCCGGCGTCGGCGCGATCCGCCTGCAACGCGCGATCGGACGCGAGTCGTCGCTTGGCGTCCTGGCGAGCCAGTGGACGCTGGCCGGCGGCTGGAATCGCGTGGCCTCCGCCGACGCCCGGCTGCGCTTGACCAAGACGTGGACGCTCGCCGGGCAGGCGATCGCGACCGACGCCGCGGATTCGGCGGGGACGGGCCGCCGGTCCGGCACGGGCTTCCACGCCCAGCTCACGCGGGACGGCCGCAACCTGGACTACGCCGCCACGTACCTGGACTTGAGCCCGGCGTTCGAGACGCAGCTCGGCTTCGTGCCGCGCGTCGGCATCCGGCAGTTCGACCAGTCGCTCGAGCTGGTGCGGCGGCCCAGCGGTGCGGTCGTGAAGGTCGGCCCGACGCTCTCGACGAGGTTCGACTGGGACCGCGACGGCGTGCTCCTCGACCGCGAGCTCCAGGTCGCGTTCGAAGTGAAGCTCGTGGGCGAGACGAAACTCCAGCTCAAGCGCACCGAAGCGTTCGAGCTGTACAACGACGTGCCATTCGACACGCACGAGACCGGCGTGACGCTCGAGAGCGAGTGGCTCAAGTGGCTGGCCGTGGGGAGCAAGCTCAAGATCGGATCGGCGGTGAATCACAAGCCGGCCGCAGGCCTTGCGCCGTTCCTCGGTGACGCCCTGGAGGGACAGCTCGAGGTCACCTTCCGGCCGGCGGCGCGGCTGCGACTCGATCACACGTTTCTGTACCAGCGGTTGATGGCCAGGCTGGGGGGCTTGGGCCCGGCGGCGCGCGTCTACACCGATCGCATCCTGCGGGAGAAGGTCAACTATCAGTTCAGCCGCGCACTCTCGCTGCGCGCGATCGTCGACTACTCGACGGTAGAGCGGGATTCGACGCTGTCGCGCGTGGACCCACAGCGCCGCTGGGCCGTGGACGTGCTGCTGACGTACCTCGTCAACCCGGGGACCGCGCTCTACGTCGGGTACCGGGACGGATACGAGAATCTCGCCATCCTCCCGGGCACACCGCCGACGCTCTCGCGCACCGCCGATCCTACCACCTCGACCGGACGGCAGGTGTTCCTGAAGATGAGCTACCTGCTGCAGTTCTAGGGTCGCGCTTTCCCGCGAAGGAAGGCGTGGGCGCGGGGATCGTTGCTCTGGCGTAACCGTCGCCACGCTTCGTCGCGGACCTCGACGCTCGAGTGGCCCCGGGCCGCCTCGATCACCGCGGGAATGCCCGCGCCGCGCGGCAGCGCGGCCAGGAGCTCCACCGCCTCGGCCTGCACCTCGGGCTCGGTATCATGCGCCACGCGGTCGGTCAGGAGCGCCAGCGCGGCGCCCGGCGGCGCGTGCCGGGCGTACTGCTCGGTGGCCTCGTCCCGCACGTCCGGGCTGGGGTGCGTGCGCGCCAGCCGCGCCACGCGCGCGAGCACACGGGGATCGTGCAGATGCCCGAGCGCCTCGACCGCCTCGTGTTGCAGATCGGCGCTGGAGTCGTGCAGCACGATCTGCTCGAGCACGTCCGCCGCGCTATCGGGCTCGCCCACGTCACCCAGTGCCGTCACCGCCTTGCGGCGCACGTCGGGCGCGGGGTGGTGACGCGCGAAGTCCAGCAGCACCGGGAACGCGCGGGGGTCGTGCAGCTCCCCGAGCTCCTCCACCGCCTCGTGCTGCACGTGATGGTCGGGGTCGGAGCGAACGATCCCCGAGAGCACTGCCAGCGCCACGGCCCTGGGCGTCATCCGACTCACGGCCTCCACCGCCTCGCGGCGCACGTCGCTGTTCGGGTGGGTGCGGGCGATATCGATGACCGCCGCCTGCGCGGCACCGCTCGGTATTCTCCCCAGGGCGTCGAGGGCATCCTGTTCGATGTCCACGTCCGGGTCGTTGCGGGCCATGGCGAGCAGACCCGCCACCGCCCCCTCGTCGCCGCGGCGCCGCAGCGCGCGCATGAGATCGCGCCGCGTGCGCGGCCCTCCTCGAGCGCCGGCGAGTGCCGGGGCCCGGTCCCCGGGCGCTCCGAACGGCCAGGATTCCACGGACCCCGCCACCAGAGAGCCGCCGACCGTCAGCCCGAGCGCGAGCATCACCGTGAAGGCGCCGGCCAGGCCGCGCGGGAAGATCTCCGCCGGCACGGGCGCCATGAGGCGCCGGACGCGTTCCACCAGGGAGCCGCCGGCCGCCGCCATGGAGAGGGTGGGGAGGGGGCTCCGCAGCCGCTCCATGCCGAGCAGCGCGGTCGCGTAGAAATGCGCGTCGCCGCACGCGGCGACCGCGAGATCGTCGCAGCAGTGCTCGCGCTCGTCCCGCACGCGCCGCGACACCCACCACACGGCGGGATGGTAGAACAGCAGGGTCTCGATCGCGGACTGGAGCAGGTTCACGAGGTAGTCGTAACGACGCACGTGGGCCAGCTCATGCGCCAGCAGGGCGTCGAGCTGCAGCGGGGTCAGGCCCGTCAGGGCGCTGGCCGGAAGCAGCACCACCGGCCGGAGCCACCCGATGACCGCGGGGACCTGGACCATCGCCGACTCGAGCACCCGCACGGGCCGCGAGACCCCGAGGCGCACCACCAGGCGGGCGAGCGCGTCGCGACAGGCCTGCGGCACCGGCCGCGTGCCCACGGTGCTCAGCCTCCGCGTGACCAGCCAGCCGGAGGCGAGCCGCATCGACAGGATCACCACGCCCGCGAGCCACGCGACCACGATCCACGGCAGCGCCGGCTCCAGCTCCGCGCGGATGCGGGCCTGGAGCGACGGGCCGGGCCGGGCGGCGGACGGGGTCTCAGGCTCCGTGGCCCGAGGGGGCGCGACGACGCGCGGGGGCGCGACCCCGACGGCGACCCACGGCCCCGCCGCGCGCAGTCGCACGGCCGTGCCGACGGGGGCGGCGAGCATGAGGATCAACGTGGCGACGGCGAGCGCGTAGCGAGTGCGCGCCGCGCGCAGCGGAACGATCGCGAGGAGGGACGCGAGCGCCGCCGCGGCGAGCGCGCACTGCCACAGCGAATGCAGCAGGGCCCAGCCCAATGCTTGGGTCACGTTCATGCGCGTGCTCCATTCTTCTGGTGATTCAAGAGCCTGCGAATCTGGTGGACTTCCCGCGAGCTGGCGGGCCTGGTCGCGAGCGCGTGCAGCAGCAGGCGCAGGGTCGAGCCCCCGAACGCCCGCTTCACCAGATCGGCCACCATGCGCCGCTGGGTCGACGCCTCCGACACCGCGGCCGAGTACACGTGCGAGCGTAACGATGCGTCGCGCCGCACCAGGCCCTTTTCCGTCATGATCTGCAGCAGCTTGAGCACCGTGGTGTAGCCGATGGGCTCGGCGCGCTCGAACGATGCGTGGACCGCGCGAACCGTGCAAGGACCCCGCCGCCACAGCACACGGAGGATCTCGAGCTCCGCGTTGGTCGGGCGGGGCGGCGCGGGCCGCGGGAGGGGTCGCTTGGGCACGGTCTGTACTCGGCTCGTCGTGACTATATACGAAGCTGTTCGTACTCAACCCGTATACCCCGGGGGCGCGAGTCATGGTTCCGCTCGACTCGCGCGGGTTGCGCGCGCGGCGTCGGGAAACGCTTGCGTCCGTGCGTGGCGGGCGGGCGACAGTGTGGGGTGGAGCGTTCCGGTGCGCTTCCGGTTACCCGAGGTACTCCTCGCCGTACATCTTGATCAGCTCGAAGAAGTACGACAGGGCGAGCGGTCCGATCAACAGCCCGAGGATGCCGAAGTAGGGCACGCCCGCGAGCGCGCCGATCAGGGTGACGAGCGGATGGATGTTGGCCCAGCGGCGGAACACGCGCGGCCGGATCACGTAGTCCACGTTCCCTACGATCACGATCCCACCGAGCGCCAGCAACACCCCGGCCAGGGCATGGTGCCCGAGCATCAGCGCGAGCGCACCCGGCGCCCACACCAAACCGCTGCCGACGACCGGCAGGATGGCGAACACCATCGTGACCACTCCCCAGAACACCGCGTTCGGCAATCCGGTCAACCAGAAGCCGAGCCCCACGAGGCTCCCCTGGATCGCCGCCGTGAGACCCGTGCCGATGATCGTCGCCGTGGTGACGTCCCGGAACCGCTGCCGCAGCTTCTCCGTGTTCTTGGCGGAGAAGGGGATGTAGGGCTGGACGGCTTCCCAGGTCGCGTCCGGTTGCAGCAGCAGGTAGAACAGGCCGAACAGCGAGATCGTGAGATTGAGGGCGAGCCGCGTGGCGGTGCCGACCAGCCCGAACGCGGACGACCCGACCCACGCGACCACGTTCGCCCCCAAGTCGGCAAGGCGCGGCCCGAGGTCGATGCCGCCCAGCCGCAGCTCACGGAGGCGACCGAGCAGGGGATTGCGCATGACGCCGCCGGCGATTTCCTGGGCCTGGGCGACGATGAGGCCGGCGAAGGAGACGCCGGGCACGACGATCAGAAAGAGGGCGACCGCGACCACGAGGCTGGCCGCGAGCTGGGACCGCACCCGCATGCCCAGCCACACGTGCAGCGGGGCGAAAACGGCGTACAACACCGGGATGCCGAGCAGGCCCGTGGCGTACGGCATGAGCGCGATGACCAGGGCGATGCCGAGCAGCAGCACGAGCAGCGCGGCGCGCTGGTGATTCGTGTCGATCAGGGGCATGCGCTAGCTAGTGTAGGACCATCCGGGCGCGGGCGCCAGATGGCGTCGGGCTCAGAGGCGGGTGGGTGGCCCGAGAGGGGGCGCCGCCACCGGCGCCTCGGGCTCGGGCGTGAAGTCCTCGCCGGGGTTGACGAACCGGTCCTGCTCGAACCGGTACTGTTTGTCGTACAGCTGGCGATAGCGCCCGTGCCTGGCGAGCAGCTCGGCATGGGTGCCACGCTCCACGATCTCGCCCCCCTCCATCACGAGGATCTGGTCCGCGCTGCGGATCGTGGAGAGGCGGTGCGCGATCACGAACGTGGTCCGGCCGCGCCGCAGCGTGCGGAGCCCGTCCTGGATGGCGGCCTCGCTCTCCGAATCGAGGCTCGAGGTGGCTTCGTCGAGGATGAGGATCCGGGGGTCGGCGAGGATGGCGCGGGCGATCGACACGCGCTGGCGCTCGCCGCCCGAGAGCTTCACCCCTCGTTCCCCCACGACCGTGTCGTAGCCGCGCTCGAAGCGGCGGACGAACTCGTCGCAGTGGGCGATCCGCGCCGCCTCCTCGATTTCGTCGCGGGTGGCGTGCGGGCGGGCGAACGCGATGTTCTCGGCGATCGTGCCGTCGAACAGGAAGTTGTCCTGCAGCACGACGCCCAGCTGGCGCCGGTAGTCGGCGAGCCGGACGCGGTCGAGATCGCGCCCGTCCACGAGAATCCGTCCCGCCCTGGGTCGGCTGAAGGTGAGCACGAGACTGATGAGGGTGCTCTTGCCCGCGCCGGAGGAGCCGACGAGGGCCGTGGTGGAGCCGGCGGGCGCGTGGAAGGACACGTGCTTCAGCACGTCCCGGCCGGCGACGTACTCGAAGCTCACGTCCTCGAACCGCACGTCGCCCACCACCTCGCCGAGGGGCGGGCGGGCGCCGTCCGCGGCGTCCTCGGTGGTGAGCCGCCGGATCTCGCGGATCCGGTCCAGGCCCGCGAACGCTTCCGTGATCTGCGTACCGATCGACGCGATGTTGATGAGCGGCAGCGCCACGAGACCGATGAAGACGCCGTACATGAAGAAGTCGCCCAGCGTCATCGTCCCGGAGAGAATGGCGTGCCCGCCCTCGAGGATCATGAGGATGCCGATCGCCCCGACGATGAGCGTCGCGAATGCACCAACCCCGGAGATCCCGGTCATCGTTGTGGCGATGTTGCGGAACAGGGTGTGCGCCCCGCGCGTGAACACGAGGCGCTCGCCGCGCTCGGCACGGTACGCCTTGACGATGCGAATACCGCCCAGCGTTTCGCCCAGCCGCCCCGTGACGTCGGCGTTGAGCTTGCCGCGCTCGCGGAACAGGGGGCGCAGCCTGGTGAACGCGTACGCCATACCGCCGCCGAAGCACGCGAGGATGAGGATCGCGATCAGGGTGAGCCGCCAGTTCAGATAGAACAGGACGCCCAGCGCGATCGCGCCCGTCACCAGGCCGCCCACCAGCTGCACCAGCCCGGTGCCGACGAGGTTCCGGATGCCCTCGGCGTCGCTCATGATGCGCGAGATGAGGATGCCGCTCTTGGTCGAGTCGAAGTAGCTGACGGGCAACCGCAGCACGTACGCTTGCACCGTGCGCCGCATGTCGGTGATCGCCCGCTGGGCCGCGACGCCCAGCACCTGCGACAGGGCGAACCCGGTCAGCGCCTGAACCAGGGTGGCGCCGCCCGCCGCGAGGGCGAGCGGAAGCAGCAGCTCGGGGTGGTGTTGCCCGATGACCCGGTCGATCACCCACTTGGACGAGGCCGGCAGGACGAGTCCGGCGAGGCGGTTCACCAGCAACAGCGCGAGCCCCAGGGCGAGGCGGCCGCGATGGGCGTAGATGAGACCCCGCGCCTCCTGCCAGGCGCCCGGGGTGATCGTTTTCTTGGGCGGTCGGGTGTCGGAATCGGCCATGGGACGTGACCGGAATCTACGCAGGCCGGGGATGAAAGAAAGTACTTGACAGAGTCAAGTATTGATCGGACATTGGCGGCATGGGGTCGCGGGAGCTGGAGCGGCGGGTGGAGGCGGCGCGCCGCTTCAACCGGTTCTACACGCGGCAGATCGGTGTGCTGCGCCGCGGGGCGTATGATAGTCCGTTCTCGCTCACCGAGGTGCGCGTCCTGTACGAGCTGGCGCACCGCGAGAAACCGACGGCCACGGAGCTGGGCCGCGACCTGGGGCTCGACGCGGGGTACCTGAGCCGCATCCTGCGCGGGTTCGAGAAGCGCGCCCTCGTCACGCGCACCCGCTCCGCGGCGGACGGGCGCCGCAGCCACCTCGCCCTCACGGCGCTGGGGCGGAAGGTGTTCGCCCCGCTCGACGCCCGCTCGCACGACGAGGTGGCGGCGCTGTTGAGCGGCCTCGCCCCGGCCGCACAGGCCGACGTCGTCGCCGCGATGCAGACCATCGAGCGGCTGCTCCGCCGCGAGCGCTCCCAGCCTGCGCCCGCGTATCTGCTCCGCTCCCCGCAGCCGGGGGACATGGGCTGGGTAGTGCACCGTCACGGCGTGGTGTACGCCCGCGAGTACGGCTACGACGCGCACTTCGAGGCCCTGGTCGCGGAGATCGTAGCGCGATTCGTTCAGCGGTTCGACGCGACACGGGAGCGCTGCTGGATCGCGGAACAGGACGGCGCCGTTGTCGGGTCGGTGTTCCTCGTCGCACGATCGAGCACCGTGGCGCAGCTGCGCCTGCTCCTGGTCGAGCCCCAGGCGCGGGGGTCGGGCCTCGGGACCCGTTTAGTGGACGAGTGCGTCCGGTTCGCCCGCCAGGCGGGCTACCGCAAGCTCATGCTCTGGACCCAGAGCGAGCTGCGCGCGGCCCGGCGCCTGTACGAGGCGGCAGGATTTCGGGTCGTCCGCAAAGAGCGCAACCACAGCTTCGGCAAGGCGCTCGTGTCGGAGACGTGGGAGCTGGACCTGTGACTGCGCTACAGGCCCTGGAGGAACCGCACCAGCGCCGAGCGCTCGAGCCACGAGAGCGCCAGGAAGCGGTTGCGGGCCCGCGTGGCCTCGCCCGCGTGCAGCCGGATCGCCACCGCGATGGTGGGCGCCCGACCGTCGTGCAGGAACACCGTCTTGAACCGCAGGCCCATCAGCGGCTCCGTACGGTACTCGGCCGGCCTCGCTTGCCCGAGGCAGATGTCCGCCAGGCCAGGCCCCATGTCGTGGAGCAGCAGATCGGTGTACGCACGCACGATCTTGAGATTCAGGGCGGGCACGCGGTTGAACCCCGTGACCAGCGCCGGCACATGGCATCCGGCGCATCCGATCAGCACGAAGGTCACCCGCCCCCGCTCCTCCACGACCGTCCGCGGCAGCGGCGCGGGCGGGGCGAGCAGCCGCATGAAGGCCGTGGTCGCGTCCACCGCGTCTTGCGTCAGCTCGGGGTCGGGGGTCGGATCGACTCCCGCAGGCAGCGGCGCGCCGTGAATCGTCTGCTCCTTGGGCTCGGTAGGACTGGTGATCCCCATCTCGTTGAGGAACGCCCCGGCGGTGAACTCCCCCAGCGTCGCGAATTGCGCCTTGCGGCCGAACCGGCCCAGGCGACCGTCGGCGGTGCGGTTGGGGCGCCCGGAGATGCCGTCCCCCGCGTTGTTATTCAGCCTGGCCAGGGCGAGGATCTCCCCTTCCGGCACCGCCTCCAGCAACCCGAACCCCAAGAGGCTCGGCGTCGTCCGATGCGCGGTCCCGGTTGCCTCCGGGAGCAGCGGCTCCCGGTCGATCCCGAGCGCGGCGTGTAGGGCCGGGGTCACGCTGTCCTGTATGACCGGCCCCCCGATCCCGCTGAGGTCGTTGCACACTCCACCGTGGAACGCGGTCTGGTGCGTCTCCACCTCCTCGCCGATGGCACCGACGACCGGGTCTTCATGGCACTGGCTGCAGGCGTTGTTGTTGAACAGCGGGCCCAGGCCCGTCTCCGGAGTGAACTCGGTCTGGAATATGCCCCGGCCCCGCTCGAACAAGGCGCGCTGCTCGAGCGTCAAGCCCGGAAGCGGGGCGCCGGGCTCGGGCGCAGGGCTCGAAAGAGCGGCGTCGCCGCGCGGTGCCGGTCCCGTGGACGGCGGGGCGTCGCAGGCGGCGAGACACGTGAGCAGCACCGCGACGAGGGGTCGAACGCGCGGCGGGGGCAACGGACTCCGGGCGCGGCTGTGCTCGTGCATGGTGCCTCCGTGCACTGGCCGTGCGCCACGAGAGCGCGGTCTCGATTCGGGCGGAAACGGACCCTAGGGCGGCGCGCGTGGCTCACGCTTGGTGTGGGCCCACATCGCCGGAACTGCAAGGGACGCGAACTTGGATCGGCGGCACGACTAACCTGCGGAAAGGGGCAGTGGGGATCGGTGACCGAGGCCACCACGGAGCGGGTGGCCCGTCGGCCGGGTCGGGCGTGTGCGCCCTAGCGCCTTTTCCTCAGGTAGTGCTCGTCCCACGCGATCTGGAACACGCCCCCGCACTTCGGGCAGGGCAGGTCCACGGGATGACCGCTGATCGGCGCCCGCGCCTGGCAGTTGGGGCACACGAGGTAGCGCGTGCCCCACGCGGTGGGCACGTTGATGGCGTCATCGGGGAGCGGCACGATCGACCACTGGAACGGGCGCGAGAACGTGGTCTGCAGCAGGCGACGCGGCACCGGGACACGGTCGTCGGTCACGTCGAGCACGGCGCGATCTTTCACGAACCGCACAACCGGGTACCACGCGCCCCGACGCAGCCCGCAGTTGACATCCACGCGCAAGCGAGCCCATCTGGAGTGAGGAGCGTGAAGCGACTGTCCCATGCGCCGTCGCCGGTGGGGTCGCCCGCAAGGTCGAGGTGCATTCGCGGCGTGTCAATCTGAGGAGCGGACTCCACAGCGTGTTGTCAAACGGGCGACTGTCGCACGGGCGTCAGACGCGCGCCGCCCCGGTCGTGTCGATCGCGGCGCTCGCCATCGCCGCGTCGTGGCGGCCGTGTGCCGCGCAGGCCGCGACGGGACGCGTGGAAGAGCGTGTCGCCAGCGCGACCGACACGACGCAGCAGTTCGCCCTCTACCTGCCACCCGGCTACACGGCCGCGCGCCGCTGGCCGATTCTGTTCGTGCTCGATCCGCGGGGGCGCGCCGTGCTCGCGCTCCACCTGTTCCAGGAAGCGGCGGCGCAACTGGGCTGGATCGTGATGAGCTCGTACAACACGCTGAGCGACGGCCCGCCCGAGCCCAACGTCGCAGCCGTGAATGCGATGCTCGCATCGGCGCAGGTCCGCCTGTCCATCGATTCGTCGCGCCTCTACCTGGCGGGCTTCTCCGGCACCGCGCGCGCGGCGCTGGCGTTCGCCGTCGCGCTGCGCGGCCAGGTGGCGGGAGTGATCGCGGCCGGGGGCGCGCTGGGGTTCGCGTTGGGAGGTCCGGAGACCGTGTTCGCGGGAGATTCCACGTTCGCCTATTTCGGGGCCGCGGGCACGCGCGACTTCAACTATGAGGAGGTGCTCGCGTTGGGCGACCGGTTTCGGATCACCCGCGTGCCATACCGGGTCGTGACGTTCCAGGGGCCGCACAGCTGGCCCCCGGCGGACGTCTGCGGCGATGCGCTCGCCTGGCTCGAGCTGCGCGCGATGCTCGGCGGCCTGCGGCCGCTCGATTCGAGCTGGGCCCGCGCGCGGCTCGAGGCGGAGCAGGCACGGGCGTCCGAGCTCGAGCGGGCGGGCCACTGGGTGGAGGCTCTGCGCCTGGACGACGCCGTCGCCCGGGACTACGCCCACTGGCCGGCCGCGGCGGCAGCCGCCCGGCGGGCCGCCGTCCTGCGCGGCAGCCGGGAGGTGGCCCGGTACGACGCGGAAGCGCGGCGACTCGCCGAGCGCGACCTGCAGCAGGGCCTCGGGCTGCCGCGGATTTTTTCGTGGGCACGGTCGCAGCGCGATCCGCCCACCTTGGAGACGCTGGCCGCGAAGCTGCGGATCGCGGAGTTGCAGCGGACCGTCGAGCGGGGAGACAGTCTCGCAGCGGCCAGCGCGCGGCGCCTGCTCGCGCGCGTCTGGGTCAATCTGGCATTCTACGAGCCGCGCGCGTATCTGGCGACCGGCTCACCCGAGCGTGCGATGCGGATGCTCGAGACGGCGGCGACCATCGGCCCGATCGAGGGAGAGGCGTGCGCCCTGCTGCGCGAGGCGCTCAGCGCCGCGAGTGCGACGCAGCGGGAGCGGCTGGCGGGCCAGTGCCAGTCGTAGCCGGCGGCGACGGTTATCTTGCTCGGTGACATGGCGGCGTCCCCGTGGTCGCGCCCGGACGATGCGGTTCGGCAGGCGCAGCTCGACGCGATGAAGCGACAGGCCACCGGCCTGCTCGCGCTCGCGGCGGTGGTGTTCGTCGGGGCGAGCCTGTACGAGGGACGCTATCCGTGGCTCGGCTACGTGCGCGCCACGGCGGAAGCGTCGCTCGTGGGCGGCCTCGCGGACTGGTTCGCCGTCACCGCCCTGTTCCGCCATCCCCTGGGGCTCCCGATCCCGCACACCGCGATCGTGGCCACCCGCAAGGAGCGGATCGGCCGAATCCTGGGAACCTTCGTGCAGAATCATTTCCTGTCGCGCGACGTGGTCGCCACCAACCTGCGCGCCGTGCGCCCCGCGGAGCGCGCCGCCCGCTGGCTCGCCGACCCGGAGCACGGCCGGCGGATCGCGCGCCAGGTCGCGAGCGGCGTGGCGAAGACGCTGGACACCCTGCCCGACGCCGACGTCCGCGCCCTGGTGCAGCAGGTCGTGAGCGCCCGCCTCCAGGCCACGCGCGTGGCACCGACGCTCGGGAAGACGCTGGCGCTCGTGCTGGTGGACGATCGCCACCAGGGGCTGCTCAACGAGGCCGTCCGGTTCGCCGCCCAGGCGGTGCACGACAACCGCGACGTGATCCGCGAGAGGGTGCGGGCCGAGAGTCCGTGGTGGGTGCCGGGCGTGGTGGACGACCAGATCTATCAGCGCATCATCGTGACCGTCGAGGGACTGCTGCGGGACATCGGCGCCCGGCCGGATCACCCGCTGCGCGCGGCGTTCGATACGGCGCTGCGCGACTTCGTCGACCGCCTGCAGCACGCCCCCGACGTCATCGCCCGGGCGGAAGCGCTCAAGCAGGAATGGCTCGCGGATCCCGCGATCGCTGACTTGTCCGCCCGCCTGTGGGAAGCGGTGCGGCGCGCGATCGTCGCCTACGCCACGCGGGCGGACGGCGCCGCGCCCGGACCCCTGGAGCGCGGCCTCAGCGAGTTCGGAACGGCCCTCCTGGGGAACGACCCCCTTCTCGCCGAGCTCGACGACCTGGTGATCGATCTCACGGCCTCCGTGGTGGAGCGGTATCGACACGAAATCGGCGATTTGATCGCCCAGACCGTCGCCGGCTGGGATCCGGAGGCGACGGCGCGCCGGTTCGAGCTGGCCGTCGGACGGGACCTCCAGTTCGTCCGCATCAACGGCACGCTCGTCGGAGGGTTGGTCGGGCTGCTGATCTACGCGGTCTGGCACCTCTGGCACTGAGCCGGCTCAGCGCGGCACCGGCAGCCCGCTTGGCACCGCGGCCGGAACCAGGGCGCTCAAGTCCCGGGCCGACGGATCCGTCAGCGATTTCAAGAATGCCACGAGGTCGCCCATCTCGGCGTCCGTGAGGTGCAGCGGCGTCCGCAACCGGAAATCCAGGGTCCTGGTTACGGAATCGATGGTGGCCGGGTCGCCGTGGTACGTGGCGCGCAGCGCCGGCCCGAGCTGCGACGGGTCGTAGGTCTGGAGCGCGAGCGGCACGTCGTTGTAGTGACGCACCACGGCCTCGAGCGTCGGGAAGGCGCCGTCGTGCATGTACGGCGCCGTGAGCTCGACGTTACGCAGCGGCGCCACGCGGAAGGCGAACTC
Source organism: Gemmatimonadota bacterium (assembly GCA_003222155.1). Classification (GTDB taxonomy): domain Bacteria; phylum Gemmatimonadota; class Gemmatimonadetes; order Gemmatimonadales; family GWC2-71-9; genus AG41. Next base: position 38,710 of record QHUU01000055.1, on the reverse strand, counting down.
GTAGAACTGCTGCTCGGGCAGATCGGCGCGGCCGCGGTCGAGCGGCGGGGTGTCCGGGCTCCCCGGCCCGAGCTGCGGAACACCCGCGTTCGCGAACCCGTTGGCGCCGAGCAGGGGCCCATTGTGGCAGGTCGAGCATTGCGCTTTCCCGAAGAAGAGCCGCCCGCCGCGCTTCTGCTGCGTGGTCAGCGCCGCTTCGTCGTGGCTGAGGTAGCGGTCGAACGGCGAGTTGGTCTTGGTGAAGGCCTGCGCCTGGAAAGCGGCCAGCGCCGTCGCGGCGTGTTCGAACCGGAGCTGGCTGGCGGACGTGCCCGGGAAGGCCGCGGCGAACTTCGCCACGTACTCGGGGATCGCCAGCAGCCGCTGCAGGACCGCCTGTCGGATCGCGGTCGAGTCGCTGTCGGCGAATTGCGCCAGCTCGTTGGGGGCGCCGAAGACGTCACGGTCGCCGGGCTCTCCGCGCATCTCCCGGCGATTCACGACGGGGAGCATCGCCTGCGCGGCGAGCAAACCGGACCCCCCGGGCGGGACCCCCGCGCCCGCGGGTGGAGGGGGCGGGCCCACGAGGAAGTTCGAGAGCCGGCCGTCCCAGAACAAATAGAACAGGCCAAGCCCGTCGTTCAGGAGCGATGGCGCGTTGCGCGGTACGAACTGGCGCCCCGGGCCCAGTGTGCGCCCCGGCCCGAGCCCCGACCCGCCCGTACCGATCGCGAGCGACAAGCCGTCGCCGGCGTGGGTCGCGGGATGATGACACGTGGCGCACGCGACGTCGCGGTTGCCGCTCAAGACCGGGTCGAACATGAGAGCCCGGCCGAGCTCGACCAGCGCGGGGTCCTGGGCCGGCACCGGCCCGATGGGGACCACGCCCCAACGGGCCACGTCTTGGCGCAGCTCGGTGTCGAGCGACGGCTCGGCGAACGTATCGCTGCGGTCGCAGGCGGCACCAATCGCCAGCAGGCCGAAACAGATCGTCTTGACGATGCGGGGCACGGGGCGCCTCCTGTGGCGTGCGGCTCAGCGTAGCGGCAGCGACAACGAGACTTGATGCGTGACGACGCTGACGCCTTGAAGCGTCAGCGGGCCGTTGGGCGCCACGAGCAGCCCGCCGGCGCGCACCGCTGCGGGGTCGGCCAGGGCGATGATGCCGTTCTGCACCCCCGGGCGGCCGGTGCCGGTGGTGACGCGCCCGCTATACCGGAGCTCCAACTCCGGGAAGCGCAGCGTGAGGCCCCAGGTGGGCGTCCACTCCACCCACCAGTTCTCCTGCCCTCGGCTGCCGTTCTGGATGTGGTCCTGCTGGAGCAGTCGATAATGAATGGCGTGCGCCGCGAGGCCGAGCTGCCAGGCGGCCGCGTGCGGGCGGCCGCCGAAGGTGAGCTCGCGACCGACGCCCATCCGGAACAGCGCGTTGGAGAATCGGAATCGGTTCTCGATCGTCTTCCCACCCAGCGGGATCGTGTCGCCCGCCGCCGTCTCGGTCGGCGCCGCGGCCGCCGCGTACGTCTTGCTCCAGATCGGCTCGTACACGGCGTCGAGGCCGAACGTCGCCGGGCCATTGGTGCGCGCCACGCCGATGCCCACCTGGTAGGCGTGCGAATGGCCCGGGTCGCGCGGGATGCTCATGATCTCGTAATTGGGAATCTTGGGGTGCGACATGAGATTGCCGGTTGCGATCCAGCCGATGCGCCAGCCGGACACCAGCGGGCGCTCGTATTGGAGATGCAGGCCCCAGGTGTCGGTGCGATCGAGCTCGCGATCCAGGCGCGCGCGCTGCAGCACGCGCTGCGTGCCGGGATCCCAGAACAGATCGGCGTAGGTCACGTCCTGGGACATTCCGAACCGGTTGTGGAGCACGACCGCGTCGAGCGAGCGGTCCCCCGGCCACTGCTTGAGCAATCCGAGGCGCACGTCCACGGCGTGCCCGAATTGGTCGATGCCCAGGCTCCCCGGGTACAGCAGATCGACGCCGTCCACCGCGTTGAGGCGGGCCCAGGAGAAGCTGGCGGCGAGCGACAGCCGGGGCCCCGCGAGCGTCTTGCCGAGCAGCGCGAATACGTACGCGTTGCCGTGGGTCTGCGGCGGCTGGGAGGCCGGCCCCGGATTCAGGGGGAGCACGCCCGGGCGGGGTTCGGCGAAGGGGACGGGCGGCGGCGCGACGGACGACGTGGCGACCCGGCTCGGCTCGACTTCCTGGAGCGCGAGCGACAGGCCGCCATACCAGGCGCCGTGCTGGCTGAACGCGGCGAGCGGCAGCGTGCGGCCGCCGCCGGTCTGGTTGGAGACGCCGTAGAACGTGGGTGAGCCGAAAAAGCGCGGCGCGTCGAGCAGGGCGCCACGCGCCGGATTGCGGAACGGGTCGAGCAGCGTGTCCGCCAGGGCGATGGACACGGCGCCCATGCCTTGATGCTGAGACGGGAAGATGTCGAACTGATCGCCCTGCGCGATGGGGACGGTTTTGATCGAGATCAGTTGGGCCGGCAACGGTTGGGCCGAGGTGAGGAACAGCGCCGATAGGGCAAGCGCGCGCACGTTACCGCGCAGCGCAACGAGGCCGGGGACGGTCATCGGGCACCTCGCTCGAAACGTTGTTACAGAGCTCTTACAGGTGTTACAGGTGTTACAGAAGTCTTACAGAGGAATACCCTGGGGAGGAAGCGGCCCGTCACACGCTTGGCCGAGGTGGTCACGCGGCCGGACGTCGGGGCCGTTGCGGACCTGGATGATTGTCGCGTGCTCGCAACAGCGGGCGCAGACTGGCGCATTCAACTCGTCGACGCGGAAGTGCCCAAACTGCGCCAACAGCTCGACGACTGCATTGCCGCGTGCAAGCGCCGGCTCGCTGTCACGGCTGTTTTCGTGCCTCCGAGGGGCCGCCTCACTTGCGAGGTGTGGCCGCCACAGGTGAATCTTGCAGTACTTAAAACCGGCCTCGACCCGTGAGCCCCTGGCAAGAGACGATCGCCCGTTCGCTACGCACCCTGCACCTGAACAGCCTCCGCAGCAGACTCCTGGCGCTCGCGCTGCTCGCGACGCTCATTCCCACCATCGCGATCCTCTCCTCGTTCCGCCACGAGCAGCCGTCGCTCAGCGACACGGTGGCCCAGGAGCTTCGCAGCGTGAGCTCGGAGGCGGCCCGGCAGGCGGACGTGTGGCTGGACGAGCGCCTGTCCGAACTGCGCGTGGCCGCGGGCTCCTTTGTGCTCTCGGAGAATCTGGCCAGGATCCGGCAGGGCTCGGAGGGGCGGTTGCGCGACTATCTCAACTCCGTCCGCGAGCGCTGCGCCGGGTGCGAAGCTCTCGTGGTCGCCGACGCGCGCGGACGCACGGGGGCGACCAGTGTCGGCCGCACCGCCGGCATGCAGCTCCCGCCGGAGCGGCTGAACGGGCTTCGTACGGGCGACGCGTTCGTGGGCGACCCCTACTGGGACACGGGTGTCAGCAAGGCGGCGGTCGTGCTGGCGGTGCCCGTGCGCGAGGCGGACGGGCGGTTCCTCGGCGCCCTGGTCGCCAAGGTCAACCTGCGCTCGGTGGGCGACATGCTGCAGCGGCTCGCCGCCGACGATCCGAAGAACGTCTATCTGATGACCGACGAAGGGAAGCTCGTGATCGGCACACGCGGCAGCTCGGCCGAGTTGATGCGGACGCGGCTTCCCAAGCTGATGGTGCAGACCCTGCTCGACAAGGAAGGGCAAATCGTCGAGTACAAGCGCGCGGATGGGCAGGACGCGGTCGGGACCCTGCGGCGCGCGCCGCAGCTCCGGGTGGCGGCGGTGGCAGAGCTGCCGCGGGCCGCCGCCATCCGCCCGGGCGGCCAGCCACGGCACGGCGCCGGGTTGATCCTCGCGGCCCTGTTCGCGGGCGTGGGGGTCATGGCCGGCGGTGCGGGTTTCCTGGTGGTGCGCCCGCTCGGGCGCCTCACGCGCGCCGCGACCAAGGTCGCCGCCGGCGATCTCTCGGTCGAGCTGCCGAGCGGCACGGGCGGTGAGGTCGGCGACTTGATGCGTGTGTTCAATAACATGGTGGTCCGGCTGCGGGAGCGGGAGGCGCAGGGGGAGCTGGAGCGCCTCTCCATCACCGATGGGCTCACCGGGCTGTACAACCGGCGGCACCTGATGGGCACGCTCGCCAACGAGGTGCAGCGGTCACGGCGGCTGCGGCGCACGTTTTCCGTGCTGCTGGCGGACGTTGATCGCTTCAAGCAGTACAATGATACGCACGGCCACCTCGCCGGGGACGCCGTGCTCGTGAAGATCGCGGAAATCTTTCGGAAAATGACGCGCGCCGTGGACTCGGTGGCGCGCTACGGCGGGGAAGAGTTCGTCGTGATGCTGATCGAAGCGCCGATCGCGATCGCGGCCACGGTGGCGGAGCGCATTCGCGCGCGCGTGGCCGCCGAAGCGTTCGAGGGAGGCAAGATGTCGGTGAGCATCGGCGCCGCGGAGTATCCGGCGCACGGCGACACGCCAGAGGAGCTGATCGCGAGCGCCGACGCCGCGATGTACCGGGCCAAGAACGAGGGCCGGGACCGCGTCTTGATCGCGGTGGGTGGCCCGGGGCCGGACCCGGAAAAGAAGGGGCGGCGCAAGGCCGACCGCTGAGGCGTTCGCCTCAGCGCACCACGGGCAGCGCGAGGTGCGACGCCAGCGCCGCGGAGCAGTAGACGCGCTGCGTCGCCTTGACGAAGTCGGCCGCCGTCGCCCGATAGATGCTGGGCACGAATCTCTGGGGATTGCGGTCGATCAGCGGGAACCAGGTCGATTGTACCTGGACCATCACTCGGTGCCCCTTCAGAAAAACATGATCCCGGTCGCGTAGCGGGATGCGCCACTCGACGGGCGCGTTGGGTGCGAGCGCCCGCGGGTGCTCGTAGCTCGCGAGGTAGCGGCCGCGGCGCACTTCCATCGCGATCGGCAGCTCGTAGCCGTTCATCGATTGCGCGTACGCGCCGGGCCGCGGGCCCGCGTCGGGGTCCCACGCGTTCGGCTGGGCATCTTCCGGATACACGTCGATCAGCTTGACCACGAAGTCGGCGTCGCTGCCCGACGTCGAGGCGAACACATCGGCCGACACTTCGCCGGTGATCGTGAGATCGTGGTCGAGCGGAGCGCTCACGAACGTGAGCACGTCCGGCCGCTGGTCGACGAACCGCTGGTCCTGGACCTCCCACGTCCGCCAATCGCCGCCCGGGTAGGTCGGCGAAATGGGCCGCTCCCGGTACGGCACCGGGTTGGCTGGATCGGAGACGTACTCGCGGTACACGCTCCCTCCGCTACGCGGGCGCTCGAATGACAGCGTGCCGTCGGCGTGCAGATAGAGGTTGGTGGGGTGGGCCTCCGGGGGTGGCCACACGGCGTAGGTCCGCCAGCGGTTCGCGCCCGACTGGAACGTGGTCGCCCGCCAGGCAGGTTTCTCCCCCTGCCCGTGCAGGTAATAGCGGAAGAAGGGCGCCTCGATGGTCTCGCGGAACTCGCGCGCCGTTTCGTGCCCGCCCAGGGCGATGAGCCCGATGCTGTCCGCCTTGGGTGCGCGCCACTGGCCGTGGTACCACGGGCCCGCCACCATGAAGTTCGTGTGGTCGGGGTCGTGCTCTGCGGCGTGGCGGAAGATCTGCCACGGCCCCCACGGATCCTCCTGGTCCCAGAACCCGGCGACGTTCAGGTTGGGCACCGTGGAGGCGTGGAGCTGGCTGACCCAGGCTTCTCGCTTCCAGAAGGCGTCGTAGTCGGGGTGCGCCACCACGTCGTTCCAGTAGGGAATAGAGCCGTGCAGGTATTGGGCGTTGATGTTCGCGAGCGGTCCCAGCGCCAGGTACCAGGAGTAGGTGTCGTACGTCTCGAAGGCGAAGTGCGTGTTCTTGTACTTGTCGGCCTGCTCGAGCACGGCGTACTCGAAGGCATAGCTCTCGCGCAGCGCACCGTAGCGGTGGTCGTCGTCGTTCATCCACTGGTCCACCGGAGCCGCCTGCTCGCTGATCGCCTTGAGGGCGGGGTGCGGGTGCAGCAGCGCCAGGGCGGTCGTCAGCCCGTCGTACGACACGCCGAACATGCCGACCTTGCCGTTATTCGGTACGTGCTGCACGAGCCAGTCGATGCTGTCGTACGCGTCCGTCGTCTCGTTCGTCGCCGTCGAGTCCGTCAGGTCGACCTGCGAAGTGAGTTTGAACACGCCTTCCGACTTGAACCGACCGCGCAGGTTCTGGATCACCAGGATGTAGCCGTCCTGGGCGAGCTCCTTGAGGCTCGCCGGGACCTGGGCGACGGGCCCGTCGGGGACACCGTAGGGGGTGCGGCGGAACAAGATCGGCAGGGGCCCGGACTTGTCGGTGGGCGTCAGGATCACGGTCTGCAGACGCACTCCGTCCCGCATCGGGATCATGAGTTCCTGGAACGTGAACGCGGGCTGCGGCGGCTGCTGCGCCCGAGCGGCGGGGACGAAGAGCAGGGTGCCGACGATGCACGCCGCTGGTCGCATCGATCCTCCTAGAAGAGCACCAGCCTGCCGCCCCCGGTCGTCGCGATGACGAGGTTCATCACGAGTAACATCAGGTCGTAGTGCCAGCCGTACGCCCGCCCGCCCCAAAACCCGATCTTCCACACGAAGATCTTCTTCTGGATGGCGCCGAGCATGAGCAGGCCCAAGCCGATGGCGGCGAGCTGGGTGAGGATCCCGAGCGCCACGCCCACGCTCCCGAGCACCTCCGCCGTGCCGAGAAACACCGTGAAGCCGGTGCTCGCCCCGATGCTCTTCGACCGCTCGGCGGGATTGCGGAGGTGATTCCACCCGCTGTCGAAGAACACCGAGGCGACCATGAGCCGCAACAGCAGCAGCCCGACGTCGCCCAGCCGCAGCAGCGTGGGGAATAGCAAGTGCTATCTGGCCCGGGAGATCTGGCGGGTTCCGGGAGTCGCCGTCGCGGCGGTCGCTCCGTCGGCGTGCGCCTCGACGAACCACAGCCACTTGTCGACGCCGCGCGAGATCTCGGTGCAGATGTCGGTTGCGTCCGTGTCCCCCAGCTCGTCCGTCTCGTCGATCGCGCGGCGGACACGCTCGCCGAAGCTCGCCAGCGCGTTGGACAGCGCCCACACGTGCTCCTCGCCGCTCGAGATGTTGATCGGGTACTGGGGCAGCTCGGAGCGCTCGGCGACGATCGCGGTGACCCCCTCGGCGACACCGCCCAGCTGAACGATCCGCTCTGCGAGCAGGTCGACGTACTCGTCGGCGGCGGCGTGAATCTCGTCGAACAGCTTGTGGAGCGCGATGAACTGCGGCCCCTTCACGTTCCAGTGGGCTTGCTTCGCCTGCAGCTCGAGGTCGATCGCGTCGGCGAGCCGCTGGTTCAAGAGGTCGATCACCTGGCTGCGGGTGGATTCGGGGAGGTCGTTGAGCGTTGCGTGCGTGGCGCCTGCCATGGTCGGCTCCGGTCTCGAGAGTATGTGATCAGCGCTGCTTGATGAACGTGCCGTCGCGCAGCTCGGCGTAGGCGCGCCGCAGCTCCGTCTCGGTATTCATGACGATGGGTCCCTGCCACGCCACCGGCTCCGCGATCGGCCGGCCGGAGACGAGCAGGAAGCGGATGCCCTCTTCGCCCGCCTGTACGGTGATCTCGTCGCCCGAATCGAACAGCACGAGCGAGCGGTTGCCGGTGAGCTCCGGCGTGCCGGCGGCGTCCCCGACCCATTCGGTCCGGACCGTGCGGGGGGCGGAGGCGTCGCGGAAGCTGCCGCTGCCCTCGAAGATGTAGGCAAAGGCGTGGTTCGACGCTTCGACGGGCAGCGTTTTGCGCACCCGCGGCGGTACCCACACATCGAGGTAGCGGGGATTGGCGGCGACGCCGTCCACGGGACCCGCTTTACCCCAGAAGCTGCCGCACACCACACGCACCCGCGTGCCGTCGTCGTCCACTACTTCCGGGATGTCGGCCGCCGCGATGTCCTGATAGCGCGGGGCTGTCATCTTCAGGGAGGACGGCAGGTTGGCCCACAGCTGGAATCCGTGCATCCGTCCCTGTGGGTCTCCCTGGGGCATCTCCTGGTGGAGGATGCCGCTGCCGGCCGTCATCCACTGCACGTCGCCCGAGCCCAGCGTCCCACGGTTGCCCAGGCTGTCTCCGTGGTTCACGCTCCCCGCGAGGACGTAGGTGATGGTCTCGATTCCGCGGTGCGGATGCCAGGGGAACCCCGCGAGGTAATCCTGCGGGTGCTCGTTGCGGAAGTCGTCTAATAAGAGGAAGGGGTCGAAGTCGCCCGTATTCCCGAACCCGAACGCCCGGCGCAGCTTGACGCCCGCGCCTTCCAGGGTGGGTTGGGACTGCACGACTCGTTTGATCGGCCGGATGGACATACGCCCTCCTGAACGTGGAAAGAACATAGCCCAAACGGCGACGTGGCGCAGGAAGTTCCCCGCGCGTCCGATCGCGGGCCTGGCGGCGTGTTTCCCGCCGATCTAGCGTTCTAGCACACGACATCAGGGAGATCGACGCATGCGCACCTGGTACGGACTGGCGACGGCCGTCGTGCTGCTCTCACTCTCACCCCGCAGCGCCACAGTCAAGACTCGGGAGCTCGAGTACCGGCAGGGCGACATCGTGCTGCAGGGATTCGTGGCCTGGGACGACGCGGCGCGCGGTCGGCGGCCCGGGGTGCTCGTCGTGCACGAGTGGTGGGGTCACAACGAGCACGCGCGTAACCAGGCGCGGCGCCTGGCCGAGGCGGGCTATGTCGGCTTCGCCCTCGACATGTACGGCAAGGGCAAAGTCACCAGCCATCCCCAGGAGGCGCAGGCGTTCGTGAGCGAAGCGACCAAAGACCCCGCCGTGCTCGCGGCGCGGTTCAACGCCGCGCTGGAGCAGCTGAAACGGGACCCGCACGTGGATACCACGCGCATCGCGGCGGTCGGGTACTGCTTCGGCGGCGCGGTGGTGCTCGGCATGGCGCGCGCGGGCGCGGACCTGGCGGCGGTCGTGACGTTCCACGGCGCGCTCGCGACCACCTCGCCCGCGCAGCCCGGCAAAGTCAAAGCCCGCATCCTCGTCCTCACGGGCGGTGCCGATCCGTTCGTGCCGCCCGAGCAGGTGGAGGCGTTCAAGCGGGAGATGCAGGCCGCAGGCGCGCGGTTCGAGGTCGTCACCTACCCGGGCGCCAAGCATGGGTTCACCAACCCGGAGGCGGCAAAGTACGGCATGCCGCAGCTCGCCTTCGATGCCACGGCGGATCGGGAGTCGTGGGCGGCGATGCTGAAGCTGTTCCAGGAAGTCTGGCCCAGCTGAACGGGCGGCCCCAGGAGCGCGTGGTGGCCGGTGCCGATGCGCGCGTCAAGGCGGCGCTCGCGGCTCGCTACGGAATCGAACGCGAGCTGGGCCGCGGCGGAATGGCGACCGTCTACCTCGCGGACGACGCGAAGCACCACCGCACCGTGGCCGTCAAAGTGCTGCGCCCCGAGCTGGCGGCGGTGCTCGGTCCCGAGCGCTTCCTGCGCGAGGTCGAGATCGCCGCGCGGCTCAATCATCCGCATATCCTGGCGCTGTACGACTCCGGCGAGGCGGACGGCTTCCTGTTTTACGTCATGCCGTACATCAAGGGAGAGTCGCTGCGCCTCAAGCTCGAGCGCGAGAAGCAGCTGCCGGTGGATGAGGCCCTCGCCATCACCCGCCAGGTCGCTTCCGCCCTGAGCCACGCGCACGCCCACCAGGTGGTCCACCGCGACATCAAGCCGGAGAACATCCTGCTGCACGAGGGCGAGGCGATGGTGGCCGACTTCGGGATCGCCCTCGCGGTCAACGCGGCGGCGGAGCGCCGCGTCACCCAGACGGGATTCGCCGTGGGGACGCCGGCGTACATGAGCCCGGAGCAGGGAGCGGGCGAGCAGACGCTCGACGCCCGGAGCGACGTGTACAGCCTCGGCTGCGTGCTGTACGAGATGCTCGCCGGGGAGCCGCCCTACACCGGGCCGACCGTCCAGGCCCTGATCGCGAAAGTGATGGTCGATCCCGTGCCGGCGGTGCGGCGGCTGCGCCCGACCGTGCCGCCGGGCGTCGACCAGGCGCTGCGCAGGGCCCTGGCCAAGGCCCCGGCCGACCGCTTCGCCTCGATGGCGGCGTTCGTGGACGCCCTCTCCGCGCCGCCGCAGCCCCGCCCCCCGTCCGTCGCCGTCTTGCCGTTCCGGAACCTGAGCGCCGACCCGGAGAACGAGTATTTCGCGGATGGGATCACCGAAGACGTCATCGCGCACCTGTCGAAGATCCGCGCCCTCAAGGTGATCTCCCGCACGTCGGTGATGGCGTTCAAACAGCGGGAGCAGAGTCTCAAGGAGATCGCGGCGCGGCTCGAGGCCGCGACACTGCTGGACGGCAGCGTCCGGCGCGCGGGCGATCGCGTGCGCATCGTCGCCCAGCTCATCGACGCCGAGAACGATCGGCACCTCTGGGCCGAGACGTACGACCGGCAGGTGACCGATCTCTTCGGGATCCAGACCGACGTGGCGCTGCACATCGCGGCAGCGCTCAAAGCCGAGCTGTCGGTGGACGAGCAGACGCGCATCCGCAAGGAGCCGACGAGCGACCTGCGGGCCTATCAGCTCTACCTCTTGGGCCGGCATTGGCTGGTCAGCTACACCCCGGTGGGGTTGCAGCGGGCCATCGAGCATTTCCGGGGCGCCATCGCCAGAGACCCGGCGTACGCGCTGGCGTACGCATCCGTGGCCATGGCCTACGCGGAGCTGGCGGAGAGCGGGGCGATGGCGCCGGACACGGCGGCCCGGCAAGCCAAGGAAGCCGCGGCGCACGCGGTCCGGATCGACCCGCAGCTGGGCGAGGTCCATTGCACCGTGGCGTACCTCAAGACCATCTGGGATTTCGACTGGTCGGGCGCCGAGGCGGAGTTCAAGCGGGCGCTCGAGTTGAGCCCCAACAGCGCCGATACGTACGACCTGTATGGCCGGATGTGCTCCGGGCTCGCGCGCTACGACGAGGCCATCACGCTGCAACAGCGGGCGCAGGAGCTCGACCCGTTGGCGCACCGGCTCGATGTGGCGACGACACAGCTGCGCGCCGGCCGGTACGTCGAGGCGGCCCGCGGGGCCGCGCGGACACTGGAGTTCGATCCCGAGCATGAGCGGGCCCTGGCCACGCTGGGGTGGGCGCTGTTCAAGCAGGGGATGATCGACGCGGGGTTGGCCAACCTGGAACGGGCCGTCGCGCTCACGCCGGGGAATACGCAATGGTTGGCGCAGTTGGGCCAGGCGTACGCACTGGCCGGCAAAGTCGACCAGGCTCGCGACGTGCTGCGACAGCTGGAGGAGCGCGCCCGGGAGACCTACGTCTCACCGTACCACGTGGCCTATGTCTACACGGGGCTCGGCGAGCACGATCGGGCGATGGACCTGCTGGAGCGCTCCTTCGAGCAGCGTGCCGGCGCGGTCTACGGTATCAAGGGCGGGTTCCTGTTTGCACCCCTGCGAAGGCACCCGAGATTCCCGGCGCTGCTGGAGAAGATGAACCTGAGAGCACCATAGTCTACAGGGCGCGCTGCAGCGCGGCGGCGAGCGTCTTCGCATCCCCCGGCTCCTCGTGCGGCCGGCCATTGATGAAGAACCTGGGCGTGCCGCTCACACCGCTCCGCACGCCGCTCAGGAAGTCTTCACGCACGCGCGCGGCGTGCGTGTGGGCGGCCAGCTCGCGCCGCACGCGGTCCGCGTCGAGCCCGAGCTCGCGCGCGTGCCCCACCAGGTCTTCGTCGCCGAGCGCCGTCTGACGCTCGTACAGGAGATCGTGCATCTGCCAGAACTGGCCCTGCGCCGCGGCAGCTTCCGCCACCTCTGCGGCATGGGGCGCATGGGGATGCTGCTCGGCCAGGGGAAAGTGCCGGAACACGAAGCGGACCTCGGGCCCGAGCTCCCGCAGCACGCGCTTCAGCTCGGGGTAGGCGGCGCCGCAAAACGCACACTCGAAGTCGCCGTACTCCACCAGGGTCACGCGTGCGTCGGCGGGTCCCCAGACGTGGTCGTGCGGGCCGACGGGGGGCGTGAGCAGCGCGCGCGGCCCCTTCATCGCTTGGCGGGCGCGAGCGGTCCCAGGGAGCGCGGCGGTCCGATGCGGCGGGCCTCGATCGTCTGGAAATTCGTGACCCAGGTCTTCCCGTCATCCGGGGAGCGGTCCGCGCTCCACGAAAACCGGTCCGGCCGGATGTCGTAATAGCGGATCCGCCAGAGCGACGGATTCGGGGTCATCACGCCGAACCTCTGCTCGATGTGCATCTCCGCGCCGACCCGCTGTCCGGTCCCGACGTTCTGCAAGCCCGTGCCGCTTTCGGTCGAGACCAGGTCCCAACGATCGAGCACCGCGTTGTAGGCGCGCAGCGTCTTTGTCGCGTAATAGGTCTGGCCGCTGTCGCCGACGACGCGATACTCGTCCAGGATTTGTCCGTCATCGAGGCGCACCGCGCTCCAGAACCCTCGGATCGTCCCGTATTGGCGATTCACCGCAGTGAACTCCCAATCGCCGAGCAGGTAGTCGAAGTCGGCGTGATGGGCGTCGTAGGACGCCCGGATCTGCTCGGCGGTTCGCCCGCCCGCGACCTGCGCGGAGAGCGCTGGGGCGATGATCGCGCCGAGCACGATTCCGGAACAGAGAACGAGTGTGGTGTGGCGCATGGGACCTAAGCTGCACGCAGGCTCGGACTCGGGCAACCTGCCATCCCGGCACGCCCGCAGGGCTATCATCGACGGCTCGAATCCTGTACATATCCCTGGTGAGGAACGACATGGCGGTCGCGCCCGAGGACTTTCAGAGTCGACTGCGCACCCTCCTGGGGCTGCGGGGCGCCGTGCTTACGGACGACGAGCTGTCCCAGATGGCCGACTCCTACCCGCGGTGCGGGGGAAAGGGGCCCTGGGACGTGCGGCAGTACGTGGCCCGCGGGGGAGCGGGCGCGCGGGAATACCGCGTGGTGCGGGGCACGAGCGTCCAGGACGTATACCGCAGCGCCGAGCGTCTCCAGGCCGACGCGGTCGGCACGGCGCTCAACGAGCTGGAGGCGGAGGAGCGGTCTCCCGATCACCAGCCTCGCGCTCCGGTGTGACTTGAGGTAGAGAGATGCCCAAAGAAGAAGCGATCGAGATCGACGGCATCGTCGAGAACGTGCTGCCCAACACGACGTTTCGAGTGCTGTTGACGAACGGACACTACGTGCTCGCCACCATCGCCGGTAAGATGCGGCGGTTTCGCATCCGTGTGCTCGCGGGCGACCGCGTCACGCTCGCCGTGTCGCCCTACGACCTCACCCGCGGACGCATCACGTTCCGCCACAAGTGAACCGCTCGCGGCGGGAGCTGGGGCGCGCCGGGATGGTGACGGACGGCGGTGCGCCCCACTGCCCGGGATGCCACGAGCTGCTGCAGTTCGGCACCGACCGTCAGGGCCGCACCATCGAGTCCTGCGCCTGCGGGTATCGGGGATTCCTGGAGACGCGCGGTGGAGGAGCGGCGTTGCCGCCGGCGGGCTCGACAGGACCTCACAAGGCGGGGTGACGCAGCAGTACGGCGTCGACTGCGGCGTATCCTGACGGAACGGCGAAGCCGCCCACGGTCGCTCCGGCGCCCAGCAGCGCCTCGACCGACTCGGGCGAGCGGCGCCCGGTCCAGTACGAGTCCACGCAGGCGCGCACGGCAAGGGCGAGCGGCGTACGCCCCCGGCCGTCCGGCCCGTTGACCGCGGCTCCACGCTCGAGCAGCAGTTTCACGGTCGCGTGCTGCGCGCGCCAGGCGGCGACGTGCAGCGCCGTGCTGTCCGGCGCGATGTCCCAATAGCCGTCCCCTTCTTCATATAGCGCCCCGACGTCCACACCCAGGTCGAGCAAGCGGCGGACGCCGTCGGTATTGCCGTTTCCCGCGAACTGCGCGAGCAGCCGGCCTCCCTCCGCCAGCAGCTGGCGCGCGAGCGAGGGCTCGCGCCGGACGATGGACCGCACGCCGGCCGTGTCGTTCCGGGCGCAGGCGGCGATCAGGCGATCGACGCCGGCCAGGTCCACGGCTACGCCGCGTCGCTCGAGCAGCGCGAGCAGATCCGCCCGCCCCCGTCGCGCGGCGATGGCGACGGCGGACCTGCCGTCTGCGCGATTGGCGATGGTCGTGTCGGCTGCGTGGTCGAGCAGGAGCTCGATGTTTTCGAGCGCGTTGTCGCGACGCACAGCCTGGTGCAGGGCCGTGTGGTGCCAACGGGTCATGCGGTTGGGGTCGGCGCGGTGCTCGAGCAGAAGCTTGATGCCGTCGTAATCGTGCCAGTCGGCCTTGCGCAGCAGCATCGTGGCGAGGCTGTCGTCGCTGAGCCTTCCGCTGTCCAGGAGGGCCTGCACGGCGCCGTTGTCGTGGGTCTCGGGCGCGTGGTAGGGCGTCTCCTCGTCGTTGGGATCGGCGCCGCGCTGGAGCAAGAGGCGGGTCAGCTCGGCGTGGTGCGCGACGCCGGCGGCGCCGTACAGCGCGCTCTCCCATTCAGGGCTCGGCTGGTGACGCATCTCGTGCCACCCGGTGTTCGCGTCGGCGCCCGCGTCGAGCAGCGCGGTCGCGGCCCGCACGAAGCCGGCCGAGCGGGCGCGATCGAGCCGCAGGTAGCGCGAGAAGCAGAGGTGGGTGAGCGCGTCCCAGCCGCGGGGCCCTCCCTTGGCCGTGGCGTTGCCGCGGTCGAGCACGAGGAACCGGCGCACCGCCGCATCGTCGCCCAGGATCGCCGCGGCGTGGATGCTGCTGGCCGCGATGTCGGGGTGCGCCGCGAGGATGGCCTCGGCGCGGTCAAGGATTCCACTGGAGTGCCCGGAGTCGAGCGGGACGCAGGCGACCTCGATGAAGGCGGCGAGGGGATCGGTCATGCTGAACGCTATCACGCTCTCCGCTCTTGCGCTCCGGCCCCCGCTGGGGGGATATAGGGGGCCACCGGAGGCTGGCCATGCTCACTCTATCGCCCCGTCATAGGCTGCTGCTCCTCTCCCTGTTCGCCGCGCCCGTCGCGGCGGGCCACGCACAAACCGCCGCGCCCGCAGCAGCGGGCGCGACCGCGGCGTGGACCATCAAGACGAAGGGGGACGTCCGCTGGCAGCAGGTCACGCCGGCGGGAGCGCTTCTCATCTCGACCGACGCGGAGCTCGCCGGGGTCGACATCGAGCGCGGTCAGGTCACGTGGGAGAAACCCGAGCTGGGCGGGTTGCCGGCCGACAGCGTCCGCATGGTCGAGGGCTCCCTGCTCATGGAAGCCGCGCGCCCCGGCCTGCTCATCGTGTTCGATCCTGTCACCGGCGCTGTGGTGTTCGATTCCCGGCGCCTGAGCCTCGCGCAGGTCGTCACCCGCCGGGTGCTGCCGCAGAGCGGCACGCTGCTCGTACACGGGCGGCGGGCGGCTGGCCCCCCCGTGGTGGCGCTGTACGACCTCGTAACGGGTGACCAGCGGTGGGCGAACGAGGCGCTATTCCAGCAGACCGAGCCCCAGAAGAAGGGCCTCGGCGGCCTGATGCAGCGCCTGGTGACCGCCGCCTCCGAAGCGACCACGCTGGAGGTGCTGCAGGCGGGGCCCGACATGATCGTGGTCCACACGCTGATGGGTCTGCGGGCGCTGGATGCACGGTCGGGTGCGGTGCGCTGGTCCGCCACGCTGCCCACCGCGCGCGCCGGCAACCCCGCGCGCCACGTGCGCCTCTACCCGTCGCTCGACAAGACCGACCGCATCTACGTCAGCTTCGACGATCGCCTCATGGCCTATCGCCTCGCCGACGGTCAGGCGCTCTGGTCCAAGCCGCCGACGATCGATGGCTGGGTGCACGGCATCGTGCAGCATCCCAACGGCATCATCATCCTGCCCGAATCACCGCCCGCCAAGGAAGCGACGGGCAACGTGCGCATCGTGAACGGCGTGGTGCAAACGGGCCTGAACGTGGCCCGCTACGACGATGGCACGACCATCGCCGACAAGCCGCTCCGCATGCGCGGCACGGTGACGGACGCCCTGATCACCGGTGGCTCCGCCGTGCTCGCGGTGGACGCCGAGTCGCGCACTTTCGTGAACGTGCTGGACGTGGCCACGGCCAGCGTGCGCTTGAAAAAGGACGTGAAGATCAAGGGCCAGCTCGATTATGCCGAGCTCAGTCCCTCCGGTCTGCTCTACATCTCGCGGCCCGACGCCTCCACCAACGCCGAAGTGAATGTGATCGATCTCGGGTCGGGAGAGCCCAAGTTCAAGGACGCGATCGAGAGCGGCAAGCCGCTCGGCTCGGGCGACTACAATGTCGCACGCTACTCGCTGCACCACGCGGTCGAGGGGACGACGCTGTACGTGTTTGCGAGCCACGACCACCGGCTGTACGCGGTGGATCGCACTGCCGGCACGTTCCGCGCGCTGGGTGGCGAGATCAAGCTCCAGGGCGACGAGGATCCGGTCGACATGGAGATCCGGCCCGCGGGAATCGTGCTGATCGCGCCGCAGAACCTGGTGGTGGTGGCGCGGGATGGGCAGGTGAGCAAGCAGGTCTATTATCCCGCGCCCCAGCTGCCGGGCCTGTTGCGCGCCCTCTATCGCATCAACGCGGTGCGCGCCGGCCTGTACGGAGCGGCCGCGTCGGCGTACGGCGACGCCTTCGCCCAGGCGTCGCGCAACGCCACGGACACGACCGCGCGCCGCATCACCGGGCAGCTGGCGACGGCCTACACGCAGGGGGGCGCCCAGCTGGCGGGCTATTCGCACCAGGCGGCGAGCCTCGCGTCGAAGCGCTTCAAGGCGTCGCTCGCCGTGCCCGGGTCGGTGTTCATGTTGACCCGCGCGCCCGAGGGGAACGGCAACGTCCTGCTGCAGATCGACAAGGACACGGGGCTTCCAAGGTCGCGCGTGGATCTGGGCAAGGAGCGCGAGCCGGTGTACGCGGTGGACGACGTGGCGGGCATGCTGTTCCTCAAGACCGCGGCGGGTACGCTGGTCGGCTACCGGCTCTGATCGCGGGGACGGTGGCCGTCCACGACGTTCTGACGCGCGACGGCCGGCTGTTGTTCCTCACGCGTCTCACGCGTCTGTTCGCCTACGGGCTGCTCTCGGTCGTCCTGGCGTTCTATCTGACCGGGCTCGGCCTGAGCGCATCGCAGACCGGTCTGCTCCTGACGCTCACCCTCGTCGGCGACACCGCGGTGTCGCTGTACCTCACGACTCGGGCCGACCGGCTGGGGCGGCGGCGCATGTTGATCATCGGCGCGCTGCTCATGGTGGCTGCCGGCTTGGCCTTCGCGTGGACCGATAACTTCCTGCTGCTGGTCGTGGCGGGGACCATCGGGGTCATCAGTCCCAGTGGGAACGAAGTCGGGCCGTTCCTGCCGATCGAGCAGGCCGCGCTGGCCCACGTCGTCCCCCCCGACTCGAGAACGACTGTGTTCGCCTGGTACACGCTCGCCGGATCGCTCGCGACCGCCAGCGGTTCGCTGTGTGGCGGGATGCTGTCTCACGCTCTACAACAGACGTCGACACCGCTCGCGAGCTATCGTGTCGTCGTGCTGCTGTACGCCGCGTTGGGCGCCGTGTTGGCCTTCCTGTTCACGCGTCTCTCTTCCACGGCCGAAGTGGCGGCGCCAGCAGCGCCAGCTACCCCCCTCGGCATCGGCAGCTCACGCGCTGTCGTGCTCCGCCTGTCGGGCCTGTTCGCGCTCGACTCGTTTGCCGGGGGGTTCGTGATCCAGAGCTTCGCCGCGTACTGGTTCTATCTGCGGTTTGGCGTGAACCCCGCCACGCTCGGCATGATCTTCTTCTGGGCGAACGTCTTCGCCGGGGCCTCGGCCTTACTGGCGTCCCGGCTCGCCACACGCTTCGGACTCGTCCGGACCATGGTCTTCACGCATCTGCCGTCGAACGTCCTGCTGATTCTTGTGCCGCTGATGCCGACTCTTCCGCTCGCCATCCTCGTGCTGCTGGCGCGCTTCAGCATCAGTCAGATGGACGTCCCGACCAGGCAGTCGTACGTGATGGCCGTGGTCCGTCCCGAGGAGCGATCGGCGGCGGCCGGGATAACGGGTGTCGCCCGCACCACCGGCGCCGCCATCGCTCCCGTGTTCGCCGGGTGGATGTTTGCCCGACCCTCGTTGATCAGCCTGCCGTTCTTCATCGCCGGCGCGTTGAAGGTCGTCTACGACCTGTTGCTCTACCGCGGATTCGTGTCCGCACCGGAGCGCAGAGAGTAGCTACAACGACTTCAAGTACTCCACCAGGTCGGCCTGCTGCTGGGGCGACAGGCCCAGTCCCAGCACCCGGTCGTAGTGCGCGACGACGTCCGACAACGTCGCCGCACTGCCGTCGTGGAAATAGGGCGGATGTTGCCACAGCGCGCGCAGCGGCGTGGTGCGGTACTGGTGGTTCTTGAGCCTGGTCGCTCGGACCGGGTCCGTGCCCGTCTCCGCCGGGTCGTGCAGCACGCCGAGATTGACGTCACTGAAGGCAAGCGCGGGAATGTGGCAGCTCGCGCACCGGCCGGTCGTGTTGAACACCGTCTCGCCGCGCTCGGCCGCGCTCGGATCGACGCTCCCGGGTGGCGCGGGCGGAGTCGTCAGGCTCAACTGGTACGCGCGCAGGATCGGGAGAACGGGCCTGACGCGGTCGGGCCGCTGCCGGATGTGAATGCCGAGCACCGGATCGGAGAACGAGCCGTGACCATGCATCTGGGTGACCGCTACATAGTTGTTCCAGTACGAGACCGGGCCCTCGCCGGTGTAGGTCTCGAGCGCGACGCCGCGCAGGCCGAAGGCCGGCGGGATCACGACGGGACTGTTGACGCCGTCGCGGTTGAACTCGGCGTCGTATTTTCCCGGCCCCCATGAGTTGAAGACGGCTTTGACCGCGGCCGGCAGGGCGGGCGACAGGGCGACGATCGCCCCGACGTTGAGATCGCGATTGGGCCACCCGTCCAGCCGCCGGCCGATGCCGGTGGTCACCGAGTTGTCGACCGTCGAGTGGCACAGGGCGCAGGTGATCCCGAGGCGCTCGATGTGATGGTCCGTCGTCACGTGTGCCTCGATCCCGACGACTGCGTCCCGGCGCAGCAGCTCCACCGTGGTGGCCGGACTGGTGAGATCGGCACCTGCCAGGAATCCCGGCGACAGCCGCTCCGCGTCCACCTTGAGCCCCACGGCCAGGGCCGTGGCCGGCGACACGCCCGTTTCGACGACCTGGTTCAAATGGAGCGTATCGGTCCAGAAGGGCTCGTCGCCGAACGTCCAGTGGCGGAAGATGAAGCGGCCAGGCCCCGGCTCGTCGAATGGTTCTTCCGCGTGCCGGCTGGCGAGGGGTGCGCCGGCGCGACTCGCCGGCGCTGCGGGGGTGGCGTCGTCGCTGCAGCCCGCTACGATCGCGGCCGACCACATCAGGCAGAGCGTTGCCAGCCGGATGCCCGTGTTGACGGGACGGCGGCGGTGAGGGTGCAGTGGCGTCGGGTGCATGGCGGCATCCTTGCAAGGGACCGGGCGAACGTCGTTCTCTGATGTAGACGTGTGTTTCAGAGAAACTGGATTGCCCCCGGACCACCGATGTCCGACCTACCCCCGGTCGTAGGCCTGCTGCAAGGCTTTGATCTCGAGCTTTTTCATCTGCATCATCGCCCGCATGACTCTGTTCGCCTTCTGCGGATCCTTGTCGCCCAACAGCTTGCTGAGGACGGTGGGCACGATCTGCCACGACACACCGAACTTGTCCTTGAGCCAGCCGCATTGATCTTTGGATCCGCCGGCGGACAGCTTTTCCCACAGCTCGTCGACTTCCTGCTGCGTCTCGCAGTTCACGAAGAACGAGATCGCCGGTGTGAACTTGAACTGCGGGCCGCCGTTCAGGGCGAAAAACTCCTGGCCATCGAGCACGAAGGTCGCGGACATCACCGATCCCTTCGGCCCGGGCCCCGCGTCGCCATAGCGCGACACGCGCCCGACCTTGGAGTTCTTGAAGATCGAGACGTAGAAATTCATCGCCTCTTCGGCCTGGCCATCGAACCACAGGAACGGGACGATCTTTTGCATGGAGTCTCCTCATGTTGATGGAGTGGGCCGGAATCCCATCGTCATCTGGGCGCCCAGGCCGGCTGACTCATGGCGAAGGGTCGGGCCAGACGGCGCGGCCGTCAAGGCGGGCGGCGGGTCGGGTCAGCGCTCATGCTCGTCCCGCGACCCCCGCATCGCCCGAATCGCCGCCACGCCGGAAGACGTGGAGACGAGAAAAGGCACGAGGACCGTGAGGGCGATTCGCCGGAGGCGGCCGCCGTCTACGTCGCCATGAAGGATCGCGTCCCCGTGATTGATGCCGACCAGGACGGAGCCCACGACGACGGCGTAGAGGAGCCCCCGGCGCATTACCGAGCCTGTGAACGCGAGGCGCAGCCAGTCCCGCATACGCGGCGCGCTACGTGACATCCGCGGCAGACAGGCCGAGCTCGGTCAAGATCCTTTCCTTGAGACCGACCAGCTCGGGGCTGGACATGCGTCGCGGCCGCGGTGCCGTCACATCGACCACCAGCGCCACTCTGGCCGGCCGCGGGGTCATGACGAACACGCGGTCCGCGACGTGCAGGGCTTCCTCCACGTCGTGGGTGACCAAGAGGCAGGTGGGGCGATCACGCGTGAGGATGCGCAGCAGCTCGTTCCGCACGCTGAGGCGCGTCAACGCGTCGAGGGCCCCGAAGGGCTCGTCCATGTAGAGCAGGTCGGGCTTTGCCACGAGGGCGCGGGCGACCTCGACCCGTTGGAGCATTCCTCCCGACAATTCGTGCGGGTAGCGTTCCTCGAAGCCAGCCAGACCGACCAGGTTGACGTGCTGTGCGATGATCTGGTGGCGGTCCGGGTCCGGGGTCCCGTCCAACGCGAGATCCAGATTCTGTCGGACCGTCATCCAGGGAAACACGGAGCCGCGCTGGGCGATCATGATCCCCCGGCGGCTCGGCGCGAGGACCGGGCGTCCGTCGATCAACACTTCTCCACGGTCAGGCTGTTCAAAGCCGGCGAGCAGCTTGAGCAGGGTCGACTTTCCGCAACCTGACGGCCCGACAATCGCGACAAACTCCCCGACGCCGACGGTGAAGGACATATCCTCCAGGGCCGACACCTCACCGTCGCCGGCTCCGAATCTCTTCCAGACTCCCTTGACCGAGACATCAGCGCCCACGGGCGTACCTCCAGCGGACCTCCTTCAGATCCTCCAGGCGTCGCATGACGAGGTCCAGCAGCAGTCCGATGGCGCCGATCATGACCATTCCCGCGACGACGAGGTCATACCGCATACCGGCATTGCGGGAGTCGATGATCAGGAAGCCGAGTCCCGAGTTGATCGCGACCATCTCCGCGGCGACCACGACGAGCCACGCGACGCCCAACCCGACTCGCATGCCGGTGATGATCGTAGGAAGTGCGCCGGGAATGATGACATGGGTGAACAGCTTGAACCCGGTGATGCCGAAGTTCTGCGCGGCCCAAAGGTACTCGCGCTCGACGAGCTGCACGCCCGAGGTTGTGGCAAGCACCATCGGAAAGAACGATGCCAGAAAGACGAGGAACATCGGCGAGAGGTCGCTCACCCCGAACCACAGAATGGCCAGCGGGATCCAGGCGATCGGGGAGATGGGTCGCAGCATCTGGACCAGGGGGTTGAACGCCGTGAAGGCCGTGCGGTACCAGCCCATCAGGATTCCCAACGGGAGTGCCAGCAGCATGGCCACACCGTATCCGAAGGTGACGCGGTACAGCGACGCCGCCACATGCCGCAGCAGGGTGCCGTCTGTCGCCAGGCCCGCGATGCCCCGGAGCACCTCCGGCGGGGTGGGGAAGATGGTGCTGCCGCTGGCGGCCAACCACCACACGGCCGTCACACCAAGGAGCACGCCAATGGGGAGGATTTTGGTCATTGCGCCGGCGGGCTGATCACGACCGGGTGGGCGTGTTTCATGAACGATTCATCGACATACGTGTGATACGGGATCGGTCGATCGATGATCTTCGCGTCGAGGGACAGTCGCATCAATTCATCGAACTCGGCACGAATCAGCCGAAGATCACCGTACGTGACGCGGTCGGGCGGGCGCTCCATGACCCACTTGATGAGCTCGAACGTCTGGTTGAACATCGATCGGTCCGATGCGATTCGGGCGGCCGTCGTCCGGTGCTCCGGGCTCGTTTCCAGCCATCGCCCCGCGGCCAACACGTGGTCCACCAGGCGCTGCACGGTCTCAGGCTGCTGGTCGATCAGTTCCTGCCGGACCGCGAGGACGCAACAGATGTAGGTCGGCCACACATCACGGGTCATGTACAAGACCCGCGCGTACCCGTCCATTTCCGCCTTGGCCCCGAACGGCTCGCCGGTGGCATAGGCGTCTACGGCGTCCGCCAGCAACGCCGCCGGCATGTCCGGTGGGGCCAGTTCGACCATCGTGAGATCACCGTCCTTGAGCCCATGGGCGGCCATGAGTTTGCGCACGAAGATGTGGTCCACCGCGAAGCGGCTGGGGATCGCGATCCGCTTCCCCTTGAGATCCGCGAAGCTCTTGTAGGGCGCTTCCTTTCTCACCATGATCACCGCGCCGGACCGGTGCCCCAGGGCCACCACCTTGACGGGCACACCCTTGGCGGCAAGGTCCATGACCATCGGCGCGAGCATCATGGCGGCTTTCACCTTGCCGGCCACCATCGCTTCCTTCAACTCGGGCCATCCGCTGTACCGCACGTAGCGGGCGATCTGGGGCACCCGCGCCGCGATCGAGTCGGCATCGACCGTCGGCGCGGTCATCCCCGGCATGCCCGCCATGGGCAGGCCCGACATGTCCATCCCCTGGGCCATGTCGATCCGTTTTCCCTCTGTGGTCATCGCCCTACAGGCGACCGGGATCGTGAGGTTTCAGGTGACGGGCAGAGCGCCGATGTCCAGCAGCTCCGCCGCCCCCTTGGCGCCTTGGGGACCGCGCTCGACCCGCAGATGGACGTCGCGGATCAGCAGTGCCCAGCCGCAGCACGCCACGACGAACAGCGCGCCACGATGTCGCTGCCCGAATCGCGACAGCGTTGCCGCGAGAGAGTCGCTCACGCCGCGTCCATGCCGAGTGGAAGGTCGTGAGCGTCCCGGCGTCGCGGGCGTCGCTTGACGTCCCAGATGATTCCGAGTCTTTCCAGCACGAGCAGAAAGAGATAGACGACGTCCAGCTCGTACCACCTATGGAATCCATGGTGCGCGTACGTCGGGTGGGCGTGATGGTTGTTGTGCCAGCCTTCGCCCAGGTTGACCAGGGCAACGAGCGCGTTGTTGCGCGCGGCGCACGAGCCCTTCGGCGGGCATGCGGCCCGGTGCGAGCCGAACGCGTGGCAGAAGGAGTTGGTGGCCAGCGAGGTGTGCCAACACAACACCACCGGCACGATCCAATAGGTGAGGATGCCGTACCATCCGAACAGCAGCGCCAGCGTGGCCGCATAGGCGAGCTTGATGGCCGTGTCATGGCGCTCGACCCAAAGGAGATGCGGACGGCGCAAGTCGGGAATCAAGTCCCACTTGATGCGATCGTCGATGTCGTCCCGGAGCAGCCACCCCATGTGCGAGTGCCAGAAGCCGTCACGCGGGGAATGGAAGTCGGCGTCGGTGTCGGCGGTGCGGTGGTGATGACGGTGCTCCGACACCCACCAGAGCAGCCCTCCCTGGTTCGCGAGACACCCCAGCGCCGCCAGCACGGACTCGAACCACGGATGCGTCTTGTACGATCGATGGGCGAAGTAGCGATGGAATCCGGCGAACACGCCCACCTGCAGAATGAACCACACCAACAGAGCGCCGGGCACGTTCGGCGTGCCCACGAACCAGTACGCCGCGAACAACAGATGCGCGATGAGAAACGACACTTTCGTGCTGGCCGCACTGCGCCCCTTGTACTGGGCGAGGTCTGGTTCCGCCTCACGCACGGTCATAAGCTCCTCTCAGTCCACATGTGTGATCCGATTCTCCGCGTCATGCCCGCCGGGGCCGCAAACGGCCCGTCGCTACGCCCGGCTGGGTCCTCGATCTGCGGCCAAGGTGCTCCTTGAGGAACACTTTCAGGTACCTCCGGAGCGCGAGCAGGGGGAGAACCGGCGCGAGCAGCAGCCAGATGTAGGCTTGGGCCACCCGGTCGTCGCTATACCGCCGCAACGTCTCGAATATCCGGTCGTGCTGCGTGGCGTCGTTCAGCCAGAACTGGCACCCGTGCCACGGGGCGGTCATCACTTGCCACCAGCGACGCGGGCTCGAGAAGAACAAGGCCCAAAAGTTCGGGCGGCAGCCGATCAGGCGGGCGAGCTGGTCGGAATAGATGAAATGGTCCACCAGGCCGGCGATCCGCAGGGACGTGTTGCGGAAATGACGATTCCAGAACTTGACGTCCCGTTCGATGGTCGCGCTTCGCTCGGCCGGTCCTGGGAGCCGACACGCGCCCGAGAATACCTTCGCGACATAGCGGCTCTGGAGCTCCGCCAGGCCCGGAATCGAGCCGAAGATCGGACGCGCGAATCCCACGAAGGCGAGTGACGGATCGTCGTTGTAGAAGATGTACTTGAACCACCTGCGTGGATCGGTGCCCGCCGCAACGGCCTCATCGAGAAATGGGAACGCGGTACTGTAGCCGTTGCACGTGATGATCGCGGCGGCATCTGCCGCCGTCCCGTCGCTGAAACGCACGGTGGTCCCCTGGCAGGACGCGATATCGCGCTTGGGTACGACGTGGCCGGACTCTACCCGGGCCAGGACCTCTGCACTCTTGTTGAAGAACGAGCGATTGTAGGGCGCGTCGGTCCTCCACGCTTCCTGGCCGTGGCCGTTGAATCCGAACGCCCACTCCAGATATTCGGCGATGAAGGGCGAGTACCGGTGCGTCGGCGACAGCCGCAGTCGCACTCGCGACGAGATGTGATCCAAGATCTTAGGCCCGGATCCGGGAAACCCGGGCAAGCGATCGACCCGCTTCGGCACGAACCACACGCCATTCGGGATGCAGAGGTAGACGCGTGCCGCGACCCGGCTCGCCTCAAACGCGGCGTCACTCGCGCTTTCGCCCCCTCCCCACACGACGACCGTCTTGCCGGACCACTCGCCTGGGATCTGTTTCACGACGGCGCTATGCCGAAGGGTTCCTGAATAGCCGCGAAAGCGGTCGTCATCGCTCACGTCGTTGGGCTGCTGATGCACGCCCGACGACACGATCACGCGCGGCGCGAGCCAGTGACCGCCGTCCGCCGTCGTGACCTGCCAGAGGTCGCCGCGCTTCGCCACGCGAGTGACACGCTGGTTGAAGCGAATGTGGTCGGCGAGTGAAAACCGCCCGCAATACGCCTCGAGGTAGGCCCGGATCTGCTCATGAGAGGGGAAGGACGGGTAGTCGTCGGGCATCGGAAAGTCCGATATCTCCGTGACGCAGCGTGAAGAGGTCGTATGCGTGGTCTTGGTGACCCCGCCATACCGCTGGTCATCGGTGTAGGCCCACACGCCCCCGATGGTGTCTCGGCTCTCGAGTACGACGGTCCTGAGACCTTCCGCGACGCAGTACTTGCACGCCATAAGCCCGGACCAGCCGGCGCCGATGACGATCACGTCGTATGCTTGGTTTCGCGTTTCCGTATCCATGAGAGCAGCCCAGTTGTGTTTGCTTGAGCTGCAAATTGCTGACGGGAAGAGACGGCGGGTATCGGCGCGTGTCCGATTTTGTCGGGGAGTACGGCCTACGCGGGCTGACGGGAGCGGTCCGACTCAGGCGTCGCCGGGGGTCCTACAAGAACCACGATCAGGTCGGGGTACTCAGTCCACCATGCCGTGTGTGAACGCGTACCGCATGATCTCAGCGGTACTCCGCAGGTTCAGCTTCCGGAGGATGCGGGCTCGGTAGGTGCTGACCGTTTTCACGCTCAGGTGGACCTGTTCGGCGATTTCGGAGGCGCGCTTACCCGACGCGAGCAGGCGCGCGATCTCGAACTCGCGGTCCGACAGACCCTGGTGCGGCAGCTCGTCGGCCGGCCGGCTCAGGTCGGCGGCCAGGGTCTCGCCGACCGAGGGGCTGACGTAGCGCCCACCTCGCACGATGCGCCGAATCGCGGTGAGGAGCTCTTCCGGCGCGCTCTCTTTGGTGAGGTATCCGGACGCTCCGGCCCGGAGCACTCGAACGGCGTACTGCTCCGCCGGATGCACGCTGAGCACCAGGACCGGAACGTTGGGGAGCTCCCGTTTGAGGTCTTTCAAGAGCTCGAGGCCGCTGCGGCCGGGCATCGTGATGTCGAGCACGACGGTGTCCCACGCCTTTTTCCGCGCGAGCTCGAGCGCTTCTTCGGCGCTGGCGACCTCTCCGATCGTAACCGGGGTTCCCTCCTGTTCCAGGATATCCCGCAACCCCTTCCGCACAATCGGGTGATCGTCACAAATGAGGACTCGCATCGTCCGGTCTCCCGTTATTGGCGGCGCGGGATTTTGACTCTCACGAGGGTGCCTTCCCCGGGTGCGCTCTGGATCGCGACCTCGCCGCCGAAAGCTCGGGCGCGTTCGCGCATACCCAGGAGCCCGAGCGACTTGACGTTGGTGAGGGCCGCCTGCGGGATGCCGGCCCCGTCGTCGCGGACCTCGAGCACCACGTTGTCCCGGGTCCTGGCCAGGACGATGCGCGCGGCCGTCGCGCGCGCGTGACGAGCGACATTGGTCAAGGCCTCCTGGCACGTGCGGAACAGCGCGATCCGGAGGTCCGGGCCCACCTCGAACGGCTGACGGGGCGCCTTGATCGTGCAGGCGATGCCCGTGCGTTTCTCGAACTCCTCGGCATGCCACTCCAGGGCGGCGACGAGACCCAGGTCGTCCAGGATCGCGGGCCGGAGCTCGCTTGAGATGCGGCGCACGTCGTGGAGCGTCTCGTCCACGACGGTGCCCAGCGCCGTGGCCTTCTCCGACACGCCCCCGGGGAGGCCCCGCAGCTGTTGGGCGAGCCTCGAGAGCTCGAACTTCAGGCCGGTCAAGGCCTGGCCGAGCTCGTCGTGGATCTCCTGGGCGATGCGGGCCTGCTCCTGCTCCCGCACCGACTGCAAGTGCGCGGAGAGCGCCTGGAGGTGGCGGTACGCGACCTCGAGCTGGGCGGTGCGTTCGGCCACGCGCCGCTCGAGATCTTCGTTCATGCGCCGGACTTCGTCTTCCACGCCCTTGCGTGCGGTGATATCGATGGCCATCACCATCCCCATCGAGATGCCACCGACCTCGCCCGGGACCGGGAGGGTGTAGACGAAATAGGTCCGGCCGCGGGACGGTACCTCGGCGCTCGCCGGCCGCCCGTCCAGCGCCGCGCGGCACAGCGGCTCGAGCAGCGCCCACGTCTCGGCCGGGAGACCCTCCCGGATCGTCTTCCCCGCCGCGGCCTCTTTGGGGACTCCGGCGGCGTCCAGCACCCCGGCCCCGTCCGCCACGATGTAGCGCAGCTCGCGATCGAACAGCGCGACGGCGCCGCTCGGGATGTTGCTGGCTACCGTGCGGTAGAGGTACTCGCTGCGGCGGAGGGCTTCCTCGGCGCGCCGTCGCTCCGTCACATCGATCGCCAGCACGAGCCGCGCGCGCGTGCCGTCGACCAGGATCTCCTGGGAGAAGATCTCCGCATCGATGATGGTTCCGTTTTTTTGCCGGTGGCGCCACACGCCGGCATGGACGAGCTCGGGGTGAGGCGACGACGCGTGCTGCAGCAGATTCGGCACGTCTTCCGGCACATACAGGTCCGCGAACGTCAGGCGCGGGATCTCGTCCGGAGCATAGCCGTACTTCCGCATCGCGGCTGCGTTCATGGCCAGGATGTGGAGCGTCTCCGCGTCGTACATCCACAAGGGGTAGGGATTCTTCTCGAACAGCACGCGGTACGTCTCGTCCGACCGGCGCAGGACGTCCTCGAAGGTCTTCCCTTCCTTCATTTCGGGGTGCTCCGACTCGAGACCACCGTCATGTTGGCCGAAACGGCTTCGCTGGACCATGAGAGTCCGTCCGATTTCCGCGTCGGGCGAAGGGAAGCCGGCGTGCCCGCGTTTGTCCTACAAGATCCCAGGCGCGGCCGGCGCTGGGAGCGCCGGCCGGCCCAGGGAGTGGGTCAGAACGACAGGGTGAGGCCGCCCTGCCAGGCGACCTGATTCTGCGTCTGGCGGTAGCCGTACCGGTCGAACTGGTACAAGTAGTCGCGCGCTTCGGCGCGGAGGCCCCACCGCGCGAAGCGGTACTCGAGGCCGGCGCCCGCGTTGCCGGCGGCCTTGGTCCAGCTGCTGCCGGACCCGATGGGATGGATCGTGATCCCGCCGGCGCCCGCGACCACATAGGGAATTACCGTGCCCTCTCCAGCGTGGCGGGGCGCGCGCAGGACGACATCGGCGTCGTAGGTGATCTTATTGAACATCTGCCCGCCGAGGGTGGCGCTGCGGGCGCGGTCCTGTGCCAGCGTACTGCCGGCCCGCAGACCCACGTTCTTGCCGAGCCAGTACGTTCCGTCCACGGAGCCGGCCCAGCCCTGCCGCCAGTCGGGAGCGCCGGCTCCGTTCAACCGGGCGGGACCCGACAGGCCGCCGAAGGCGCCCGCGACGGTGTAGCGGTCGGAGGCGGGACGCTCGTCCTCCTGGGCGTGGAGCGCGACCGGCGCCACGGCCAGCGTGAGCGTCGCGATGCTGCATGCGATGAAGCGTAACATGAAATCCTCCACGGCGAATCCTCGCCGAGCGAATGCGTTGTCGATGACACTCGTGCAATATCGGCGTACAGTTGGACGAACCTGTACGATTTCATATACGAAGCCTCTTGGCGGGGAAGTTCCCACGCCACGCGGTGTGGGACGCGCACCACGCCCCACGTGGAGACGCCGCTGCACGTGTTGCCGAGTCTCAGTCCTTCTGGCGGGGATGACGACGCAGCCCCGCGGTCGCCGCGTCGATGCGGGCGATGTACGCCCGCGCGGCCTCGCGCGGGGCGCGCCGGGGCACCACGAAATGGCGGTCATCGGGGCGAGAGCTCTTCAAGTCGTCGACCATCAGGTCTCCCCCGTGCGCCTCGACCGCCGCCTCGAAGCGCTCCACCGCCGACAGCAGGTCCACGAGATCTTCGGGATTCTCGCCGCCCGTGACGGTAATGCCGCGGCTCCGCAGCCGGGCCGCCACCTCAGCCGCCGCGGCGGCCCGCTCCCTTTGGTCTTCGTCCTTCGCCATGCCGATGCTCCTCCTCGCCTCAATATTCCCCGAAACCGTCGTCGGGATAACAATACAGCCACCGCTCTCCCGGCTCCTCCGACGCAACCACGGGGTGTCCGCTCGCCCGCGCATGCTTGGAGGCATGCTGGTTGGGGGAGCTGTCGCAGCACAACGTCGCGCCGCACTGCTGGCAGGTGCGCAGATGCACCCACTGCGCGTGGATCTTCACGCACTCGGCGCACTCCCGGCGCTTGGCGTGTCGCACGGTGGTGATCGCCTCGAGGTGAACGCAGGTCGCGTCGGGCATCGTGGGCCTCGCTTACTCGTGCAGCACCTGGTGGACGGCGGCGATCGCGATCGATCCCTCCCCGACGGCGGAAGCCGCCCGCTTGACGCTGCCGCTGCGCACGTCGCCCACCGCGAACACGCCCGGCAGGCTGGTTTCCAGCAGATGCGGGGACCGGGCCAGCGGCCAGTGCGCGGCAGCCAGATCCTCCGGAGAGAGATCCGGGCCCGTCTTGATGAATCCGCGCGCATCGAGCGCGACGCAGCCCTGGAGCCACGCGGTACTCGGCGCGGCGCCCGTCATCGAGAAGACGTGCCGGATATCCTGCGTTTCCACGCGGCCCGACTGATTGTCCCGCCACGTCACCCGCTCGAGGTGATGGTCCCCCTCGAGACCCAGGATCTGGGTGCGGACGTGCAGCACGATCGCCGGATGGTCCTCGATGCGACGGATCAGGTACCGCGACATCGTGTCGGCCAGTCCGTCGGAGCGGACCAGCATGTGGACGCGCCTGGCATTCTGGGCGAGAAACACCGCGGCCTGACCGGCCGAGTTACCCCCACCGACGACCACGACCTCGTCGCCCCCGCACAGCTGCGCTTCCATGAACGTCGCGGCGTAGTACACGCCGGTGCCCTCGAACCGCGCCAGGTTGGCGATGGACAGCCGGCGGTACTGGGCCCCACTGGCGATGATCACCGCACGGGCCGGTACGAGCGGTCCGTCGTCCAGCTCGATGGTGTACGGCTTGCGGTCGCAGGTCAGGCGCCTGGCGTCGTTCCCGACCATCAGCTGGGCGCCGAACTTCTGCGCCTGGTTGTAGGCACGCGCCGCCAGCTCCTGGCCGGAGATCCCGGTGGGAAAGCCGAGGTAGTTCTCGATGCGGGAGCTCGCGCCCGCCTGGCCCCCCGGTGCGGTGGACTCGAGCACCAAGACATCGAGGCCCTCCGACGCGCCGTAGACGGCCGCCGCGAGCCCCGCGGGTCCCGCGCCTACGACCACCAGGTCGCGCAGCTGGGTGCGATCGATCGCGTCGTTGAAGCCCAGGCAGTCGGCGATCTGCTGATTGGTCGGATTGCGCAGCACGACCGTGCAGCGACAGATGACCACCGGGATATCGGCGAGGCCGACCTGGAAGCGATCGAGCAGGTCCTGGACCCCCGCATCGCGGTCCAAGTCGAGGGACGCATGCGGATGGCCGTTCCGAGTGAGGAACTCCTTGATGCGAAGCGTGCCCGCGCAGTGCGTCGATCCCACGAGCACGACGTCTCCCAGGCCGCGCGCGATCAGCTGCACCCGGCGCAGCAGGAAGGCGCGCATCAGAATCTCGCCCAGCTCACCGTCGGTCTGCACGAGGGACAGCAGGTTGTCGCGATCCACCTCGATCACTTCGCCCGGCGCGGCGGCGCGGATGCGCCCGAACCCGCGACGGCCCGACAGCATGCTCACCTCCCCGGTGAACTGCCCCGGTCGAAACAGGGCCACCGCATCCTCGGCCGTATCGACCGGCCGGACGATCTCGATCAGACCCTCGGTCACCACGAAGAAGCGCGCCGTCTGCTCGCCCGCTTCGACCAGCACTTCGCCCTGGTCGACGCGGCGTACCCGCCCGTGCGCGGCGACGCGCGCGACCTGGGCCGGCGTCAGCGTGGGAAAACCGTGATCGACGCGCGTGTCGGCCGTCACCTGGAAGGTCGGCGTGGCTACCGTCGTCATCAGGGGCGCTCCTCGGTGTGCGGGTGAGGCGGAACGGGTTAAGCTAGCACCGATCACACGCGCTCGGGGCCGGCGTGCCGCTGACGGGGCTGCGAGGCGTCATGTATCATGTTGCCGAGGTGAGGGTTCCGTGACAAGTTCTCGAAGCAGCGCATCGAGGCGTGCGATCGGAAAGGTCGATCTAGCGTGGCATCCTGGCCCCACTTGCCGTTGAGCGATTGGGCGGACACTTATACGACGCTGCATCGCTGGACGCAGATCGTCGGCAAGACGCGCCTCGCCCTGGCGCCGATGCAGAATCACTGGTGGCACTGCGCGCTCTACCTCACGGCCCGCGGACTCGGCACTTCTCCGATGCCTTATGCCAAGGGCAGCGTCGAGCTGGAATTCGACTTCCTGGACCATCGGCTGGTGGGGCGGACGAGCGGCGGCGCGACGAAGAGCATCCCCCTCGCTCCTCGATCCGTCGCGGACTTCTACGGCGACTACCTGGGCATGCTGGCGGCGCTCGGCGTCGAAGCGAAGCTCTGGCCCGTGCCCCAGGAGATGGCGGACACGACGCGCTTCACCGACGACCGGGAACACGCGTCCTACGACGCCGACGCGGCGCAACGCTGCTGGCGCATCCTGGCGCTCACGGACCGCGTGCTGCAGCGCTTTCGGGGGCCCTTCCTCGGCAAGTCGAGCCCGTCGCACTTCTGGTGGGGCGGCTTCGATCTGTCGTGCACGCGCTTTTCGGGACGTCCCGCGCCGCGGCACCCCGGGGGGATACCGAATCTCGCCGACTACGTCACGCGCGAGGCATACTCCCACGAGTGCATCAGCGCAGGATGGTGGCCGGGGAACGTGGGCGGTCCGGTGGCTGAGCCTGCCTTTTACGCGTACGCCTATCCGGAGCCGGCGGGCTGCCCGGACGCCCCGGTTCGCCCGGCCGCCGCGCGCTACCTCCTGGCGATGCGCGAGTGGATCCTGCCGTACGAGGCCGTGCGGGCAGCGCGCGATCCTGAGGGAGCCCTGCTCGAATTCCTCCAGAGCACCTACGAGGCCGCCGCCGACCGGGGCGGGTGGGACCGCGCCCGGCTCGAGAGGGCATGATTGTCCGCTGTCGATTTCGCCCCACCCCGTTCGTCGTGATGAGAACCTTAGAGGAGACACGGTAATGCGGATGATGACGGCGGTTCTCGCCGGCGTGGCACTGGCGGCGCTCCCCCTCCACGCCCAGGCGCCGGTCAAGCGCGCTGCGCAGGGTGCCTGGGGCGGCGCCACGAAAGGAGTCGGCCATTACGCCGACGTGAACGGCATCAAGTTGTATTACGAGATCGCCGGCACCGGCCGACCGCTCGTCCTGCTGCACGGCGGCTTGGGCGCGCTCGAGATGTTCGGGCCCAACCTCGCGGCGCTCGCCCGGGGCCGCCAGGTCATCGCCGTGGACCTGCAGGGCCATGGGCGGACGGCCGACATCGATCGACCGCTGAGCGTCGCGCTCATGGCGGACGATATCGCAGCCCTGGTCAAGTATCTGGGCCTCGCGAGCGCCGACATCATGGGCTATTCGCTGGGCGGCGGGGTCGCGCTGCAGACGGCGATCCGGCATCCGGACGTGGTGCGCAAGCTGGTGGTGGTCTCGACGCCGTTCCGGCGCGACGGCTTCTATCCCGAGATCCTGGCGCAGCAGGGGCAGGTAGGTCCGGCCGCGGCCGAGGCGATGAAGCAGACGCCGATGTATCAGCTGTACGCGAGCCTCGCGCCCCGGCCCGAAGACTGGCCGCGGCTCCTGGGCAAGATCGGCGAGGCGATGAAGCAGGACTTCGATTTCTCCAAGGACATCGCCGGCATCACCGCCACGACGCTCGTGGTGGCGGGAGATGCCGACATCTTCCCGCCCGCTCACGCCGTGGAGCTGTTCGGGCTGTTGGGCGGGGGCAAGCGCGACGGCGGATGGGACGGCTCAGGACGCCCCAAGTCGCGGCTCGCGATTCTGCCGGGCCAGACGCACTACACGCTCTTCAGCGCTCCGGTCCTGGCGACGACGGTGATTCCGTTCCTCGATGAGGCTGCGCCGGCTCGGTGAGTTCCCTCGTCCCCGCCTCCAGCGCCGCTACGATGCGATCGACGTCGTAGACGCAGCCGGCCCACGTGCCGCCGCTCACCCGCTGCAGCGCCGCCCACAGGCGCGTGTCCGCCGGCAGGGCGGGGTGGGGGGCGAGCCCGGGGTGCGCGCTCCGTTGCGCGAGCAGCGCGGCGCAGGCGGCCGGATCGAGCGGATGCCCGGCTGCTCCCACGAGGTCGACCGTGCCCGTGAGCGTGCGACGGTCGATCACTATCTCGATCAAGTCGTCGTCCCGCACCCGGCCGATCGGGCCGCCGTGCAGCGCCTCCGGGCCGATGTGGCCCACGCAGGCGCCGCTCGAGAACCCGGAAAACCGGCCGTCGGTGAGGAGCGCGACGTGCTTCCCCCAGGGGAGATACCGGAGCGCGGTGGTGATCTGCGCCGTCTCCTGCATCCCCGTGCCCGACGGCCCCGTGCCGATCAGCACGATCACGTCTCCCTGTCGGATCGGGCGCTCGGTCGCGCCTTTGACGGCCCTGATCGCGTCCCGCTCGTCGATGAATACACGTGCCGGGCCACGGTGGCGGTACACCTGATCGTCTCCCACGATGGAGGGGTCGAGCGCGGTGGCTTTGATCACTGCTCCCTCGGGCGCCAGGTTCCCGACCGGGAAAACGACGGTGCTCGCGAGACCAGCCGCGCGCGCGGCGTCGGGACCCATGATGACGTCGTCGGGTGACACCGCCGCGGCCGCCCCGACCCGCGCCCGCGCTTCCCGCCGACGGTCGCTTGTCTCCCACCAGTCGAGCGTCGCGTCGAGCGTGTCCCCCGTCGACGTGAGCACGTCGCCATGCAGCAGTCCCATGTGCCGCAAATGCAGCATCACCTCCGGCACGCCACCGGCCATGAAGACCTGGACGGTGGGATGACCGCGCGGGCCGTTCGGCAGGGCATCGACCAGGCGCGGAGTGGCTCGATTCACACGGATCCAATCATCTAAGGTCGGCGGCCGCACCCCCGCCGCATGCGCAATCGCCGGAATGTGCAGCAGCAGGTTGGTCGACCCGCCGAACGCCGCGTGCACCAGCATGGCGTTCTCGAGCGCGTGCTGCGTGAGGATCCGTGCGATCGGAGTCCCCAGCGCGTGCAGCCGCAGCAGGGCGAGCGCCGAGCGGGGGCCCAGCTCGAGCCACGCCGGCTCGCCGGACGGGGCGAGCGCGCTGTGTGGCAGGGCCAACCCGAGAGCCTCCGCCACGACCTGCGACGTGGCCGCGGTCCCCAAGAACTGGCAGCCGCCGCCGCTCGAGCCGCAGGCGCGGCAGCCCATCGTGGCCGCGTAGTCGAGGGTCACGAGATCCTGGGCGAAGCGCGCGCCCAGGCTCTGCACCTGGCCTGCGTCCTCGCCCCCGATTGCCGGCAGGGTGACGCCGCCGGGAACGATGACGCCGGGCAGCTCCCCGCAGCCGGCGAGCGCGAGCATCGTCGCGGGCAGGCCCTTGTCGCACGTTGCGACGCCCATCACCCCCGACGCGGTGGGGAGGGAGCGGATCAGCCGGCGCATCACGACGGCCGCGTCGTTGCGATAGGGCAGGCTGTCGAACATTCCGGTGGTCCCCTGGGTGCGGCCGTCGCAGGGGTCGCTACAATACGCCGCGAAGGGGATCGCCCCCGCCGCGCGCAGCGTCTCGGCCGCCGCCCGGACGAGGAGTCCAATCTCCCAGTGCCCGGTGTGGTATCCCAGTGCCACCGGGCGGCCGTCCTCGCCGCGCAGGCCGCCGTGGGTGCTGACGATGACGTACTGCGGGCCGTCCAGGGACCCGGGGCTCCAGCCCATGCCCACGTTCTGCGTCAGGCCGAAGACGTTGCCGCTCGGCTCTTCGCGCAGCATGTCCGCGGTGAGAGGGAGCCGGCCCGCGGGCCCGTTACCGGCCAGCCGGCCGGCGGCGACGGCGCGGGCCGTGCCAAGCACCGCAGCGAGCGGCGGCACCTCGAGCTTGCGGGACATGTTCACAACGCTACCGCAGGGGCACGAGCAGCGCGAGGACGACGGTCGTCACCATGCTGGTGATGCCGACGACCGCGAGCACGGGAGTCCACGACTTGAAGGTCTCCAGCTCCGTCACTCCTCCCATCTTGGAAAACAGCCAGAACCCGCTGTCGTTCATCCACGTCCCCACGAGCGACCCGCTGGCGATCGCGGTCGCGACGTAGACGGTGTGAAATGGAAGGGTGCCACGGTTCGCCGGCAGCATGGCCGCGAGCATCGCCGCGGTCGTGATCATCGCGACGGTGCTCGAGCCTTGGGCGATCTTGATCAGGCTCGCGACGCCGAACCCGAGGAACAAGAAGACCAGGCCGGAGCCCACCCCCGCCGCCGCCGCGTTCCCCACGAAGGCCCGCTCGATCATGGGTCCGATCTCTGTGGCCTGCAGCGCGACCCCGAAGGCCCCGCTCGCGGCAATGATCAGGATGATGAACCCGGCGCCCATCAAGGAGGTGTCCACCAGCTGCGCGAGGTCGGCCCGGCTCGCGCTGCGTTGCCGCGCGTACACCCCCATGGCCAGGCCCGCGGACAGGAGCATCGCGAGGTTGGGGTTCCCGATGATCGCGGTATAGGGGGCAAGAGCCGACCAGATCGCGAAGTGTACTCCGGGACGTGCCGTCAGGGACAGGACCACCGTGTTCGACGAAATCAGCAGGACGGGCAGGACGATGGGCAGGAGTGAGACGAGGAGACCGGGAAGTGGCTCGGTCGCACCCGGCTCCGCGGCGGCGGTCTGTGGCACGACGGGCATGCGGCGGTCCACCCATCCCGCGAACAGCAACCCCATGCCGGCCGCAGGCAGCGCGACGACCAGGCCGACCAGGACCATGGTTCCCAAGTCCACGCCCAGCGTGCCGGCGACCGCCAGGGGTCCGGGAGTGGGCGGGACCAGCGTGTGCGTCGCCCCCGCGCCCGCCGCAATGGCGAGGAGGTACTTGAGGTAGTAGCGGTTGGTGCGAGCGTATCCCGAGCGGGCCAGGGGGACCAGCAGGTAGAAGACGGTGTCGAAGAAGACCGGAATTGACAGGACGTAGCCGGTGGCGCACAGGGCGGTCGCGCTGCGCTGCTCGCCCAGCAGGGCGATGAACGCCCGCACGATCCTGTCGGCCGCTCCGCTGCCCAACATCGCCTGGCCGGCGATCGCGGCCAGCGCGATAACGATCCCGATGGTGCCCGCCGTCCGGCCGAAGCCCTCGGCCACACGCGCGATCTTCGCGGCGGGCTCGCCGGGAGCGAGCAGGCTGACCACGATCGCGGCCGCGACGAGGGCCAGGAACGCGTTGAGGCGGAGCCCGAGGATCCCGCCGAGGATCGTGGCCATGCCCAAGAGCAGGATCAGCAGGGGATGCATGGGCTACGTCGACGTGGGCCACGGCAGCACGCAGCGCTGTTGGCTGCTCGCGGCCGCCAATTCCAGTCCGCGCATGACGTCGACGGCGTGTGCTGGCGTCACCGCCAGCTGCGCCTTCCCCAGTATGGCGTCGCGCACGTTCTCGTAATAGTGCGTGAAGCTCGACGAGATGGTGGGGATCGTCCGCGTGCCCTCGGGCGTGGTGAGCCTGCCGTGCATCTCCGGTGGCTCAACGTCCCAGTCGGGCTCGTCGGGTGTGTGACCGGCTTTGAGTGCCGCTTCCTGCGGATCGAGACCGTGCTTGATGAACGAGCCCTTCGTGCCATGCACGGCAAAGGACGGTGCCGTGGGTGCCGTCAGCATCGACGCTCGCAAGACCGCTCGCATCCGCGGGTAGTGAAGCGTGACGTCGAAGGCGTCGTCCGCCTGGGCGCCGCCGCGCTCGATGCGGATGTCGGCGCCGATCGCCTGCGGAAGCCCGAACAGCAGCACGGCCTGGTCAAAGAGGTGGGGCCCCAAATCGAACCACACGCCTGAGCCGGGCAGCGGCTGCTCCCGCCAAGCGCCCGGCCTCAGCTCGGGCCGGAACCGGTCGAAATGCGCCTCGTAGCTCACGACTCGGCCGAGGACACCGTCCGACAGCACTTTCCGCGTCGTGACGAAGTCGCCGGTGTAGCGGCGCTCCTGATAGACCGACAGGACGCGTCGGGTCTCGCGCGCGAGCTCCACGAGCTCTCGGGCCTCTGCGAGGGTCGTTGTAAACGGCTTGTCGACGACGACGTGTCGCCCTGCCGAGAGGCACTGCTTGGCAATCGGATGGTGGCTCGTGTTCGGCGTGGCGACGACAACCAGGTCGAGCGGCCTGCTGAGCAGATCCTCGACGCTGCGGACGAACTCGACATCCGCGAGGCGCGGGTCGGGAGCGCCATGGCGCTGCACGATGGCGGTGAGGCGCAGACCCCCGACCGCGCGAATGACGGGCGCATGGAATACTTTGCCGGCGAACCCGAAGCCGACCAGTCCGACGTTGAGCATGATGCGTGCGGCGGCGATCAATCGCTCGTCATGATGAACAACGGAGCACCATCGAACTGATAGATCGGCCGCAGCCGTGCGGTATTGTAGTACTTCGCGACGTTCACGACCTTCTTCTCCGACGTCACGCTGGCGATCGACACGCTGTCGTAGAACCCGCGGTGGATGCTGACCAGGCGTCCGTACTCCTTCCGCGCGACCAGATCGAGGGCGAGGTTGCCGAAGGCCATCGGGACGATGGAATCGAGCGCGTCGGGATCGCCCGAGCGGACGAGATACCCGAGCCGCTGATTCACGACGTCGATGCGGCGTCCGTTGTTATACTTGGGCGACGATTCCTTGAGCGCCGCCCCCACCTGGTCCCCGATCCCGCCCAGCTTCTTGTGGCCGAACATGTCGGTCTCTTCGCTCTCGAAGCTCATGCCTTCATGCGAGGTGAGGCGCGCCCCTTCCGACACCAGCACGACCGCATAGCGGCTCGGGTTGCGGTTGCGGTCTTGGGTGAGCAGCTCCGCCAGCTGCTCGATGTCGACCGGGTGCTCGGGAATCACGCACCGGTCCGCCGCCCCCGCCATCGTCGGCAGCAGCGCCGTGAACCCGGCGTACCGTCCGAACACCTCGATGACCAGGAAGCGCTCGTGCGAGCCCGCGGACGTGCGCAGCCGGTGCGTCAGCTCGATCGTGCGCGTCACGCAGGTGCTGAAGCCGATGCAGTAGTCGGTGCCGTAGACGTCGTTGTCCATCGTCTTGGGTATGGCGACGACGTTCATCCCTTCGTCGTGCAGACGCTTGCCGTAGCTGAGCGTGTCGTCGCCCCCGATGGGGATCAGCACGTCCACACCGATGTGCTCGAGGTTCTTGAGCACGTCCTTGGTGATGTCGTTGATCGGCTCCTCGTAGCCGGTCAGATGCGGCGGCACCCGCCCGCGCGGCAGGTGGCTCGGCCGCACGCGCGACGTGTGCAGGAACGTGCCGCCGGTGCGCCCGGCGCGGTTGACGGTGGCTTCCGAGAGGGGCTGGACGTTCTCGCTGTTGTCGGCTTTTGCGTCGCGCACG
>QHUU01000081.1 GCA_003222155.1 Gemmatimonadota bacterium | reverse complement strand
AGCGCGGAGCGATCGGGAGGGAGACGGGCTCGCCCACCGAGAACCGCACGCCCTGACGCTTGAGCTGGGCCTCGAGCGCCCGGTTGACGGCGCGATTCCGGCTGGGGCTGTCGGTGACGATCAGGATGTGGCTGACGCTCGTCTGCAGCACGACGCGGCCTGCCCACATCCGGGCCGCGCGCCGCGCCGCCAGGTGCGCCCGGCGCAGCAGCGTCTTCACCTTGGCGAACCGCGTGTCGGGCTGGGGCGGCTCGATCTGGTACGCGTACACCCAGTGCCGTTGGGGCACCTGCTGTCGCTGTGGTTTCGCCAGGCTCGTCTCTTCGCCTCCTGAAACGAAAACGCGAGACACGCCAATCGGTCGGCGGATCTCGCGTGGCCTACGTCTTGTAGCTCAACCCAGGCGTTGGCTGGGTGGCCGCTGTCGCTGTGCTGCACGCGCGGTCGTTTAGCCCTGCCGTCCCGCGCATGACTCAACCTAGCGGAAGGGACCACCAATAGCTAGTTGCACATCGCAACACCTATGCCCGCCCGGGCCGGCTTCTTAGATTGGGGGACCTCGCCCAGGAGTGCCCGATCACCTGTCGTGCGGTGGTGAGTGCGTAAGCTCCGCGTCGGCATCGTCGATCTCGTAACGAGAGGCCCCACGCGCGCCCTGTACGCGCGCATCATGCACGCCAACCTCGCGAGCATCATGCCGCAGGTGGTCGGCGTGTGGTGCGAGGCGGAGGGGCACGAGGTCACCTTCGTCTGCTACACCGGCTTCGAGGACCTCGTCCGCGAGCTGCCCGCCGACGTCGATCTCGTATTCATCGGGGCGTTCACTGAAGCCGCCCTGCTGGCCTATTCGCTCAGCAATCTGTTCCGCTCGCGCGGCGCGGTCACCGTGCTGGGCGGCCCACACGCACGCTGCTATCCCGAAGACGCCCGGCAGTATTTCGACTACGTGCTCGGTTTCACCGACCGGACCGTGGTGCGCGAAATCCTGGATGACTGCGCGCCGCACCGCCCCGACGGCCGCCACCTGGCGGCCGGGCGGCAACCGGCTGCGCTCCCCGGCGTGCGCGAGCGTTGGAAGTTCATCGCCCCGACCCTCAAGAAAGCGCCCCTGTTCAAAATCGTCCCGATGCTCGGCAGCCTCGGCTGCCCGTATACCTGCAGCTTCTGCATCGACTCGGTCGTCCCCTATCAACAGCTGGACCTGGACGTGCTGCAGGAGGACCTGCGGTTTCTGCGGCAGCAGCTGCGCCGGCCGCGCGTCGGCTGGCACGATCCCAATTTCGGCGTCCGGTTCGACGAGTTCCTCGACGCGATCGAAGCGGCGGCCCCGCCCGGGAGCATCGATTTCATCGCCGAGAGCAGCCTGTCGCTCTTGTCGGAGCCGCACGTGATCCGCCTCAAGCGCAACGGGTTCAAGGCGCTGCTCCCGGGCGTGGAGTCGTGGTTCGATCTCGGCAACAAATCGAAAACCGGCAAGGTGGAGGGGCACGCCAAGGTCGAGCAGGTGTCCGAGCACGTGAACATGATCCTGCGCCACATCCCCTACGTGCAGACCAACTTCGTGCTCGGCCTCGACTCGGACCGGGGCCCCGAGCCGTTCGAGCTCACCAAGCGGTTCGTCGATCTCACGCCGGGCGCCTTCCCCGGGTATTCACTGCTCTCCGCATTCGGCCGGGCGGCGCCGCTCAATTTGCAGTATCAGCGGAGCGATCGCGTGCTGCCGTTCCCGTTTCACTTCCTGGACAACAACCACGCGATGAACGTGAAGCCGCAGAACTATTCCTGGCAGGAGTTCTACGACCACGTGATCGACCTCACCCGCTACACCTTCTCGCGGCGGGCGATCGTGCGGCGCTTCCGGGCGACCCGCGCCCCGATCCCGCGCTGGATGAACGTGGTGCGCGCCGTATCGTCCGAGGGGTTCGGCCGGATCCGGTATCACAGCGAGGTGCGCCGGCGGCTCGATACCGACCCGCAGCTGCGGGGCTATTTCGACCGGGCCACCACCGAGCTCCCGGCGTTCTATGAGAACCAGGTGCGCCGCGACCTCGGGCCCCTGTGGCACTGGCTGCCTCAGGGCGCTCTCAGCCACGACCATCACGCGTACCTGAAGTCCGAGGCCATCCCGATCAGGTTGGAACGGCACTAGGTACGACGGGCGCCGGTACGGCGGCGGGTTGTGCTCGGATTTGGGAGTCTCGGAAAATGCCCTGGCCCGGATTCGAACCGGGACGCCTTGCGGCACTGCCCCCTCAAGACAGCGTGTCTACCAGTTTCACCACCAGGGCGGGCCCAACAAACGTGAAGAATAAGCTAGAATCCCGGGCCGGAGGGGGCAACCGTGGGCCCGATCACGCCCGCCAGGCACGCCCCCGGCGGCGCGTCGCGCCCACCTGCACTAGATTGGTGCTCCAATGGGACTGTGGGTGGCGTTCGGATTCGGGGCACTGGTCGGTGCGTTCATCGGCGTGTTGATCGGTCGACTGCGTACCGCGCAAACGACCAACACGACGCCGGCGGTTTCGCCGCCGTCCGCGCAGCGCTTCGCTCCGCCCGAGGTGCAGCACGTGGTGCTCGACGAGGGCTCCGCCAACGTCCTCAACGCCCTCAACAACCGCCTCGCGGCGATCGGCGCGCTCGCGGATCTGCTGCACGGCAGTCCGCTCGACCCCGAGCGCGCCCGCGCCCTCATGATGCTGCACGGCGAAGTGCGCCGCGCCGCGGAGATCACGCAGCATTTCCTCGAGCTGGCCCAGCATCCCATCGGCGCCGCCGAGCCGTCGGACTGCTCCATCGTCTTGAACGGGGTGCTCGCCGAGCGGGAGGGGACCCTGAAGGAGCTGGGGGTGAAACTGGTGCGCAGCATCCCCCACGACCTGCCGATGGTCGCCTGCCCCATGGCCCAGCTCACCGAGATGTTGATGAAGCTGCTCGACTTCGCCCTCCGTCGCCTGCGCGACAGTCAGCCCCCGCGCGAGCTGCGCATCGCCGTGAGCGAGAGCGGGCCGTCGCTCACGATTTCGTTGTGGGACTCGGGGACTCCCCTCTCGGTCGAGGCGGAGCAGCGGCTGGTGACGCCGTTTCGCTTCACGCAAAGCGCGGGAGGCGGCGAGATCGAGTTCGCGCTGGCCCGCGCCCTGGCCCAGTCGTCGGGCGGCACGCTGCGGCTGCGGCCGCGGCCGGCGGGCGGGGCCGAGGTCGTGGTGACGCTTCCCAAGAGCGTGCTCGCGCCGCTGGCGCGCGCCACGGCGGCCACGCCGTCGCTCCCCAAGCTCCGCATTCTCGTCGTGGACGACGACGCCGTGAACCGCCAGGCGATGCGCCTGTTGCTCGAGCGCGAGGGCCACGAGGTGGTCGCGGTCGAGAACGGTCTCGAGGCGATCGAGCGGCTCGGGCCTGCGAGTGATCGCTTCGACGCCGTGGTGACCGATCTGCAGATGCCCCGGCTGGGCGGCCGCGCGCTGTACGAGCAGCTGCGCGAGCAGCGGCCCCAGCTGGCGGAGCGCTTCGTGTTCGTCACGGGCGACCGCGCGCGCGACGAGACCCGCCGCTTCTTGGACGAGTGCGGCCAGCCGTCCGTCATGAAGCCGTACGACTTCAGCGACTTGATCGGGGCCCTCGGCAAGGTAGC
Organism: Gemmatimonadota bacterium; assembly: GCA_003222155.1. Taxonomy (GTDB): domain Bacteria; phylum Gemmatimonadota; class Gemmatimonadetes; order Gemmatimonadales; family GWC2-71-9; genus AG41. The sequence goes on along the minus strand of QHUU01000081.1, from coordinate 38,612 downwards.
CGGCAAGAAGTAGACGCGGTTCAGCGCACCACCTCCGGCTCGCATTCAAGTGTGATCCCGAAGCGTCCCTTCACACCGGCGCGGATCGCTTCAGCGAGCGCCAGCAGCTCGGCGCTCGTCCCGCCCAGATTCACGAGCGCGAGCGCGTGGCGCCCCGACACCCCCGCGCCGCCCCGTCGGTAGCCCTTTACAAACCCGGCCCGCTCGACGAGCCACGCCGCCGGCACCTTCACCGCGTCGCCCGCCGCAAAGCTGGGAATCGCGCCCGCTCCCCCTGTGCTGTGCCACCGTTGCTCGAGCTCGGCGAACGCCGCCCGCGATAGCACCGGATTCATGAAGAACGAGCCCGCGGAGCGGGCGTTGGGATCGGCCGCATCGAGCACCATCGACTTGGAGCGGCGCAGCGCCAGCACCGTTTGGCGCACCAACCGCACGGCGTCCGCCGGCGCGGCGGCGTCGAGGGAGCCGGCGCGCGTGACCGCGTCGCGCAGCTCCGGATAGCGCACGCGCGGGGGCGTGTCCCGCCGCAGCTGCAGCGTGACGTCGAGCACCACGTAGCGGCCCCGGTCGCGCCGCTTGAACCGGCTGTCGCGGTACCCGAACTCGCATTCGCGCGCCGTGAAGGTCCGGCGCTCGAGCGTCGCGCGATCGAGGCATGTGACCCGCACCAGCGTCTCGGCGATCTCCTGCCCGTACGCCCCGACATTCTGAATCGGCGTGCCGCCGACGCTGCCGGGGATGCCCGACAGACATTCGACGCCGGTCCAGCCGCGCTCCACCGCCCCGCGCACCAGCGTATCCCAATCGGCGCCGGCTCCGGCGCTGATTTCCGGCGCGGCCGCGTCGCGCTCGCCAAACGCGATGCCCTGATCGCGACCGATCGCGACGTGCAGCACGAGACCGCGAAAACCCTCGTCGGCGAAGACCACGTTGCTGCCGCCCCCCAGCACGAACACCGGCAGCTCGTGCGCCGCGGCGTGCGCGAGCGCTGCGCGCACCTCCGACTCGCTGGCGCACTCCACGAAATAGCGAGCGGGTCCACCCAGCTCGAGCGTCGTATATGGAGCGAGGCGCACGTTTTCGCGCAGGTTCACGGCTCGGCCTCCCTGAGGTCGCTCGTTGTGGCGGGGGCGCGACGGGCTCTCATAACAGAACGCACTTGCACGAAATCTATGCCACGCTGACCTTCTCCCTCATGACCACGCCCCACCGGCCGGTGGCCGCCACCCGGGAAACGCCGGACACTTTCCGTCTGCTGGTCGAGGGCGTGCGCGACTACGCCATCTTCATGCTCGATGGCGCCGGGCGGGTCCTGACGTGGAACGCCGGCGCGGAGCGTCTGAAGGGGTATCGCGCGGAAGACATCATCGGGAAGCACTTCTCCTGTTTCTACCCGGATGACGCGGTGGAGGCGGGCAAGCCGGCGCGGATGCTTGCGCTGGCGGCGCGCGACGGCCGTGTGGAAGACGAAGGGTGGCGGGTGCGCCAGGACGGCTCGCGGTTCTGGGCGGATGTGGTCATCACGGCGCTGCGCGACCCCGACGGGTCCGTGATCGGGTTCGCCAAGGTGACGCGCGATACGACGGAGCGCCGACGCGCGGAGCAGGCGTTACACGAGAGCGAGGAACGGTTCCGGCTGCTGGTGGAGAGCGTCAAGGAGTACGCCATCTTCGTGCTCGACCCGGCGGGGCGGGTGGCGAGCTGGAACGCCGGCGCCGAGGCGATCAAGGGGTACGCCGCGGAGGAGATCCTGGGTCAGCACTTCTCCGTCTTCTACCCGCCGGAAGACGTGGCGCACGGCAAGCCGCAGGCGCAGCTGGACACCGCCGTGCGTGACGGACGGGTGGAAGACGAAGGGTGGCGCGTGCGCAAGGATGGCAATCGTTTCTGGGCGGACGCGGTCATCACCGCCATTCGCGACCCGGCCGGCACCCTGATCGGCTTCGGCAAGGTGACGCGCGACCTCACCGCCCGGCGCCGCACGGAAGAGCAGCTCGGCCAATCCCATGCCGAGCTCGAGCGGTTCAGCTACTCGGTGTCGCACGACCTGCGCGCCCCGCTGCGCGCCATCAACGGCTACGCGCAGGCGGTGCTCGAGGACTACGCCGCCGCACTCGACGCCGAAGGCAAGCGGTTTCTCGGCATCATCCGCGACTCGGCCAAGCGCGGGGGCGAGCTGATCGACGCGTTGCTCAATTTCTCGCGCCTCGGCCGGCAGACCTTGTCCGTCGAGCCGGTGGACATGACGGAGCTGGCCCGGGCCGTGGTCGACGAGCTGCGCAAGTCCGCCGGGACCGAGGGGATGGACATCCTCGTCGATCCCCTGCCTCCCGCCAGAGGAGATCGCACACTGCTGCGCCAGGTGCTCACGAACCTCATCGGCAACGCCTTCAAGTTCAGTCGCGCCCGTCCCCATCCGCAGATCGAGGTCGGGGCGCGGCGCGAGGGACCGGCCGTCGTGTACTTCGTGCGCGACAACGGCGTGGGGTTCGACATGCGGTACGCCGACAAGTTGTTCGGGGTGTTTCAGCGGCTCCATCGGGCGGACGAATTCGAGGGCACCGGCGTCGGGCTGGCCCTCGCGCAGCGCATCATCCAGCGCCACGGCGGCCGCATCTGGGCGGACGGGAAGGTCGACGGCGGCGCCACGTTCTTCTTCACCCTCCCCGCAGGGACCCCCGCCGCAGCGTGACCGCGCCGGCCGGGATTGCCGGGACTACCGGCGACCCGTATCCTAGGCGCATGACCATACCGTCGCCGACCCTATGGCTGCGCCTGGTGCGCTATCAGTCGCACATGATCCGGCGCGGACGCGCGCGCCGGCGGCGGCGGGCGATGCGCTCGCTCGGCCGGTACGTGTTCGTCTATCTGCTCGTGGGGCTCGGGTTGCTCGTGATGGCGCTGATGTGGTGAGGCATGGGCCGACTCGGAATCGAACCGAGAACCTACTGATTAAGAGTCAGTTGCTCTGCCAGTTGAGCTATCGGCCCTAGGGCGGCGGAAGATCGTCAGCCCGAAAAGCTTACGCAAGGGTGCGGGCCCCATGCCGCCATCCGTGCCCCGAGCTGAGTGGGCAAAAATGCGGGCACTTTCGGGCCGCGATCATGCCCCTTTTCCACTCCGGCGTGGGTTGGTCCCGCGTCCCGCTCGACCGCATCCCCTCCGTCGAGTCCGGAGGGATACAGGAAAAAGATCTTCAGAACGTGGGAGGCAGGCGCGAGGCGGGACCACTCGAAGGCCGACCAGCTAGGATCCCCCAGGTAGATTGAGCTTGGTGTACCCGGCCTTCGTGGTGTGACGGGCCTGCAGGATGAGCTGGTAGCGCCGCGCTAGGAAGATTGCAGCACCAATGGGGAACGCGACCTGGAGGATCACTGGTCCGTACACGCTCGCCCGAAACCACCCGGCGCCTAATAGCAGCACAGTGAACTCGTTGGTGTGCATTTCCCCAGTGGTCCAGTTGAGCACCGTGACAGGACCGCCCAACAGGATTAGCAGCATCCATGCCCACCTGCGGCGGACCGACGTGCGGAGGCAAACGACCTCGACCCCCAAGATGAATAGCGGGACAAGCGCTGCAAAGACGAGTATGACGTAGTGGACCAGGGGCTTCCCCCGTAGCGTGAAGGTGTTGATTTCCTCAAGAGGGCCGGGGATGGGATGGGCAGAGACACCGATGACGGACACACGGCCGTGTACCGATCGAGTCGCGACGTTGGTCGTAAGCCAGCGGCCGCGCGTGGTTGTCACTTCATAGCTGAGATTCAGCTCGTGGACATCATTCCCGACGTTGTTGACGTTGACCCCAATCACGTGCAGCGAGTCGAGGCGCGCTTCTCGCAGCAGTGCGCCGACTTGCTGGAGGGCGCGGACCACCGTGTCGCTCCGCAGGTCCGTGGCGAGTAGGCCGACGGCTGAGTCGACCTGGGCGGTGGAGAGCAGCTCTAGGTCCCTCTGTCCGAACGCTCGCTCTTCGCGCGTGGTGTGCTCCTTCGCAAAGGTGTCTAAGTCGGGCGCCTGGCAGGCCGGGACAAGGCAAAGCAACAAGAGGCGCGTGCAGGTCAGGCGCATAGCTCGTCTCCAAGAGGTAGGCAAGCGCGTTGGGGCCCAACGCCCCCGGATCGCTCTCCGCACCGACTCAAACCCTGGACCAACTCCCGTCCCAGCCCAGCTGCCGAATGGCGTGAAACGCCGAACGGGGGGTCGCGGCCGCCGCTTTGCTACTCTTAACCAGCAACATCCCTACTTTTTTCAGTCACCCCGTGCCAGCTCGGCTAGCTTCTTCGAGCACAAATCAAGACGTCCTTTCGACTGGCTCCGTCGTGTTCCGCGAGAGTGCGCGTTCCCTCTGATCGCGACTTAGGCCTGCTTCAACTCGCGGCGTGCCGCTGTGACGCGAGCTTCCGCTTCGGCATTCTTGGCCCCGCCGAGGTGCGCCGCCACACTGGCTGCGTCTTCGTCGAGAAACGCTTCCGGAGCGTGCTTCATATAACGCGGGGTCATTGTGGCGGTGGCGTGGCCGAGAAGCTTCTGCATCCGAACGATCGGCACCCCAGCCTGCGCGGCATGTACGGCGAACGTATGCCGCGCATCGTGCGGCCGCGCTCCCGAGATGCCAGCTGCCCTGCAGGTCGCGTCCCACACGTATCGGACGATGCCGTACCGCTGGAACTCGTCTCCGAAAACGAGGTCGTTTGGCCCCGGGGCGACACGCGCCAGGTGCTTCCCGAGAGCGCGCTCCAAAGGCCCGGCGATCGGTAGGTCGCGCACGGCTTCCTTCGTCTTAACCCGCCGGTCCGCTTCATGGATCGAGATCCGTCTTGCCGAGAGTAGGACATCGGCCCCGCGCAGCCCCTGCACTTCTCCCAGTCGCGCCCCGGTATAGAACAGCGTTGCGAAGAAGGGCCACCATTCCTCCGGACAGGCGTGCTGGAACGTCGCCAACTCTTCAGCTGAGAGCCAGCGTTCACGCCCCTTCGACTCTCGCTCACGCGGTAACGGCGGCCGCTCGATGGCGACGCCTTCGATGTCTCTCAGCCACGTCAGGAACGCGCCCAGGGCTGCGAAATCACGATTAAGGGTCGCTGCGCTAACGGAGCGGCCCGGCATGGTCTTGCGGCGCTTCCCACCGGTCGCACGCGCGCGCAAGCGCCGGTATTCGAGGACAAAGCCGCGGTTGACGTCGGCTAAGCGGGCGTCGGGCCCGCAGGCCAAGACTGAGAAGAACCCGTTCCAGCTTCCCTCGTACTGCCGGCGTGTCTTCTCAGAGTACTTTCGTCGGGTGCGAGGGCTGATACCAGCCGGCGATGCGAGCCAGCCTAACCAACGCTCGACCAAGTCGCCCAAGCGCGGGCTTACGGCCTTGGCTTTTAGGTGCTCGATCGCGCCGGGATCGCTGAGAAAGGCGTCGTGGACATCGGCGAGCCTCAGCCGATGCTGGGCGAGCAGACCCAGCAGATCGCGCCGCCCTGCGTCGCGGAGGGCGGCGAGGGTCCGGCACATAGCGACAGCGCGTGCTTTGTTAGTCGTGCCGCAAGCCAGCCGCAGCCGGGGGTACCCTTGCCAACGCACGTCGACCTCGTAGGTGGCGTGGCCAAGGCGACGATGAGGTTTCACGGCGAGACCCTCCTTTCCTCGACCCAGCACTCGACATCAGAGCACCGCCATCGCAGACAGCGAGACGACAATCGCACGGCAGGTATGCCGAGCTCGTAGACACGCTTGGTGGGCACACTGAGGATGGCGGCGACGTCGGCAGCCCGGAGAAGCCGCTCTCCAGGAATCAAGGTGTTCGTCACGCGTACACTTTCGGGTGGCGCCCAGCGTCTCCTTCCACCTTTTCGCCCACTGACCTCTGAAGCCACCGCCCATGCATCCAGTTGATCACCGTCTGCCGGTTCCACAATTTGTCGACCCCGCGAGTGCACCGCCATCAGCGATCGTCCTCCTGCTCGCGGCCGAGCAGCAGGTCCTTGAGCACGCGCCGCGCTTGGAACGCGATCGCGACCTGTGGGGCGGTGACCAGGAGCCGCAGTTGGGCGATCTCGCGCGGCTCGAGCCGGGCGACCACCCGGGCGATGCTGCGCTGCAGGAGCTCGAGGTGCGGCGCCCGTCGCAGTTCCTGCTTCAGCTGGTCCAGCAGCCGCTCCGTCTCACCGATGCGCTCCTTCACGTGCGCGAGGGCGCGCTCGACCCACGGCCCCACGCTGGACTCCTGCCGGTCCGGCGCGTCCCGTCCGGCGAGTGCGGCGGCGCGGCGCTCCGTTTCGGCGAGCGCCCGCCCACAGGCGGCAGCCCGGCGCGCCTCGAGGCGCGCGGGCGCGTCGTCGCGCCGGACGCCGAGCCCCAGGGCCCGCGGCCGGTCGACGGTCCGGAGCGCGCCAAAACGCTCCGGTTCGGCGGTGAGCCATTCCGCCGCGCGCTCCGGCCCGGCTTGCGCGACGGCGTTCCGGAACTGCTCCCGCGCGGCTGGCGGATCCCGATAGACCCGGGCCAGCGCGCGGTCGAAGTCCTTCTCCGCTGCCTGCACCGCCGTGATCGCGTGGTCAAGGTTGGACCGCCGGGCCTGTGCGGCATAGAGCTCCTTCGTCGCCCGGTCCCGCTCGTGCTCCAGCGCCGCCACGCGCTCGTATTCGGCCAGGGCCCCCTGGAGCTGGGCCACGTCGCGGCTCGGGGGCTCGCGCCGGGCCTGCTCCTCCTCCCGGCCCGGATAGGGCGCGCGGAAGCGCTCCTCCAGCCGGCGGAGAGAGAGGTCGCGTGCCACGCGCGACGCCTTGACCTGATGCGTGCCGTCCGTGATCACGAGCCCCTGGCCCTTGCGCTCGAGCCGGAGCCCATGGGCGGCGAGCCGCTCCTCGAGCTCGGTCCACGAGCGGGCGGCGCGCAACTCGGGCAGATGGGCCCGGACGCGATCAGGAAACGCGGGCTCGCCCGTGCGCTCGGCCTGCCGGCGCTCCCCGCTCGTCAGCCGGGCGGGCTCCGGCGCCTCCTGGCCGTCGAGCTGGTAGAGCCGGCCCGCCACCTCGCGGAGTCCCAACTCGCGTTCGAGCTCCCGGAGCGTGCGCTCGATCCGGGGGCGGTCCTGCCAGCGCTCCCACGCCACGCCCGTCTCCGGGTGCACCCGGTTCACCATCACGTGCACATGCGGATGCGCCCGGTCCTGGTGGGCCACCATCAGGGCCTGGTGCTCGGCCAAGCCGAGATCCCGCAGGACGCGGTCGGCCACGGCCTGCATCTCGGTGGGTGTCACCGGATCGTTGGGGTCGAAGTTGATCGTCAGGTGATAGACGGGCACCTCGACCCGCGGGTTCTCGTCGGCGGTGGCTTGCATGAGCACCGCCGCCAGCTCGGGGTCGTCGAGGCCCAAGTTCCGCCCGGCGGTCCAGGCCACGCGCTCGGTCTCCGCTCCCGAGCGGCCGCGCAGCAGGTAGCGGGCCAGCACGGCGAAGCGGCGGCCGGACGATGTCGTCGCGATCACGGGGTGGATCCTCCCTTCTAGCGATGGCGCTGCACGACGTGCCGGACCAGCGCGTGGTGCCGTTCCAGGGCAGCGGTCGTCTTCGCCGCGAGGGCGGCGTCCTGGCTGGCCCTGGCGCAGCGGGCGAGGTGCTCGAGGCTGCGGCCGACGCGGGCGAGTTCACGGAGGAGGGGCTGGTCCGCTGCGTGGGCCCGGGCCTTTGGGGTGGCGCCGAGCGCGGTCTCGCGGATGAAGCGGGCCGGGGTGAGGCCTGAGCGCCGGGCGCATTCCGTGATCTCGCGGAGTTCGTCGGGATGGAAGCGAATCAGCTTTGCGGCGGTCCGGCGATCGGGCATGGCCCTCTTAGGATGGGCGGGAAGCGCTACGACGCGACCCTCGTTGTGGACAAGTCCTTCCAGTTGCGGCGGACTGTTCTGACCCGCTCGTAACGAGGTACCTCTTCCTACTTCCAAGCACCTCGCAATTCGGCAGACCGTTCTGGCGTCTTGTTCACGAGTTGTCCCCCCCTACTTACAAGTAGTCCCGGATGGGGCCCAGCGTGTCAGCGTCGACGGCACGCAAGGTTCCCTTACTTAGGTACTCCGGGATTCGGCCCAGCGTCTCATCGGGGCGGTCGCGACACACCCCTCCATAAGGGAATAGTCCCGAATGACCCCGACCGTGCCCGCGGGGATTCGGCCCGGGTCTCAGCGGTGGTCGCGACACACACCCCTCTACAAGTAAAGAGGCCCGGATGGGCTGAGCGTGCCCGTGGGGTTAGGGGCTTGCTCGCCCTTGAGCGCGCGGCCGCGCGCGAATGGGCGGGGCAGGAGCGATTCGGTGCCGCGCACCAGCGCGTGCACCGATATCGCTCCTCTTGCTTGCACGATTACCTCGCACGATTACCTCGCACGATTACCTCGCGGTGCAGGGGTGCTCACGCCGTTGACTAGAGAGGATCACAACAGGGAGCCGGGGTCTGCCCGCACCTTGCGTGCTCACGCAAGGGATTTTGAGATTCCGCCAGCGGGGCGCGCCCGTCCACGCGGGGGCACGTCCTAGCTATCGAACCGCTCGCGCGACGGCACGTTCGTGCCGGTTGATGGAAGTAGCGATGCCAGCTCGATGCCAGGGGCCGGCGGCATTCACGACGCCGTAGGGTCGCCCTCGCCTGAGGATTCCTCTGCCTTCAAGCGTTTAAGCTGGGCGTGAGCCCTGATCGAGATCTGCAGCACCTCCTGCTTCGTGATCGCCGGCACCTTCTCCAGCTCCGCGCGAAAGTACTTGACGTTCGCCTCGCAGATCTCCCGCGGCCCCAATTTCGTCTTCTTCCTCCACCAGGGCCTCGCAGGCAGATGACCTGCCAGCTCCTCGAGCGCGTTGACGACGTTTTCGAGCAGGGTTCGGAGGACGTTTCGCGTGCGGGGATATTCATAGGTGATGCGGCCGAACTCGTCCTCCTCGGTCTTGGCCACGGCGCCCGCGTAGTCGCGCTGAATCGTGGCGTGCAGGTAGGCCGTCACGGTGTCCGGCGAGTCGGCCAGCAGCTGCAGGACGTCGGCCGCGAGCGGCACGTCGTGCCGCCGGAGGAAGTCCACCGGCGGTGGCGGAACGGCCCACCCGCCCGCGGCGAACTCGTCATAAGGCCAAGCGCGCATCGCCTTCACAGCCCCCGTGGCGATCTGGAAGTGGTCGTGCCAAACCCGTGCGTAGAGGCTGTGCCTCAGGCGACGGCGTTCCCACGCGCCTTCGAGCAGGCGAAAGCCGAACGAGAGCGTTTCCTTGGCGAGGGCAAATGCACCGCCGAGAATGGCGGCGATGATCGCGGCATCGGTCCACGGGACACCGAAGAGGTGTCCAGGTGTGGGGCTTTGCGCTGGCGTAAGTTTCTAGTTCAACGCCGGGGCGTCGCCCCGAAACGAGTGGAGCCCGGCCGTCGGGTAGTTCGCGGGTCGTCCGCAGCTCTGGCACGTCAGCGTGACGAGGGGTCGCTCGTACACCAGCTTCACCTTCCCCGCGCTCGGATCTTCGACGAAGGCCAGGTAGTGGTGGCAAAAGCCGCAGCGCGTGCCGATGTAGTACTTCTTCGGGTCTAGCGGCCTAGGGAGCATCGAACCCTCACGGTAGGTGGCAAGTCAAGTGGTTTCCCTATGGCTGGACTGTTCGTCCCGAAGGGAGGTGCTCCGCTTGCCTGGGAAGGATGTAGACTCCCTGGAGCGCGTGTTCCACGACTCGCATGGCGAGCAAGAGATCCTCAGGCTTCTGGGGCTTCACCTCGTGGGCTGCCTCGTTTCCCATGAGGCGAAGACTATGGAGGATCTCTCCGCCGGCAGGCGTTATGACGCCCTGCTTCACGAGGTCGTCTATCTTCTGCTTTAGGTCGCCGCCTTTCGCTTTTTTTTCTGCGCAGAGCGTCTCCACGATGGCGCGTACTCCAATTCCCGCGATCACAGGCAGGTTAGCGCTCAAAGCCGAGTGCGTCTCCTCATAGATTCGCCTTAGCTGAGGAGGAAGCAGGTGGCTATCTGCCATCGGCGCTGCGCCCGCGATGCGAGAGGGGTAGAGGGTCTCATGATCGACGGCCTCCCAGGCGCCGTTTTCGGATGGCTCGAGATCCTCGCTGCTCTGCCAGTTGTAGCGAAAGCTGATGCGCTCGCACCCCCTACACTCCAGCACCTGGTAATAGCCCCACCATTGCACGTTGTCGTCGCCGTCCTCGTCGGTCACGGAGTAGACAATATCGTGCTGCGTGGGACCATTGCACGAGGCGCACACAACCTTGATCGTCTTGCCACGGCCCGCGTGGTAGTTGCGCTTCGAAGCCACCCTGGAGCCTCCGTGGATGCCACCCGCCCAGCTTCAAAATACAGCTGAGAGGGGCGATCCAGCGACCGCACCCGACCGTCTGCCTCTCGCGTTTCGGCCCGTTCCGTAGTTGCTCACGCTATTAGTTCTTCGCACGTGGCGGGAGCCCCGGGGACCGGGAGCGCACCGCTTGGCCATCGAACGGCGCGTGGGTAGGTTCTGGTAGGGTGGACAGATCTCGGAAGAGCGCAATCAGAAAGAGCACAAGGTGAAGAGATTCTTTTTTGCCCTTTTCCCGTTGGCAGCGGCGGCTTGCACGGATCACCCCACCGGGATTACCACCGAAGCCTCCGTGCGCTATCTGCAAACGCTGTCGCTCTCCGTAGCCCAGCGGGCCGACATCACGCCCGGAGGCGTCGAGTATGGAGGAGGAGTCGAGTATGACAGCTTGCCCTCCTTGTCGTCGTCCGCCGTTGCGTTTCTCGGGATGGATTTCCGGACGGTGTATAACCCGGAAGGGCCGCCAGGCCAGGAGCAGGTGTACCATTTCCGGGCGATGGCGCCCGGCCAGACCGTGGCGACCATCAGGAGCGTCGCCGGAACAACCGCGGTAAGCGACACGATCAACGCCCAAGCTGCCGTTCCGCATGGCGCCTTCGCGCACATCAGCGTCGGATTCTTCCTCAACACCTGCGCCGTTACCACGCGTGGCGCCGGGTTCTGCTGGGGGTCGAACCTCAATGGCATGCTCGGTGCCGGCGCCGTGGACAGCCTCAAGCAATCCGCGAAACCCATATACGATACGCCCATGCCCGTGGATGGCGGGCTGTCCTATGCCGTTCTCAGTGGCGGGTTCGAACACACCTGTGGTGTGACGCCCGGCGGCGCCGCCTACTGCTGGGGGGCCAACTTCAACGGCCAGCTCGGCAACGGCGATACCACGGCCAGCCCAACGCCCGTGGCGGTGACCGGTGGGCTCCCGTTCAACGCGGTGAGCGCCGGTGTGTACCACTCGTGTGGCCTGGCGACGGGCGGAGCGATCTACTGCTGGGGCAATAACATCGCCGGCGAGCTCGGCAACGGCGCCCCCATCAGCTACGTGAACAGCAGCCCGGTCCTTGTCTCCGGTGAGTCGTCTTTCGTTGCAATTGCTGCCGGGTACCAATACTCCTGTGGCCTGACGACCAGCGGTGCAGCGTACTGCTGGGGTGACAACGTTTCTGGCGAGCTCGGAAACGGAAACTTGACGTCGAGCGGTGTCCCGGTACCGGTGGCCGGCGGGCTGAACTTCGTCGCGCTGAGCGCGGGCGACTCTCACGCGTGCGGTCTGACTCGAGACGGCGCGGCGTACTGTTGGGGATCGAACGGCTCAGGCGAGCTGGGGAACGGCACGACCCAAAAGAGCACATCACCCGTTGCCGTCTCCGGTGCACTGACCTTCGCCGCCATTAGCGCCGGGCAGGGGGCCACGTGCGGCGTGACAACCGGCGGCGCCGCCTACTGCTGGGGATACAACGGCTATGGCCAGCTCGGCAACGCTGCCACCCCGCTCACCAACGCCCCGAACCCCACCCCCCTTCTGGTCTCCGGAGGATTGACGTTCGCCACCGTCAGTACTGGGTATCTCCACACGTGTGGGGTAACCCCTCAGGGTGCGGCGTACTGTTGGGGGGACAATAGCGAGGGCGAGCTGGGCGACGGTTCAACCGCGATTCATCCCACGTCTGTGCCCGTCTTTGGCCCATAACTGACGCTCCCCTTCCAGAATCAGAAAGCGCGAAACGGTCATCGTAGTCGATATTCACAACGACTCAAGAAGCTGCCTGGCCGAGCGAGGAATGACGACGGCGTCGGTCGTACCACTCTTCGATCCAGCTGGCGACCGTGCGGATGAGGACCGCCCGCGGCGTTCGCTGCTCGGGCTGATGTGTCGGGGCTCTCAACACGCCCCGATCAGGGGAGCAGGTTAGTCAGCCCGCGCATCAATGGAAAGACTGGCTGGCCAATCCTTCCCCACCGGTGCTGGTCGCGAGCCCTGCGCGAGCCTAGATTGGCAGCGATGTCAGCTCCCGAAACCCGATGACGCGCGACTCTTCCTCGCTACGCACAGCGAAGCCGTTGAGCGATCCGCTGCTCGCCGAGATCGTGCGCCGGCTCGTGGCGGCGTACCATCCGATGCTGGTGTACCTCTTCGGCTCCAAGGCGCGCGCCGAGGCGGGGCCGGACAGCGATTACGATCTATTGCTCGTGGTCCCCGACGAGGCCGCGGCACAGCGGCGCGGCAGCCGGCTTGCCTACGAGGCGCTGCGTGGCACGGGGGCGGCCGCCGACGTCCTGGTCTGCACACGGACCTACTTCGAGGAGCGCCTTCACCTTCAGGCCTCCCTGCCCGCCACGGTGGTCCGCGAAGGCGTGCTCCTGCATGCCGCATGACCCCGCCCGGGTCGCCGACACAAGGGCGTGGCTGCAGAAGGCGGACAACGATCTCCGAGCCGCCGAACACGACCAGACGGCGCATCCGCCGCTACGGGGGGACCTGACGTTCCACTCCCAGCAAACCGCAGAAAAAGCATTCAAGGCATTCCTGACCTGGCACGACAGGCCCTTCCGCAAGACGCACAACCTCGAGGAGCTGGGCGAGGCGTGCCTGGCCCTCGATCCCGCCCTGAAGTCCGTCGTAGACCGCGCGGTGGTTCTGACGCAATACGCCTGGCGGTTCCGATACCCGGGCGAGCCGGGGGAACCGACACCAGCCGAAGCGGAGGAGGCGCTGGCCGTCGCGCGAGAGGTACTCCAGTCCGTCCGGGCACGGCTGCCGGCGGAGGTATCGGGATAGGTAGCGCTGCCATAATAACGCGCTTCGCCAGTCCGCTTCCGGCAACGGGTCGCACCGCCATGATGGTGGGCAAAAATGCGGGCAGTATCACTGGGACGCACGCGGACGCCGACGAACGTCCGCGGACACGGACTTGACGCAACTCTTGTTGGAAGCGGACGTTGCGGGATAGGGACGGATTCCCGCGGAACTCGGCGGACACGCACGGAGGTCGTTAAGAGTCAGTTTGCTCTGCCAGTTGAGCTATCGGCCCTGAAAGAAAAGAGACGTCAAGCAAAGGCGTCACGCAAAAACGTCACACAGAGACGTCGCAAAGACGTTGCTGGACGTGTTCGCGCGACGCCGTTGCGCGACGCTCCTGCTCGACGTCTTTTTGCTTCTGCCCCCAAGGAGAATCGAACTCCTGTTCCCACCTTGAAAGAGTGGTGTCCTGACCGTTAGACGATGGGGGCGAACGACCCCTGCTTGACGTCTCTGTTCGACGTCTCTACTCGACGTCTTTTTTCTGTCATAGCGGTAACGGGATTCGAACCCGTGTTTGAGCCTTGAGAGGGCTCCGTCCTAGTCCCCTAGACGATACCGCCACGGCGGGGAGAATATCGCCAGCCGCCCGCTCCACACGCAACCCGACGGTTGACCTCGGGCCCGTTCCGCGTACCCTTTAGTGCCCGCCGCGACCGTGCGTCGTCCGGCGGCCCCCAACAACCTCCAGGAGCCCCGGACCCGTGCCGCGAGCCGCAGCGCAGCCGACGTACGCCGCCTACACGGCCGTGTGGAAGTTCCTGTCGTACGGTCTCCCGGAAGCCCCGATCATCCTCGCGGCGCTGGTCTACACGCACGCGAAATGGCTGCAGAGCCTGCTCGCGCCGCTCGCGCCGTTCTACCCCTACGCCGTGTTCGGCGCCGGCGTGCTGCTCGGCTGGCGGTTCCATCGCAGCCGCCTGTTGTTCGCGCTGCTGGTGCTGGCGCTCGCGGACCGTACCCTGCTGCACTTCGCCAGCGGCCACGGCCTGGCCCGCGACCGCGTGGTGTACCAGGCCATCGCCGTCCTCCTGCCGCTCAACTTCGCCGCCCTCGCGCTCACCGCCGAGCGCGGATTCCTCACGCCCCCCGGCATGATGCGCCTGGGGCTCATTCTGGGGCAGGTGGCGCTCGTGTCGATCCTCGACCGCGCCACTCCCGGGCTCACGGCCGCCTTGCTGCACAGCCGCCTCCTGCCTGGTTGGATGTTCGCCTGGACACCGATGGCGGATCCCGCCCTGCTTGCCTTCTTCGTGGCAGCGGGCCTGCTGGCGGCGGGCCAGCTGCTCGCGCCGACGCAAACGGGACGCTCCTTCGCCTGGGCCATGCTCCCGGCATTCATCGGGCTCTCGGCGGTGCGGCCCGGCAACGCCGGGTTCTCGTCGTTCTATCTCGCCACCGCCGCGCTCATCCTGATCGTCGCCGTGGTCGAAGCGTCCTACCACATGGCGTACCAGGACAGCCTCACGGGGTTGCCGGCCCGGCGCGCCCTCAACGAAGCGCTGTTACGGCTCGGCGGGCACTACAGCGTCGCGATGATCGACGTGGATCACTTCAAGCGCATCAACGACCGGCACGGGCACGACGTCGGCGATCAGGTCCTCAGGATGATCGCCGCGAAGCTGGCTCAGGTGCCGGGCGGCGGGAAAGCCTACCGCTACGGGGGCGAGGAGTTCGCGGTGATCGTCGCCGGCCGCAGCGCGGAGCAGTGTCTCCCGGACCTGGACCAGCTGCGCAAAACCGTCGAGGACACGCGCTTCATCCTGCGCGCCCGGTTCCGCTCCAAGAAGAAGAAAGAGAAGGTGCTCACCGATCGCGGCCCCGGCGAGCGCGTGCCGGTGACCATCAGCATCGGCGTGGCCGAGAAGAGCGACCGCCACCTGAAGTCGGACCAGGTCATCAAGGCAGCCGACCGCGCCCTCTACCGCGCCAAGGAAGGGGGGCGCAACCAGGTGCGGATCTGACCTCCTCCAGCACCATTATGGTGCAACGGGTGTGGTCTCTGAGCAGCACTGGGGGGCATGGATAGTGCGATAGCACTGCCCATGGCGCCAATCGCGCATCCCTCGACGGACGGAGACCAGGAGTGAGGAAGCTCCAGCCCCGGCGCACGGTGCCAGATGTCGCTGCCCTGTACAGCACGCTCGCGCGCAACCTTCCCGACGGCAACCTGGTGTTGTTCGATCACGACCTCCGCTACATCGTCGCGGGGGGCGACGACAGCGGCGCCGGGCTCGCGCCCGCCGGATGCCAGGGAAAGGCCGTGCGGGACGTGCTTCCCCCCGAGATCGCACAGGTGCTCGAGCCGCTGTACCGGGCCGCGCTGAGCGGCCGTCGCGCCGCGGCCGAGGTCGCCTGCCACGACCGCTGGCTGCTGGTGCGCGCCGGCCCCGTGCGCGACGAGCACGATGCGATCGTCGCGGGCATGTCGCTGTCCCAGGATATCACCGACACCAAGCAAGCCGAGCAGGCGCTGCGCGGCAGCCGCGACCTGCTGCAGGAGATCATCGAGAGCTCGAGCGACGCCATCGTGGCGAAGGACCTCGAGGGGCGCTACGTGCTCATCAATTCGAGCGCGGCGCGGCTGTTGGGCCGGCCGGCGGACGAGATCGTGGGCCGCGACGATACGGCGCTGTTCCCCGTCGACCAGGCCGGCCGCTCGCGCGAAGCGGACGTGCGCGTGCGCTCGCGTGGCGAAAGCGAGACCGCCGAGGAGCACGTGGTCGTCGACGGACGACCTCGTACGTTGTTGCTCACGCGGAGCCCGCTCCGCGACCACGACGGTCGCATCATCGGCGTGCTCGGCGTCGCGCGGGACGTAACCGAGCAGCGGCGGCTGGAGGATCGGCTCAGCCGCGCGCACCGTATGGAGTCCGTGGCCCGCCTGGCGGGCGGGATCGCGCACGATTTCAACAATCTTCTGACGGTGGTCCTGGGCTCGGCCGAGATCCTGCTCGACGACCTGCCGCGCGCCTACGCCCGGCGCAGTGACCTCGAGGAGATCAAAGTGGCCGCCACGCAGGCGGCACAGCTCACGCGACAGGTGCTCGCCTACAGCCGGCAGCAGGTGCTGGCGCCGCGCCTGCTCGATCTCAACGGCCTGGTCGGCGGGATGGAGAGCGCGCTGCGGCCGCTGTTGGGCGCGCGGATCGAGCTGGCGCTCGACCTGGCTGCGCGGAGCGGCGCGGTGCGCGTCGATCCGGCGCAGCTCCAGCAGGCGCTTCTCAATCTCGTGTTGAACGCGCGCGACGCGATGCCGGGGGGCGGCCGGTTGGAGGTCGTCACGCGGAACGTCGTCGTGGACGAGGCGTTCGCGCGCGAGCACGCGCCGATGCGGCCGGACCGCTACACCACCCTCGCGGTGCGCGACACCGGCGTGGGGATGGACGAGGAGACCCAGAGCCATTTGTTCGAGCCCTTCTTCACGACCAAGCCGGGTCGCCACGGCGCCGGGCTGGGCCTCGCCACCACGTACGGGATCGTGAAGCAGAGCGGCGGCTACATCTGGACGGAGAGTGCGCCGGGCGCCGGCGCCACGTTCACCATCTATCTGCCCTGGCACGAGCCGCTCGTCGCGGCCGTGCCGCCGGTGCCCGAGGCGGCCGGCGCGGCCCGCGGCGCGGGCGAGACGGTGCTCGTCGTGGACGACGAGCCGGCGGTGCGAGTCATCACCAAGCGGATCCTGCAGCGCAGCGGCTACGCCGTGCTCGAGGCGGCCGGTGGGGTCGAAGCCCTCGACACCCTGCGGGAGCATCCGGGACCGGTGCACCTGCTGCTCACCGACGTGATCATGCCCGAGATGAACGGCCGGGAGGTCGCCCAGCGGGTGCGGGGGCAGCGCCCGGGGATCCGCGTGGTGTTCATGTCCGGCTACAGCCCCGAGGCGATCGCGCACGACGGCCTGCTCGACGAAGGCGCGGCGTTCGTGCGCAAGCCGTTCGAGAGCGGGCTGCTGCTGCAGACGGTGAGGCGTGCCCTCGACACCACTGAGCAGATGACGCCGGCATAGCGCCGCCGCAACGTCGTTTGCAGTCCACGGTGGACCCCGCCGGAATCCATGGCCCCGTTTTTGATGATGTTGTGAACGTCGCATGTCGACCGCAGCCCGCGCCCGTCAGGAGCCGCGTCGTTTGGAGTTCGTGGCCAGCGAGATCGCCAACCTTCCCGGCGTCGAGACGCACGCGTACCGGGCGGGTGAAGTGCTCCTCCCCACCGAGCGACTGAAGCGACTGCACATCTGCGTGCGGGACGGCGCCCTGGGGTTGCGCCTGGCGGTGGGACGGGCCAACCACGCGATCCTCGACGTGTTCGGTCCCGGCTCATTGTTGACACCACAGCTGTGGCAAGGCGACTCGACGGCAGAGGGGCGCCACGCCGCCGCGCTGCTGCCCACCACGACGCTCGAGCTCCCCGCCGAAGCATTCGATCGCCATCTGACGGCGCATCTGCCGCTCGCGCTCGCGGTGCTGGCATGGGATGCGTACCAGTACACCGCCCTGCTGGACCGGCTCGCGATGCTGTCACTGCGCGACCCGCTGCGGCGCGTGGCGAATACCCTGCTGCTCCTGGCCGAGCGGATCGCCGCCGCGGGCGACTCGCCGGCGAGCGCGCGGTTGCAGGTGAGTCAGGACTTGATCGCCGCGTTCGCGAACCTGAGCCGTCAGACCACCAACCGGCAGTTGCGGCGGCTGGCGCGCGCCGGCCTGGCGGGCCTCGAGCGGCGGGTGGTGGACGTCCACGACCTCGCCGCGCTGCGGGGCGTCGCGGCGGGGCGCCGTCCGGCCCCGCGCTAGCCCCGTGAATGGCGCGGAGAGGCCTCCGACCAAGCGGTGGGCGAGGTTCACGGGTGCGGGCCGGACTCCGCTGCGCCGGGGCGCGTGGTATGTGGTGCTGAGCGCGGCCGGTGACGATGCGGTGCTCGACGTACGGAGGAAAGCCATGATCTTTCCGCGCAGCCAGCTGGAGATCGTCGACGTGCGGCCGAGCCGCTGGTCGGTGGTGCCGCGCGAGTGGATGCTCGGCGGGCCCTACGCCGTGTGTCCCAACTGCGCCGAGCGCGTCGCCCTCAGTCGCACACCGGAGCCGGTGCGCTGCGCCCGCTGCAACGGCGTGTTCACCATCGAGTGAGCGCAGTTGCCGGACATCGCTTCTCCCGCCACTATTCCAGTCTCCGCATGAGGAGAGATCCGCATGTCCTGGTCAGCCAGAGCCGCGCGCGCCGTGGCCGTCGCTTCCCTCGCCGCCGGCACGGTCGCCGCGCAGGGCATGCGCCCGCAGTTCGGTCTCGGAGGGGGTCTGATGGCGCCGGTGGGCGACTATCACGCGACGGCGGGCGGGCAGGGGTTCAGCACCGCGTGGCACGGATTGGCGCTGCTGGCATTCAAGCTGCCCGGCCTGCCGGTCGGATTCCGGGTCGACCTCACCTACGGCGCCAACAGCGCCAACGACCGCCTCAAGGCGCAACTCACCAACAATCTGGGCCAGCCGACCGACGAGAAAACGAAGCTCGCCGGCGCGAGCGTCAACCTCACCCACCAGTTTTCGTCATCCGCCCGGGTGCAGCCGTATGTGATCGGCGGGGTCGGCCTGTACCACACCACCATCTCAGTCAGCACGAGCGACTCGACCGCGGATAACGCCGCCACCAAGCTCGCCTGGAACCTGGGCGGGGGGTTGGCCTTCGGGCTGCGCAGGGTGGCGCTGTTTTTCGAGGCGCGCTACGTCAACGTCGCGGCGGTGCCCGGCTTTCCTCGAAGCACGTTCCTCCCGTTCACGGCCGGCATCCGTTTCGGCGCGCCCTAGCCTTCACGACCCGGGCCGTGCCTGCAGCTGATACTGGGAGTTGTTGAACAGCCCGGCAACGCCCACGTAGTACGTCCCCGCATTGAGCGAGCGCGTCAGGCGCGAGCAGAAGTTGAAGTGCCGCGGGTCGATGTAGCCGGCGACCGTGAGCAGGTTGTGCGCCGCGTCGAACAGACCGATCGCCGTGGCCTCCTCGAGCGCGAACCCGCATGACGCGACCCAGCCAGACGTCTCGAACGTGTACGTCCCGTTGACCGGAATTTTCACCCGATAGAAGTCCACCTGCAACGTGTCCAGCAGAATGCCGCGCGTGTAACCACCGACCGCCAGGCCGTTCGCGCTCGCGAACGTGTTGTTGGGTTGAATCTGCGCCGGGAGCCCGATCGCAAAGGAAGCGGTGTACGGCCCCGCGCGCAGCACCGTGATGGCGGTCGGCGTCGCCGGACCGCCGAGTGCGCCCCACAATCTGCCGGGAATGCCGACCTGCCGGTCGCTGCTCTCGTCGCTCGCGCCGTAGACGAAGTACCGGCCGTCTTCCACGCCACTGAACGCGAAGCCGCCGCCAGGGTCGGCGGTGACGGCCTTCACCACGGAGCCCGTGACCGCCGAGTAGAGCAGCGCGAAGAGCTGGGTCGGTGGGCCGTGCGTCTGGGTCAGGCTGTTGTACGCGTTGACGAGCCCGACGCCGTACTGCGTGACCGGCCCGACGGCGTACGTGGTGAGGCGCGCCCGCAGCTCGCTCGCCGTCAAGGACGGGGTTTGGGCGAGCAGAAGGGCCGCCACACCGGCCACGTGCGGGCTCGCCATGGACGTGCCTTCGGCGAACGCGTACTCGGGCTTGTTGACGGCAAAATCCCACATGGTGGACACGACCCCATCGGTCGCGTCACCGAGCTCGAAGTTTCCCCCCGGAGCTCGGATCGCGACGTAGGGGCCGAAGCTCGAGTACGACGCGGGGACCCCGTCGGGCCCCACCGCCGCGACGGCCAGGACTTCGGGGTAGGCGGCCGGATAGTGGGGCGCGGCCGTGCCGGCGTTTCCCGCCGCCGCCACGATGAGCGCTCCGGTGTTCGCGGCGGCGATGATCGCGCTGTGCAGCGTCGTGTCGGTGTCCGGGCCACCCAGGCTCAAGTTGATGATTTTGGCCCCAGAGGGCGCCCGGACGGTGCCACCCGTCCCGTTGTCCGCCGGCAGGCCGGCGGCATACAGGATGCCCTGGGCGATGTCGTAAAACTCTCCGAACCCGCCCACGCCCAGCGCCCGCACCGGACGGATCTTGACGTTCCAGTTCACACCGGTGACGCCGATGCGATCGTTCCCCACCGCTCCCATCGTGCCCGCGACGTGCACCCCGTGCGCCCCCAGCGTGTCGAAATTGAAGCACGTCCCCGTGGAATCGGGGCTGTATGACGCCGGGATCGTCGGGTTGGGATCGTAGCCGGTGCTGTCGTCGGCATCATTGGTGATCTTGCCGCCGGCGCAGAGCCGCAGGGTATCGGCGGCGCTCACGAAGTCGTATCCGTCGGTGGTCAAGTTCCCCGCGAGCGCCGGGTGGTCGAAGCGCGTCCCATCATCGACCAGCGCGACGAGCACCGACGGGCTCCCGGTCGTGATGGCCCAGGCGCGCGGCAGGTCGATCAGGCCGTAGTGCCACGACTGGAACGCGTAGAACGTGTCGTTCGGGACGACCCGCAGCGCCGCGGCTGCCGGGCCGGTGGCGCGGGCGTAGGCCGTCTCGTCCAACCACAACAACCGATTGCGCGTGACCGTGGCGATGGCCGGATCCCGGCGCAACGCCGCGGCGACGGCGTCGAGCGCCGTCGTGTCGGCCACGCGAACCTTCGCCGCGAGGATCGTGGGCGAGACGCCGCTGACCGCGGCGCCCAGGGGGAGCATGGCGGCGAAGCGGGCGCGGATCGCCGCCCCGAACACCCGCGCGCCTGCCGCGCTCGCGAGCGCCGCCGACCCCAGGGGGGGAGCCCCGAGCGCACTGTGGCGGAACGTGACGATCAAGTCGTGCGGCGTGGCCGCGGGCCGCGTCCCGCGCGGGCGGCGCGCCCGCAGAGCCATCCGCGGCAAGCGGGGAATGAACGACGCGATGCTCGGCGGAGCGGGAAGCATCACTCCCGCGGTAGCCGGGGCCGCCGTCCCCGTTACACGGGGAGGGGCCGGGAACACGCTCGTCGCCGTGATCACGCCTTTAATCGTTCCGTCGCTGGGAATCCAGCCCGCGGGAGCCGTCTCGCTGCTGCAGGCGGCGAGCGCCAAAGCGAGCACAGTCCCGCGCGCAGTGCCGATCGATCGGAAGGGGAAGGTCACGGGGCGATCCTGGTGTTGGTGGGACGGCGCAACATATGGACAATCTGCGCCGCCATCAGGCGGCCCGCAACAGAGGCCGCCCTATCGGGTCACGAACAGTGCCGCGACGCTCACTCGCTAGCTCTCTCCCCCTGTCGTATTGTTGGTACGCCGAATCTTGGGCTACATGGCCGACCTCTTCGAGCGCGTGCGTGCGTCCCTCGCGGGTCGTTACACGATCGAGCGCGAGCTCGGCCGCGGCGGGATGGCCACGGTCTATCTCGCCCGAGATCTCAAGCACGACCGCCCCGTCGCGCTCAAAGTGCTCCGCCCTGAGCTTGCCGCCGTCCTCGGTGCCGAGCGGTTTCTCAGAGAGATCCGCCTCACGGCGCAGCTCCAGCACCCGCACATCCTGACGCTCATCGATTCGGGGGAAGCCGACGGCTTCCTCTATTACGTGATGCCGTTCGTCGAGGGCGAGAGCCTGCGCCAACGCCTGGAGCGGGAGGGCCAGCTTCCGCTCGACGAGGCGCTGCGCCTCACGCGGGCAATCGGCTCGGCCCTCGACTTCGCGCACGGACGCGGCGTCATCCATCGGGACATCAAGCCCGAAAACATCATGCTGCACCAGGGCGAGCCCATGGTGGCGGATTTCGGGATCGCGCTGGCCGTAAGCACGGCGGGGCGGGAGCGGCTCACCGAGACCGGGCTCTCCCCCGGCACGCCGGCCTACATGAGCCCGGAGCAGGCGAGCGCCGAGCCCAGGCTCGATGGGCGCAGCGACCAGTACAGCCTGGCCTGCGTGCTGTACGAGATGCTGGCGGGGGAGCCGCCCTACACCGGCCCGACCGCGCAGGCCGTCATCGCCAAACGCCTGACCGAACCGATACCGCACCTGGGCACGCTCCGCCGCGTCCCAGCCGCTGCGGAGGCGGCGGTCACCAAAGCGCTCGCCAAGGCGCCGGCCGACCGATTCGCCACGTCAGAAGCCTTCGTCACAGCGCTCACGGCCGGCTCGACTCGGGCGACACACCCCCGCTGGCGGTCGGCCAGCGCTGCGCTGGCGGTGGTGATCGTCATCGGTGGCGCCGCGGCCTGGTTTCGTGCGTCCAGGGACTCCAAAGGCGGCCACAACCTCTCGAACGTCGCTCCGTTCACCAGCTCGCGCGGTGCGAAGTTTGGTCCTGCCTTCTCGCCCGACGGGAACGAGATCGCCTATGCCTGGAAAGGCGAGAACGAGGACAATTTCGACATTTACATCAAGCTCATTGGCGCGGGCGGTCCGCTTCGACTGACCAGCAATCCCGCCGCGGAATATTGCCCCGCGTGGTCGCCCGACGGACGCAACATCGCCTTCTATCGCAAAGGACCGTCGAGTGACAGAGGCGCTTACTACATCATCCCGGCTCTGGGTGGGACCGAGCGCAAGATCGGCGAGCAATACGGCGAGTACTACGGGTTTGGGCGGTGCATCGACTGGTCGCGCGACGGTAAGTCCCTGATCGTGGCGGATAGAATGGCGCCTGAGGACTCCCGCTCCAGCATCATGCTCCTGTCGATCGAGGATGGACGAAGAACGGCATTGGTCTCCCAGCCCGACCTGTACGTCGCCAATCCAAGTCTCTCCCCCGATGGAACAGCGGTCGCCTATATCCAGGGAGCCGGCTTTCTTGCCGGTGACATCTACGTTGTCCCCGTCGGTGGTGGCCGACCTCGTCGCGTCACTTCCGACGGCCGAACCCTGAACGGTCTCGCCTGGACGGCAGACGGACGGGAGATTGTCTTCGCCTCAAATCGTGGCGGGCTGTGGAGGCTGTGGCGTGTCACCTCGTCCGGCAGCACGCCGGAACCGGTGAACGGCGGGGGTGAAGGCGCGGGCGCGCCGGCCATCTCGTCCCGGGGAAACCGACTGGCGTACGTTCAGGCCCGCGTCGATGCGAACCTGTGGCGAGTGGCAGGACCGGGCTGGAAAGGCCGCCGTCCCGCTCCCACGAAGCTGATTGCGTCGTCTCGCTGGGACTTTGAAGGCTCGTTTTCTCCCGATGGTCAACGCATCGCCTTCGCGTCCGATCGCTCGGGCAGTGTCGAGATCTGGACGTGCAACGGCGACGGCACGAACCAAACACAGCTCACATTCCTGAAGGCGGCCGATGCCGGCACGCCACGCTGGTCTCCGGACGGAAAGACCATTGCGTTCGATGCCCGACTCGAAGGCCACGGTGACATCTTCATCATCAGCGCCGAGGGAGGCATGCCGCACCGCCTTACCAGCGATCCCGTGGAGAACAATGTCCCTGCGTGGTCGCGCGACGGCAAATGGATTTACTTCTCGTCCAACCGGACGGGGAATTGGCAGATTTGGAAGGTCCCATCCGTTGGCGGCAGTGCCACACAGGTCACGAAAGACGGCGGCTTCAGCGCACAGGAGTCCCCCGATGGCAGGTGGCTCTACGTGTGGAAAGATGGAGGGACGATTTGGCGGACGCGACCCTCGGGCGAGGAGACCACCCGCGTCCTCCAAGGCGAGCCGGTGTTTGCCTGGTGGAGACTTTTCCCCAAGGGAATTTACTTCGTCGACGCATCAACCACGCCTGCTCGCGTCAGGTTCCTGGATTTCGCGACCGAACGCGTCAACACAATCACTTCGCTGGATCTGGGGTACTCGGTCACCGGCCCCTGGGGCTTTGACGTCTCTCCGGATGGAAAATGGATTCTCTACAAGCGGGTGGACCAGGTCGAAAGTGACATCATGCTGGTCGAGGATTTCCGTTAATAACCCTAGCGTACCGTAGCCGCCGCAGCCGAATCCCCACGCTGGAGCAGCGCCACGAAGTCGCGCAACTCCGCTAGTCCCACGTCGGACGCTACCCAGTACGTGTAGGCGGGCGTGGCCCAGTGCAGCAGGTGGTAGCCCTGCCGGGTCGCCGCGCGAGGTCCTGCCGTACTGCCCCGCTCGATGGGCCACAGGAACACGTTGATCACGTGCTGCCGCCGGCCGTATGCCAGAGCCGCGACCGGCCGCCCATCCACGTATTCGAGCCTCGCCCCCATCAGCGGGAAGCCGCCCCCGGCGAAGTCGTACACCGGCGGCGAGAAGTCGAGCTTGCCGTTGAACCACGGCTTCACCGTGTGCTGGTCGGACGACAGCACATCGGTGAGATGCCCGGGCATGAGTGAGCGCACGTGGCTCGCGAGCACCTGGTTGGTGATCGCATCGCCCGCGGCGCCACGCAACGCCAGCTGCCGGCTGCCGAGGGCCACCACTGCGAGCGATGCGGCGACCGCGAGCGTGCTCCAGTAGGGGACGCGGCGACGCGCCGTCCGGCCCGCCTCCGCCCGCGCCCCGGCACGCACGCGGGCTCGCAGCGTTTCCGGCGCCGAGAAGCGCACCAGCTGCTCGCGCACCGCGACGCTCAGCGCTCGCCGCCGCTGCTCCAGGCGGGAGCAGTCCGGGCACGCGCGCAGGTGTGCCTCGAGCTCCACTCGGTCGGGCGCGGCGAGCTCGCCGTCCAGGTACGCGTCGAGCAGGCCTTCGAACGCGGGATGGGTCACGTCAGCAGTCCTCCGTTTCGGCGCACAGCGCCTCCTCGAGGCGCCGGCGGGCGCGCGACAGCCGCGACATCACGGTGCCGACCGGCACCCCCGCCACATCGCTGATCTCCTTGTAGGACAACCCTTCCAGCTCGCGCAGCACGATCACCTCGCGGAAGTCAGGTGCCAGCTCGTCAATCGCCCGGCGCAGCGCGGCATGCTCGCTTTGGGCCTCCGCGGCCGCTTCCGGGTGCTCGTGTGCCACGGCTTCACTGTGTCGCTCCTCGTCGAACTCGGTGGTGAGCGTGTCCCCGCGGTGCCGCTGCCGCCAGGTGTACGCTGTGTTGCGAACGATCGCGAGCAGCCACGCTCGCCCGTCGCCCCCCGCGGCACCGCGGAAGGTCGGGAAGTACCGCAGCGCGCGCAGGGAGGCATCCTGCACGATGTCCTGGGCGTCGTGGTCGTTCCGCGTGAGGTAGCGCGCCAGCGTGTACGCGGCGTCCAGATGCGGCAGCACGACGGCTTCGAATCGCTCGAGCTCGCTCGACTCCAACCGGTCCTCGGGGTGCGCAGTCAGCCTGCCGGATACAGACCTTGGACGCGGCAGGAATATTCCCAAAGGAATAAGGGGGCGATGCTCGCGGTCCGACAGGTGGACACCAAACTACACCACTTGACGAGGAGGCTACCATGAACCGCAACTCGACCACCCTTGCCCTGCTGGGCGCGCTGATAGGCGCGGCGCCACGCCCTTACCCCGCCGCTCCCTCACGGGTGAGCGTCAAACTCTCCGAATGGAACGTCGTGCTGTCGCAGGCGAGCGTCGCGGCGGGATCGGTCACGTTCGTCGTCACGAATGCCGGCAGCATCCCGCACGGCTTCGAGGTCGAGGGACAGGGGATCGAGCAGGAGATCGAGACGATCCAGCCCGGGGCGAGCGACACGCTCACGCTGACGCTCAAGAAGGGGAGCTACGAGGTGTATTGCCCCGTGGGAGCAGATTCGCACAAGAAGCTCGGCATGGACACACACCTGAAGGTGGTGAGCGCGACGAGCCCGGCCCCGTCGGGGTATGGCGCGTCCGAGACGAGTGAGCCACACATGAAGGCGGAACGGGTGCAGGCGATCCGGGTGACCGGCGGCGGGCCCGTCATCCACATCCTGCCGGGGCCATTTCCCTTCCCCGACAGCGCCGCCCCGATCCTCGCGGCCTTCGGCGACGAGCGTGAGGGCCTCGAGTCGCAGGTGAAGAACGGCCCGTACTCGAACAACGTCGTCCGGAGCTCTGGCACGTTCACCTTTACCGCGTGGGACAAGGGCGCCGTGCGCGACTCGGTCGACGGCGTGGCCGAGTTCGCTACCCAGGACGGGGCCCGCTGGAAGCTCGTGCTGGACCGCGTGCAGACGAAGGACGTCCCCCACCACCCGCGCTTCGGCGGCGTGATCATGGGCCTGTACTATCACGGCGTGACCCAGGTGCACACGCCACTCGTGCCCACGATCAACAGTGCGGTGGCGCTGTGGGCGGTCGGGCACCTCTACAAGAATGACGTGCCGGTCACCGACAACGCGATGGTACACGTGATGCTGCTGTCGCGCACCCGGCGCGACGGTGATTTCGCGTTGACGTGCTGGGATTGCTCCAAGAACAAGATCGAAGAGCTGCAGCTGCAAATTCTGCCCGGACCAGGCGAGCCCAAGTTCGACGCGCCAGGCGGGTTCCTGTTCGTCAACTGGGAAAAATCGAGCTCCCGCAAGCCGGCGAGCTGACGAGGTTAGGCGTCCCAGTGAATGGCGCCGTGCAGGGCTGGGACGCCTCCCTCACAATGCTGCTCGAAGCGCAGGTCCAGCGCGGTCAGGGCGCTGCCGGTATAGGAGACGCGGTCGACGGCGAACCACCCCAGGAGCGTGTTGCAGCCGCGTCCCTGGCCGTACCAGCTGAGGCCGCCTTTCACGGGATTGTGGAACGGGTATCGACGCAGATCGGCATAGTAGCCGGCCTCGATCTCACTGAGCGTAGCCATGGCTTGGAAGTCTCCAGACCACGAATCGACGCTGACGGAGAGGTGACCTCCGCTGGCAGTAACGCCGATGCTGGCCGTGGCCGGCGTGTACGTGGTGGTCGCGCCCCCGCCGATGTAGTCTCCGGCGTCGCTCTGGAGGTAGACATAGTTTCCAGTGGCCGGCGTCGCACCGGGGGCGGGCCGCCACAGCCCGCCCGGAATCGGCCTGACCGGTCCCGGCGGCGCGGTGGTGTCACCGGACCTAAAGTGAATCGTCCCGCGCAACGCGGGAGTGCCGCCCTCACAGTGTTGCTCGAAGCGCAGGTCGATCGCCGTCAGGCTGCCGGCGACGTACCTGACGCTGTCGACGCTGAACGAACCCGAGAGCGTATTGCAGCCGCGACCCTCGCCGTACCAGCTGAGGCCTCCCTTCGCCGGGTCGTTGAATGGGTAGCGCTGGAGGCCAGTGTAATTACCGGGCTCGAGCTGGTTGAGCGCGCTCGGCATCTGGAAGTCCCCGGACCACCCTTGGTCTCCGGCGATGCCGATCGAGAGGTGGCCCCCACTTGCAGTTACCGTAATACTTGCGTTCGCTTGAGTATAGTTGTAGGACTGACCCCCGCCGATATAATCACCCACGTCACTCTCGAGGCGCACGTCGTTGGGAGATGGGGGGTTGCCAGGACCCGCGATCCCGGACTTATCCGACCCACAGCCCGCCGCTGCTGCACCAGCCAAGCAGAGCAGCGCGCACCGAACCAGCATCACGGATCGCACGGGTCCCTTTCTGACGAAGCGCCTTAGGTGGCGTCACGGGTAACCTGCCCAAAGGTGCTCTGCCGCAGTCCACCTCGTAAGGGGTAAGCTGGGCGACGCTACCCGGTGGCCGGCCGGCGTCAAGCGAAAACCCGCCCGATCACCACGGCTCCCGCACCGCGAATCCCGCACTGAGGGGGAAGAGGTTCGTCGCGCCGCCGCTCGTGCGGATCGTAATGAAGCGAGCCTCCACGAACCCGAGCGCCGGCCCCACCCCGACCAGGGAAAGGCCACCGCCACCCGACCATGCGATTCCGGTGCGGGACGTGGAGGCGAGCCCCGCTCGCGTAACGCTCACGCCGTACATGCCGAGCCCGGTGATGAGGTAGGGACGGACATTGGGCCCGTCCCCCGGCAACCGCCACACAATGCCGGCGGTGCCGCCCACCAACGTGGTGTGTCCCGTCTCGAGTCCCTCTCGGGGCGTCCGACCGTACATCGCGTCGACGCGGAGGCCCATGTGGGGGACGGACAGGGGCCGCGTGGCGACGCCCAGCACATGCCAGCCCGGGCCGTCGGCGGTCCCATAACCTCCCCCAGGAAGGGTCAGGCCGCCTCCGAGGCTGAATCGCGGGCCCTGCGCCGCCAGCCGGGAACCGCCGGCGGCGGTAAGAACCGCGACGATCAAGGACAACGTACGCGTCTTCATTGCGGCCTACTCCGCGAGGAAGTGTCTCTTGAGGCGACGGCCGATCTGCTACTGTCCACGCCGCCACGCGTGCCTATTCACCGGCGGCACGACCTGCGTCTGCACCACCGGTCCGGGCTGAGCCGGTGTGCCCGACGCGATCACGAGGTAGCGACGCACCACGTCGGTTCCGGCTCGCACAACCTGCCGGATCGGACCGATCGCGTTCACGACGGCCGCTCCCGCCGGGTTGGTGGTGAATGCCGCGAGCGGCTCGAGCGGGCCATCCCCACCCCCGTCCGGGCGGCGCGCCAGCGCGAGCACGTACGGCTTACCGGGCTCGAGCCCGGTCACCGCGCCCTGTAGCACCTGAATGAGTCCCTGATCGAACAGCGACACGCTCGTGGGCTCGCCGCCGCCGGACGCCGCGAGGGTAATGTGGGCCGCCTCTCCGGCGACGCCGAGGGGTTGGAGACCTTCTGTTCCTGCCCCGGTCGGAACGGCGTCGGACACGTAGATCACCGCCTGCGGCGCTTGCCCGATCGGAATCGTCGCGACCACCTGATTGGTCACGGTGTTGATGGCGATCAGTCGGTCGTCGTTCTCCAATCCCACGTAGACGTGGGTGCCGTCACCCGAGTCCCACACCCCCTGGACCTGGTTCAAGCCCCCGACGGTCACGTACGCGAACGTGCCGCTCGAATTCCCCACGATCTTCACGTGGTTCGTGATCGGTCCGGTCGCGATGGTCCTGAGGACCGCAAACGGCGGGCGCCCGCTAAATACCATGGTCTTGCCGACATCCTTCAGCGTGAACCAAACCTGCCCGCCGTCCGGAGTGACTGCGATGTTGGGGCAGAACGGACTCTCCTGAGGGACCCGGCCGACGATCTGGTGATCCTTCACCGTGATCACCACCGTCTCCGGGGTGAAGGAGGAGCAGACGTACCCGTACTGGCCGTTTCGGGGGAGAAGATCTGCATGCCCGGTCCGCCGGGCACGACGATCCGGGCCTTCTCTTCGTAGGTGTGAGCGTCCAGGACGGCGACATAGTTCTCGCCCCGCACCGTGACCCACACCTCGGAGCCGTCCGGGGTGAAGAACGCCTCGTGCGGAGATCGCCCGACGTATGTGATGTGCTTCACGGCATTGGTCGCAGTCTCGATGAACGTCGCGGAATTCGAGCCGATCGAAACCACGACTATGGTACGGTGATCGGGCGAGAACCCCAGGCCGTGCACCAGCGCCTGCCCGCGGTACAGCGGGCTGAAATTGCCGGGCGCCGGATCTCCCAGGCGAATCACGCCGACCAGCCTGTGGTCCGCGGGATCGGTGACGGAAACGGTGTTCGAGAACTGCTCCGCCGCGTACACCCGGTCGCGGTGACTGACGGGAATCCC
This sequence comes from Gemmatimonadota bacterium, assembly GCA_003222155.1. Lineage (GTDB taxonomy): Bacteria > Gemmatimonadota > Gemmatimonadetes > Gemmatimonadales > GWC2-71-9 > AG41. The sequence goes on along the minus strand of QHUU01000081.1, from coordinate 9,016 downwards.
CTGCCCCGCGAGGTTGCACTCGGGTGTAAGGGCTGTGGCCGCCACGAGCGCGGCGATGGCGACGACGGGTTTCATCTCAGGGCCAGCCGCATCGCCGCGATCTCCTGCTGCTGCGTCACCACGATCTCCTGCGCCATGCGCCGCAGCTGCTCATTCTTGCCATAACGGAGCTCGGCCTGCGCCATGGCGATCGCACTCTCGTGATGCGGGACCATCATGGCGACGAAATCACGGTCCACATCCCCGGACGGTCGGATTGCCATGGCCTTCATCATCTGCTCCATTGCGGCACCGCTAGCAGCGATGAACCGCTCGTCCGCAGCGCCGCCCGTCCAGCGCACTGCGGAATCGCCCGCCGCGCGCGTGCAACCCATGACCGCTGCGGTGAGACCGAGGGCCAAGAGGAGTCGGTTGGTGCAAGTCATTGCTGTCTCCCGGTCATGAGTGGTCCCGGGGCCGCCCTGGCCCCAGGATTCGTGCTTCGCGCTCATCGTGCGCTTACCACGTGCACGCGCGCGCCGTCCTGCAGGTCGGCGGGCGGGTTGATCACGATGTGGGCACCCTGCTCGAGCCCCCCGGTCACTTCCACCCAGGTCCCGAGATCGCGGCCGATAGTCACCGTCTGGTACCGCGCCGTCGAATCGGGAGCCACGGTCACGACCTGCGGTGGGCCGTCGCGGATCACGAGCGCAGTGGCAGGGACGCGCAGCGGCGGCGTTCCCGCGCCGAGTGCAAGCTGCACCTGGGCGTACATCCCGGGCAGGAACACACCTTTTGGATTCGCCACCCGCACCTCCGTGAGGAGCGTCCGGGCCGCGGGGTCGAGTGATCCGGCGGTGCGAGCCACGCGCCCGCGCAGCGTATCGCCGGGGAGCGCGGGTACGACCACGACCGCGGGTTTCCCGATCCCCACCGCCGCGGCGTAGTCTTCCGGCACGGTCACATACACGCTGAGCGTGTCGGTCTGCGCGATCGTGAACAGACTCCCCGGTGTGCTCCCGGTTCCCGCCGCCAAGGTCTCGCTCACGCCGCCCGCCGGTCCGACCAGCGCCCCGGGGTCCACATTGCGCGCCGTGATCACGCCGGCGAACGGAGCGACCACCCGCTCGTATGCCTGCAACTGCACCAGCCGCCGCAGGTTGGCCTCGGCGCTGTTCGAGTTGGCGACCGCCTCGTTGAAGGCGGCCTGCATCTGATCGACCTCTTGGGCCGTCACCGCACTGTCGACGGCGAGCGCCTGCCAGCGCACCAGGTTGGCCTGAGCGAGCGCCTGGGCGGCGCGCGTTTGAGCGACCACGCCTCGCGCTTGCGCCACTTGCTGGTCGAGGTCGGGCGCGTCGATATCGGCCAAGAGCTGGCCCGCGCGCACGCGGCCGCCGATATCGACCAGGCGCCGGCGCACGTAACCGGGCGTGCGTGCGTAGATGGCGGCGGTCTGTACGGCCGTGAGGGCGCCGGGCAGACTCACGCTCGACGGACTGGTGTCATGCGCCACCGTGGTCACGCTCACGGTGGGCAGGGTGACACCGACGGCGGTGGCGGCGGCCGCGAGCCGGTGTTGCTGCGCCACGCGCGGCACGATGCCCGTAAGCAGGAGCGCCGCCAGCACGCCCCCGGCGATCCCGCCCCCCAACCACTTGATCCCCCGCCGGCGCGGCGAGGTGGGGACGGGTCGCCGATTGCCCTGTCTGGCGTGGAGCTGTTCCAGGATCTCCGGTACGGCGCTCATGCGTGTCCCTCCGGGATGACGATCGGTGGTGTAGGCGGTGCGACGCGCAGGATGCTGTACAGCACCGGCACGACCACCAGGGTGAAGCAGGTCGCGACGAGCAGCCCGCCGATCACGGCGCGGCCGAGCGGCGCGTTCTGCTCGCCCCCTTCGCCCAGGCCGAGCGCCATGGGCATCATTCCGATGATCATGGCGAGCGCGGTCATGCAGACGGGCCGCAGCCGCACGGAGCCGGCCTCGAGGGCCGCCTCGAGGGCGGAACGTCCCTCCCGCCGCAGGTCATCCGCGAAGGTGATTAGCAGGACGCTGTTGGCGGTGGCGACGCCCAGGGACATGATGCTTCCCATCAACGACGGCACGTTGAACGTGGTCTGAGTCACGAACAGCATCCACACGATGCCGCACAGCGCCCCGGGGAGCGCCATCACGATCACCAGCGGATCGAGCCACGACTGAAAGTTGATCACGAGCAGGAGGTACACGAGCACCATCGCGAACAGCACTCCGAACCCCAGCCCGACGAACGACGACCGCATGCTGGCGACCTGGCCGCGCACCACGATGTGGGTACCCTTCGGCAGGGACGGACCGATCTTGGCGACGACCCGGTCCACATCGCTCGCGACGCCGCCCAGGTCCCGGTCGTCCACGGCCGCATACACGTCAGACACCGGTTGCGTGTTGTAGTGGTTCACGACCGCGTAGGAGGTCGTGCGGGTCGCGCTCGCCAGATTGCCGAACAGCTGCGGCGCGGCGAGTCCCGGCGCCGTGACCGGCGTGTTGGTCAACGCGTCCAGCGCGTTGATCTTGGAAAGCGGCGTGCGGACGGCCACGCTGTAGCTCACGCCGTTCTGCGGGTTGAGCCAGTAGTTCGGCGCGGTCTGCCCGCTCGAGGAGAGCGAGATGAGCAGATTGCTAGCTACCTGGCGCTGCGTGAGGCCGACTTGCTGCGCCCGGATCCGGTCCACGGAGAAGAGAAACTCCGGCATGTTGACCACCTGCTGTACCCGGACGTCCACGGCGCCGGGGATGCGCCTCAGCTCAGCGGCCAGGCGGGTGGCGACGCGGTAATCGGCCGTCTTGTCCTGGCCCACCACTTGAACGTCGATCGGGGCCGGCAGGCCAAGGTTGAGCACCTGGTTCATGATGTCCGCCGGCAGGAAGAAGAACGTCACGCCGGGAAACTCGGTGGGGAGCGTTGCGCGCAGCCGCCGCACGTACTCGAACGTCGAGGTGCGGCGCGTCGGCGCGAGCTGGACCACCAGATCGGCGTCCGCCGCGTTCAGGGTGGCGCTGCCACCGGTGGCCAGATTGATCGCGTTACGGTTGATGCCGATGTTGTCGAGAATGAGCCCCAGCTCCGCGGGAGGGATCACGCGCCGAATGGTCCGTTCCACGCCGGCGGCAATGAGCTCCGTCTCTTCGACCCGCATCCCGGCAGGCGCCCGCAGGTGCAGCTGGAAGGCACCGGCGTCGGTGGTCGGAAAGAAGTCCTGCCCGATGAACGGGACCAGGGCGAGCGAGAGCGCGGCGAAGCCGCCGACGGCGCCGAGCACCGGGCGGCGGCGTCCCAGAGCCCACTTCAGCACACGCTGGTAGGCCGCGCGGAACCGCTCGAACCCGACCTCGAACCGCGCGCTCACCCGCTCGATCACGCTCCCCCCCGCCGCCGTCCGGCCCGCCGCGAGACGGTGCGCGTCGGCGGCCAGGAGATAATGGGCCATCGTGGGCACGATGGTGCGCGACAGGACGTACGAGGCGAGCACGGCGAACACGACCGCCATCGCCAGCGGGCGGAACAGCGCGGCCGCGGGACCGCTCAAGAAGAACATCGGCACGAACACGATCGAGATCGAGATGGTGGAGACGAACGCCGGGGTCGCGATCTGCGCCGCGCCGTCTACGATGGCCGGCAAGATCTCCTTCCCCTGCTCCATGTTCAGGTTGATGTTCTCGATCGTGACGGTCGCGTCGTCCACGAGAATTCCGACGGCGAGCGCCAGCCCGCTCAGCGTCATCACGTTGAGTGTCTGCCCCAGGGCCGAGAGGCCGATGATCGAGCACAGCACCGCGAGCGGGATCGAGGTCGCGATGATGAGCGTGCTGCGCCAGCTCCCCAGGAACAGAAGGATCATCAGGGCCGTGAGGCAGGCCGCGATGACGGCTTCACGGATGACCCCCGAGATCGAGGCGCGGACGAACAGCGACTGGTCCACGAGCAGCCGTATGTCGAGCGACGACGGCAGCGCGGGCTTGAGCGCGGCGAGCAGTGCCTTCACGCGGTTGACCACCGCCAGGCTCGAGGCGCTGCCGTTCTTGAGCACGCTCATGTAGGTGCCGTGCTGTCCGTTCTGACGCACGATGTTGGTCTGGACGCCGGCACCATCGCGCACGTACGCGACGTCGCGGATGTAGACCATCGCCCCGTTGACCTGCTTGATCGGCATGTCGTTGAGCTGCTGGACGACCTCCGGGCTCGAGTTCAAGCGCACGCTGTACTCTCGGCTGCCCAGCCGCGCCGACCCGGCCGGCAGGATCACGTTCTCGGCGTTGATGGCTGCGCTCACGTCCGCCGGAGAGAGCCCCTTCGCATACAATCGCGCCAGGTCGAGGTCGACGTTGATCAGCCGGGGCGCGCCCCCGTAGGGGAACGGAATGGTCGAGCCCTGGGCGGTAGCGAGCGGCGTGCGGACGAAGTTGGAGACGTAGTCGTTTAACTCCGCTTGCGACATGGTGCTCGAGCCCACGCCGATCTGGAGGATCGGGACGTCGGTCGCGTTGAACCGCAGGATGATGGGCGGCGTGATCCCCGGCGGCAGAGTCCGAGTGTTGCTCTGGGACGCCGCGGTGAGCTCCGCAATGCCCGTCGCGACGTCCGCGGTGGGCTGGAAGAACACTTTGATCACGGCGACGCCGTCGAGCGACTGCGACTCGATGTGCTCGATGTCGTTGACGGTTGCCGAGTAGGACCGCTCGACGATCGTGACGACCCGCTGCTCCATCTCTTCGGGCGACATCCCCTGGTACTGCCAGATCACCGTCGCGACCGGCAGCGGGATCGCGGGGAAGATGTCGACCGGCGTCGTGATGATCGCCACCAGCCCGGCGATGAGGACGAGGATGGCCCCGCAGATGAAGGTGTAGGGGCGCCGCAGCGCGACATGCACGATCCACATCATCGCTCGAGCCTCATAGCTCCCGGCCGAGCAGCGCTTCGAGTGAAGCGCGGGCGACCTGATAGGTGAACCGAGCGCTCACGAGATCGAGCTCCGCCTGAATGAGCGCGGCCTGGGAGGTGAGCACGTCGAGAATCGTGGCGATGCCGGCGCGATACCTCGCCTGGATGACGCGCAGATCTTCGCCGGCGAGCCGCACGGCGTCGCGCGTCAGCGTGATATCCTGCTCGGCGACGTGGAGGCGCCCGAGCAGCCGCTGGGCCTCCGCACGGACGAAGCGCTTCGTATCCGCCGAGGTCGCAGTCGCCACATCGACGGCGACCTTGGCCTGGGTGACGGACGCCTCGCGCACGAACCCGTTGAAGAGGGGGAATGACGTCGTGAACGCGACGATCCACCCCGACCGCAGCGCCCCGGTGACGCGGCCGTCGTTCGACCAGTTGTAGCCGGCGCCGAGCGAGATCGTGGGGACGTACTGCGTCTCCGAGGCGCGGACCGCCGCGGCGCCGGCGTTCGCCAGCGCCTGCGCTTGCGCGACGGCGGGCGCGGCCGCCGGTGCCAGCGCGAGGACGCCCGAATCGCCGAGCGCGAGCGGCTCGGGCTCGAGCGTAGTCAGGGAGTCCGCATCGACGGGTCCGTTCGCGCCGACCAGCCGGCCGAGGGCGGCGCTGGTCGTGCTGAGCGTATCGCGAGCCGCGAGCTGTTGGCGGCGGGCCGTCGACAGCGAGAGCTCGGCGAGCAGCACGTCCGCCCGTGTGGCCGTGCCGGCGGCAAGCCGGTCGCGGGCGTACCCGAGGCCCAGCTCGGCCTGCGTGACGAATTCCGCGGCCACGCGCACGAGCTGGTGCGCGCGCAGCACGTCGAAGTAACTCTGTCTCGCGAGCAGGATCGTGGCGTACCGTTGCTGCACCAGCCCGGCATCCGCGGCTAGGCCGATCGCCTCGGCTTGGCTCCGTTGCGCGCCGCGGCGGCCCCCCGTGAAGACGTCGACCGCCGCCGCGAGTCCCGCGCCATACGCGTTCACCGTGCCCGGCTGCGTGAGGGACGTCACCCCGGCGGTCGCAAGCGATTGATCGGTCCAGCCCGCGCTCGAATTGAGCGCGACACTCGGCAGGTACGCCCCGAGTGTCACGCGCCGGAGGGCGGCCGCGTCGCGCACCGCGCCCTGCGCGCCGGCCACGGCCGGACTGTAGGCGAGCGTTCGGGCGACCACCGTCTCGAGCGACAGGCGGGGCCCGAGCGCGGCCGTATCCGGCTCTTGGCTCTGACTGGTGCCAGGGAGGCACGAGCCCAAGACGACGACCAGCGCGAGTGCTTTCACGGCCGGACCGGTCCCACGCCCGCACCCGTACGCTTGATGGCGGCGGCGATGTCGTCCAGGTCGCTGCCCGTAAGCTCTAGACTCGCGGCGCCGATCCAGCCGTCCACCTGGGCAGGGGACCGCGCGCCGACTATGGCGCCGGTGATGCCCGGCCAAGCGAGCGTCCAGGCAACGGCTACGGCGGCGACCGTTGCGCCGTGACGCTCCGCGATGGGCCGCAACGCGTCCGCCAGGCCGACATTGCGGCGCAACCCGAGGCCCGTAAAGTCGGGAGAGCGGGAGCGCCAGTCGTCCGCGCCCAGCCGGGCGGCACGCTCGAGGCTGAAGTCGCCCGTGAGGAGGCCGGACTGCATCGGGCTGTAGACGATGACCCCGGTGCCGTGTGCAGCACACCACGGGAGCTCCGCCACCGCGACCTCCCGGCGGATCGCCGAGAATGGCGGCTGAAGCGTATCCACGTGCCCGAGCCGCTCGGCGTCTTCGAGCTGTCCGACATGGTGATTGGAGAGCCCGACGGCACGCACCTTCCCTTCCTCTTTCAGCTGCAACAGTGTGCCCCAGTAGTCCTCGAGCGCAGTGCCGTCCTCGGCGGGCCAGTGCATCTGGTACAAATCGATGCGCTCGACGTCGAGCCGGCGGAGCGACCCCTCGACCTCGTGGCGCAGGCTCAGCGGATCACCGACGCGGCGCGGCGGGGCCGCGCGGTCGCGCTCGTCCCACACGAGGCCGGCCTTGGTGAAGACGTACGGCCGGTCGTCGGCCGGGATGTCGCGCAGCGCGCGGGCGACGATCTCCTCGGAGTGTCCGAGGCCGTACACCGCCGCTGTGTCGATCCAATTGATGCCGCGCTCGATGGCGTGACGGATCGCGGCGATCGAGTCCGTGTCGTCCTGATTGCCCCAGGCGAACGTCCATCCGCCGCCCCCGATCGCCCAGGCCCCGAAGCCGACGCGCGTGATGCGCATGCCGGTCGTGCCGAGCGCGGCGGTGGGCAATGTGTCCGTGTCGCGAACTGCGTGTGTCATAGGTGCCCTCCTCAGTGAAGCCTTTTGCAGGCGTCTGTCGATCGTCTCTACGAGACCGCTCATGTCCGACAGCTTGAGGGACTCGAGCGCTTCCATCTCGAGTCGGCTCAGGTGGAGACCCTGCCGCAGCAACCCCACCAACACCGCGTGCGGGTTTTGCTCGAATGCCTCCCGCAGCTCTTCGTCGGTGAGGAGCTTGCCGATCAGGATCTCCACGCTCTGCTGCGTCATGACACCTTGGTCGATGCGGGGAACTTGTCGACGATCGCCTCGACGGTCTTCTTGAGCTCCTGCTCGTACTGTGCTTCGTCGTCGGAAACCGCCGCGACCCCCTGGCCACGCCACAGCAGGTCCTTGGTCCTGGGGTCGAACACATCGACGATCACGGTCCCCTCGGTGTATTGCGTCGCCACTGGGCCGCTCGCTATTCCCCAGTCCCCTCCCCAACCGCGTCCCCAGCGGCGTCCCCAGCCGTTCCACCAGTGCGGCCGCCACGCATACCCGTAGTCCCAATACGTGAGGTCAAGCTTCTGATTGGTGCTAGCGTAGTACGCGACACAGAAATCGGGATTACTGTCGCTCGCCACGTAGCCAAGCCCCGCGAACTCCTGCGTCAGGTCGGTCCGCAGCGCCCGGTTCGAGATCGAGTTCACGAGCATCGGGTCGTTGGTCGAGGAGGTGGCGCCCGCGAGCTTCGGTTGGGGCGTCTGCTGGACCCGGAACGTGCGGAGGCCGTGCAGGCTCGCGTCGGGACTCAGCGCGGTACGTACGCTTACGCCCTCGGCGCAGGCCCCCAGCGCGAGCAGTGTGGCCCCCATCAGCAACTGTCTGGTTCGCATCGTCTTCTCCTATGGTGTGTGAAATCGCGGTCGCCCGCTCGTCTTTGCACCCGGCGTGCCAGCCGCAGGGCGCGGGCGGCGCGGGCACCAAAGTCGCTGTGGGGTAGCGGGTTTGCGCTCGCGGCGACCAGGGACGGCGCGGCGCCGTGAGGGTCGGGGTTTTGACGAACGCCAAGCACAAGTGCACAGAAGTCGACAGCAGCCTGGCGTGCGGTCTCGCGCTGCGTAGAATGCCTTGTGAGATGCCTGCTGGCTCGAATCAGGACACCTGGGGACCGCTGCTGAACGTTCTGGCGCAGAGCCTCGACGTCCGTGAAATCTTCGCCCAGATCTCCGCGCTGGCCCGCGAAACCGTCCCGCACGATCGCCTGATGTTCGGTCTCATCACGGAAGACGGCGAGCGTTACCGCATCGTCGCTGTTTCCGAAGACGAATCGCAGGCGCCACTGACGGAGATTCCGCTGTCGGCGTTGTCGCGGCGGTTGCTCCGGGAGGACTTCGCGATCATGCACCACGTCCGGACGCTGCCCGGCAAGACGTGGGGGTGCGTGGGGCAGATGCGCACCGCCTCCTCCGGTGCCGACGAGCCGTTCGAATGGCACCCCAATTTGCCATGGGCTCAGGCGTACGCGTCGTGGATACGGCTCACCGTCCGCTTGCGGAGCGGTGTACTGGGGTTTCTGAACGTTCTGTCGCGCGCGCCGGACTCGTACACCGAGGCCGACGTGCCGGCGGCGCGGCGGATCGCCGACCTCGTGGCGTTGGCATTCGCCCACGAGCGGTTGGCCGAGGAAGCGCGGCGGCGCGCCGAGGCCCAGGAGCGCGCCATCCAGCTCGAAGGGCGGGTGGCGCGGCTCACGGCGGAGCTCGATGCCGCGGAAGGACATCGCGCCATCGGGACGTCGAAACCGTGGCGGGAGGTGTTG
>QHUU01000080.1 GCA_003222155.1 Gemmatimonadota bacterium | reverse complement strand
TGAAAGCCTCGGACGCGTGCTGCGGCCATCGCCGATCCCAGGTACGGATCCTCGCCCGAGCCCTCGGCGATGCGGCCCCAGCGGGGATCGCGGGCGATGTCCACCATGGGCGCGAAGGTCCAGTGCACGCCGGCGGCGGAGGCCTCGCGGGCGGCCACGCGGGCGGCGGCCTCAACGGCTTCGGGATCCCACGAGGCGGCTTCGCCGAGCGGAATCGGGAAGATGGTGCGGTAGCCGTGGATCACGTCCTGGCCGAAGATCAGCGGGATGTGGAGCCGCGACTCGGTGACGGCGATGTGCTGCGCGTCGTGCGTCGCCGCCGCCCCCGTGAGGTTAAAAAAGCTGCCGACGAGACCCTTCCGCACGAGCGCCAACTGTTCAGCGCTCGGCTGATTGTCCACCGAGAGCTGGTTGAGCTGGCCGAGTTTTTCCTCGAGGCTCATGCGGGTGAGGAGGGAGTCGATCTTGGGCTCGGCGGCGGCGCGCTGCGCGGAGACGGGCCGGGCGCCGAAGAGTGTCAGGGCGAAGGCCAACGCCGGAAGGTGACGACTACGCGGACGCATCGGGATCCCGTTTCAGAAGGAGAAAATTGAACAGCGGCGCCCCCAATGTACTTGACCGTCACCGGACTTGACAAACCCTTGTGGGCGCGTGATAAGGGAGGCAAACACGTGCACAGGAGACGCGCTCATGAGTCGCAGATTGTTCGAGCAACTCGGCCGGGGGCTGTTTGTCGGCCTGGCCTTTGTCTTAATCGCCGCGCCGGCGGCCGTGGCGCAGACGAGCACCGGGAGTGTCCGGGGCTACGTGACCGACGAAGGCGGCGCACCGATGCCGGACGTCTCGATAACTGCTCGCGACTCCACGACCGGCGTGCTGGTGAGCGTCACGACCGGTCGGACGGGTTTCTATGTACTTGCCGGCTTGAAGCCCGGCCAGTATGTAGTCACCGCTCGCCGGATCGGGGTAACGCCGAAGGCGCGGCAGCTGGCCGTGGGCATAGGAGAAGTCCTGCAACTGGATTTCCAACTCACGCCTGCGGCCGTGCAAGTGAGCAGCATCGTTGTGGTAGGCGACGTCACTGAGACGCGGACGTCAGAGATTGCTACGAATGTGTCGCGGGCTCAGGTTGAGAACCTGCCCACGGTCGACCGCAACTTCTTGGACCTTACCGCCCTTGCGCCCGGTGTTCAGATCCAGAACCCCCGCCTCGACGCAACACGGCGCACTTTTTCCGCCGGTGCACAGACAGCCGAGGCGGTCAACGTGTTCATTGATGGAGCGAGCTACAAGAACGACGTCCTCCTGGGAGGCGTCGCCGGCCAGGACGCGAGTCGCGGGAATCCGTTCCCGCTCAACGCGGTGCAGGAGTTCCGGGTTATCACCCAGAACTACAAGGCCGAGTACCAGAAGGCGTCGAGCGCAGTGATCGCTGCCACCACCAAGTCTGGTACCAACACCTGGGACGGCAACGCCTTCTTTTACGGCATGGGGAAGGACTTCATAGCTCGTGATCCGTTTCTGAGCCCGAGTGCGGCGAAGCCCGACTTTACGCGCAGCCTGCTCGGCGGAAGCATCGGTGGGCCCCTCATCAAGGACCGGTTGCACGTGTTCGCCTCCTATGAGGGGAACTATCAGAACCGCTACGCCACCGTCACATTCGATACCCTCCCTGCAGACACAGTGAACTTTCGGCCGTTCAACGGAGCTTTCCTCCAGCCGTTCCGTGAAACGCTGCTCTTCGGCAAACTGTCGTACCAATTGAAGCCCCGCCAATCGCTCGAGCTCAGTGCAAGCGTGCGACATGAAACGGACATCCGGAGCTTCGGAGGTACGACCAGCTACGAGACGGCTGAGAATGTGAAGAACGACGTGAATACGATTACGCTGAAGCACCAGGCGACCTGGGGCCGCGGATGGCTCAACGAGGCCACCGTGAACTGGCAGGAGTATCACTGGAATCCCGTAGCCATTAACCCCTTGTTGATCGGCCGAAATTACTTCGGGAAGGGACGGATCGGCGGCAAGGACACCGAACAGGAATTCAAGCAGAACAGGCTGTCGTTCCGGAACGACCTGACAAACTCCAGCTTCCATTGGAACGGTGAGCACGTGTTCAAGGTCGGTGCGAACCTCGACATCCTGCGGTATCACGTCGAGAAGCTCTTCACCGCAGACCCGGTTTTCAACTACAGCTCTGACACTGTCGACGGGCACTACGCGGCTCCTTACGAAAACCCGTTCCAGGCGCAATACGGTTTTGGTAACCCGGACTTGAGCGCGCACAATACGCAAGTCGGTGCGTATATCCAGGACGACTGGAACCCCACCCGGCGTCTCATCGTCAATCTCGGCCTCCGGTGGGACTACGAGTCCAACATGCTGGACAACGACTACACGACGCCTACAAGTGTCGTCAACGCGATTCAGTCCTCGCTGTTCCGTGACTCGGTCCGGTTCCCCATTGCCTCGAGCTATTTCACCGACGGGTCGCAGCGGCCCGCGTTTCTTGGGGCGTTCCAACCGCGGCTCGGGTTCTCGTACACGCTCGACGAGGAAGGTAAGACCACCGTCTTCGGCGGGTTCGGCGTGTTCTATGACCGCGACTACTACAATGCAACGCTGGACGAGCGCTTCAGACTGCAATACTCGGTCCTCACTTTCCGATTCTCCTCGAACGGCGGGCTGGACCGGAACGGTTTTTCGACCGTTCAGTGGCAGAACTCATTTCTGAGCAAGGCCGGGCTCGACGGGCTCGTGGCGAGTGGGCAAGCGCCCAAACCTGAGGTCTATCTCATCAACAACGACACTCGCCCGCCTAAGTCGAACCAGTGGAGCCTCGGTATCCGGCGGGGGTTAGGGGCCTACGCGGTCTCGGCGACGTACACCGGGGTCCGAAGCTACAACGGCATCAGCTACATCTTCGGGAACCGCCGCACGAACGGGAACTGTTGCTATCAGAATCCGAATCTCCCGTTCACCAACGTGCTCCTGTCGACCGACGACGTGCGCACGTGGTATGACGCGCTGTTCGTCAAGGTAGAACGGCCCTATGGTGGAGGGCACCAGTGGGCGTGGGGCGCGGGGTTGAGCTACACGTACGCGAACGCAAAGGCGATCGGCGGTGATCTGTTCAGCTTCGACTACGTGAGGGTCACCGACTACCCACGGCATCCCACCACGTCGGACGAGCGGAGCCACCTGGTTGGGAATTGGATCCTCGACGTCCCGTTCGGCATCCAGTTCAGCGGCTTACTCACGCTGGGCTCCGGAGCTCCGTTCCAGACGTCTGGATCGGGCATCCAGCCCAACACGCAGTACGCCCGGCCAGAGAAGTTCAATTTCCTCATTCCGAATGCTTGGGCGTTCCGCGATCTCGACCTAAAGTTCAGCAAGACCCTGCCGCCCTTTGGCGGGACGCAGCTCAGCCTGCAGGCCGAAGTGTACAACGTGTTCAACTTCAAGAACTACGGTTGCTTCGAGGGGAACACCGGCAGCGCGAATTTTGGACGGCCTTCCTGCGCCGTCACTGACGCGCGGTATACGCAAATCGGCGCGAAGTACGACTTCTAGTACACCCGCCACGGGCCCCCGGCGCACCGCGCCGGTGGCCCGCACCAGGGCACCGCAGCGATATTCTCCCCGCATGACGCGTAGCACACAGGTCGCCGCCGCCCTCGCCGCGGCGATCCTCGCGGCGTGCGGCACCAACCACGCCGAGGGCCCGCCGCCACCAGACTCGACCCAGGCCGCCGCATTCCTCGACACGCTCGAGGAGCGGACCTTCCATTACTTCTGGGACCTGACCAACACGGCCAACGGGCTCACCCCCGACCGCTCGCCTACCCAGTCCTTCTCGAGCATCGCGGCCGTGGGCTTCGCGCTCACGGCGTACCCGATCGGGGTGGACCGCGGCTATATCACGCGCCCCCAGGCGGCCGCCAGGACGCTGACGACGTTGCGCTTCTTCTGGACCGCCACTCAGGATTCCTCCGCCTCGAACGCGACCGGCTATCACGGGTTCTTCTACCACTTCCTCGACATGAGCAGGGGGAAGCGCTACCAGACGGTGGAGCTCTCGACCATCGACACGGCGCTGCTGCTCGCCGGCGTGCTGTTCTGCCAGTCGTACTTCGACAACGCCACCGATTCCAGCGAAGCCACCATCCACCGGCTCGCCGACTCGATCTACGCCCGCGTCGACTGGCAATGGTTCTCCCCACGGGCGCCGGTTGTTGCCCTTGGCTGGCATCCGGAAACGGGGACAGGCTTCCTCCCCTACGACTGGCGCGGCTACAACGAGGCCATGGTCCTCTATATCCTCGCGCTCGGCTCGCCGACTCATCCGGTCGATACCGCCGCCTGGTCCGGGTGGACCTCCGCGTATCGGTGGGGCACGTTCTACGGCCAGACACACCTCGGCTTCGCGCCGCTGTTCGGCCACCACTACTCGCACGTGTGGATCGACTTTCGCGGGATCCGGGACGCTTACATGCAGGCACACGGGATCGACTACTTCGAGAACTCGCGGCGGGCCACCTACGGCCAGCGGGCCTACGCGACCGCGAACCCGGGCGGCTGGACGGGCTACAGCAATCGCATCTGGGGCCTCACCGCCTCGGACGGACCGGGCGACCTGACGCTCACGCTCGGCGGGCGCATGCGGCAGTTCCACAGCTACTGGGCGCGCGGCGCGTCCTTCACCGAGACGCCCGACGACGGCACCCTCGCGCCCACCGCCGCGGGTGGCTCGATCCCGTTCGCGCCCGAGATCGCCATCCCCGCGCTCTGGGCCATGCGCCAGACGTACGGCACGAGTCTGTTCTCCACCTACGGCTTTCGCGACGCGTTCAATCCGACGTTCACCCAGAGCAGCGCAGCCGGATGGTTCGACGTCGATTACTTGGGCATCGACGAGGGGCCGATCATCGCGATGATCGAGAACTATCGCACGGGGCTGGTGTGGCGCGTGATGCGCACCAACCCTTACATCGCGCGGGGGCTGTGCCGGGCGGGGTTCACAGGCGGATGGCTCCAGGGAAGATGCCCGCCGTGAGGAGTCGCGAGTAAACTCGCGGCTCGGCCCTGCCCGTAAACGGGCAGCGGCGCCGCTTCAGCGGCAGCGCCGAGTGGCGGCTTCAGCCGCGGCTCTAGGTGGAGGAATCATGGTGACTCGGTGGGGGAGCACGAGCGTATGAAGCGGGTCGCCGTATTGACGAGCGGCGGCGACGCGCCGGGCATGAACGCCGCGCTGCGCGCCGTGGTGCGCGTAGGGGCGACGCAGGGACTCGAGGTGATCGGCGTCCGCCAGGGCTATACCGGCCTGATCGGCGGTCAGCTGCAGCCGCTGGGCCCTCGCGACGTCGCCGGGATCATCCATCTCGGCGGCACCATGCTCGGCAGCGCCCGCTCCCAGGAGTTCCGCACGCCCGAAGGACGCGACTGCGCGCTCCGGGTGCTGGGACAGAACCGGGTGGACGGACTCGTGGTGATCGGCGGCAACGGCTCGCTCTCCGGCGCACACGCACTCTCGCAAACCGGATTTCCGGTGATCGGCGTGGCCTCGACCATCGACAACGACGTGAACGGCGCCGATATCACGATCGGTGTCGACACCGCCTTGAACACCGCGCTCGAGGCGATCGACCGCCTCAAGACCACCGCGTCGTCGCACCAGCGCGCCTTCGTGGTGGAAGTGATGGGGCGCGCCCACGGCTATCTCGCGCTGATGGCGGGGATCGCGGGAGGAGCCGACGTGGTGGTGATCCCGGAGGTGGAGAGCGACCCGGATGACGTGGCGGTGGCCTTGCGGGGCGCCTACACGCGCGGCAAGCGGCACGCCATGGTGGTGGTCGCGGAGGGCGCGAAGTGGAATGCGGCCGCGCTGGCCGACTACTTCGCCCACCACCGCGAGCGCATCGGCTTCGAGCTACGGGCCACGATCCTCGGCCACGTGCAGCGCGGCGGCGGGCCGGGCGCGTTCGACCGCCTGCTGGCGAGCCGCACCGCCGCCGCCGCCGTCGAGCGGTTGGTCGCCGGCGAGGCGGGAATCTTCACGGCCCTGGTGAAGGGCGTCGTGGCCGCCCTGCCGCTCGAGCGGGTGATCACGCCCAAGCCGCCGCCCGACCCCGACCTCGTCAGACTGGCGACGCTGCTGGCGCGCTGACGCCGTCGAACGCCGATTGGGGGCACTGTTGCCTGGGACCTCACTGCCACTCGCCTCGCGGCTGCGACGCCATTGGGTGCTGGCGCTGTACTTGGGCAGTGTGGTGCTCGTCGGCTTCCAGTTCGGCGGCCGCACCGTGGCCAACAACCTCAAGATCTTCCGGTGGTCGTTCTTCCACCTGTTGGGCCAGCAGGATCTCTACGCGCCGTACCCCGACCACTATTACGACATCTTCAAGTACAGCCCGAGCTGGGCGATGCTGTTCGCGCCGTTCGCCCTGCCGCCGATGGCGATCGGCTTCTTTCTGTGGGATCTGGGCGCCGCCCTCCTGCTGTATCACGCCGTGCAACGGCTGCTCCCGGAGCGTGAGGCGCGGCTCGCGTTAGCGATCGCGTACCTCGAGTTCGCGGCGGCGATGCAGCACGCATCGAACACCAACTCGGTGACGGTGGCCCTCATCATCATGGCGTTCGTCGCGCTGGAGCAAGGCCGCCATGTCGAGGCGGGCATCGCCGTCGCCACGGGCGCCCTGATGAAGGTCTATCCGTTGGCCGCGCTCACCTTCGGCCTGTTCCACGGCCGCAAGGGGCGGCTCGCTGGAGCCTTCGCGGCGGCGCTGGCGGCCTTGGTCGCGCTGCCGCTCCTGGTGACCTCGCCGGCGGAGCTGCTCGCGCAGTGGCGATCCTGGGGCCGCGTGCTGCAGCGCGACGCCCTGGAACAAGGGTACTCGGTGATGCACCTCGTGGACTCGTGGACGGGCGTCGTGTGGCCCAACTGGCCGCAACAGCTCGCCGGCGCCGCACTGCTGCTCCTGCCGCTCGCGCTACGTCGCCACCAGTGGGGCGACCCGCACTTCCGACGGCTGTTACTGTGCTCCGTCCTCCTGTACGTGCTCATCTTCAATCACGAGGCCGAGCCCCCGTCCTTCGTCGTCGGCTTCACGGGTATCGCGATCTGGTATGCGATGTCGCGCCATACCGCTGTGCGGAACGCGCTCATGGGATTCGCATTCGTCGGCGTTCCGCTGCTGCACTCGGAGCTCGTGCCGTGGTCCATCCGGCAGCACGCGCTCGCCCCCGAGGTGATGATTTACCCCTGCGTGGTGCTGTGGCTCGTGCTGCAAGTCGAGCTGTTCGTATGGCGGGGCGGGCCTCCGCTCCCCCCTTCCCCTCCCCCTCGGCCTCCCGCCTCACCGCCCGGTGGCGGGTGACGGCAGTCGCAGCTCCACCGCGCGCGCCCGCACCGTCTGTGCACCCGCCGACTTGAGCGCCCCGTTCACCGCCGGCAGGTCGCTCTTCAACGCGTCCGCGAGCGCTAGGAGCTGCTTCTGGATCTGCGGCGCAAACAGCCGGAACACGTCGTACATCTGCGCCGTGGGCCGCGCGTCCGTGGTGCTCGCCGCGAAGATCAGCGAGCTGAGGCGCTCGGTCGGGCCCGGCGGATAGACCAACCCGTCTTCGTCCGCCTGGCCGCGCACCTGATACAACCCGTCTTCGATGGCGTTGAGTCTCTGGGTGAACGCCTTCGCCGCCTCGGCGGCACCGGGGGCCGCTCCCGTGGCATCATTGAGCTGCGCGCGCACGTTGCGGATCGTGATGATCGCGTTGGTCACGGCGTTCACGGTATCGCGCAGTTGCTTCAAGAACGCGAACTGCGCCTGCAGATCGGCCGGCGTGACCTTGGACCGGGGATCGAGCTTGAGCGCGAAGCTCTGCGTGGCGGATCTCGCCCCCACGGTGAGCCGCACCTGATAGCGGCCGGGGAGCGCCATCGGCCCGTCGGTGGCGACGCCGTTGATCCCCCAGAAGCTCCGGGCCGGCGGATATCTCATGTTCCAGGCGAACATGTTGAGGCCCTGCTTGTTGAGCGCGCGCGGCTCGGCGGGCGGCCGGTGCGGCCACGGCTTGTCTTCGTCCTTCAAGGTGTCCGCGAACAGCGTGCCCAGGATGCTGTCGACTTTGGTGGAATCGGTGATGCCGGCCTGCTTCAAGCTGTCGGTGCGGGACTTCTTCAACGCGTCCACCTTGAGACTGTCCGCCGCGGTGATCGAGTCCTGCCGGCTCGAGAAGCTGCGGATCACGCGGCCGCGGCCATCGAGGATGTCGAGCGTGACGCGCCGGTCTTTGTCCTTGAGCCAATAGTAGATCATGGCGCCGGCGGGGGGGTTCTTGCCGACGGGGTGGGCTTCGTTCGCGGGAAACTGGAATCCGCCCGACCAGTCCACGCGATACGCGTCGCTCGGCTTGAAGAGATGCACGGCCTCGCGCGGCGTGGCCCTCACGAGCTGGCGCAGCGGCGCGATGTCGTCGAGAATCCAGAACGAGCGGCCGTGGGTCGCCGCGACCAGGTCACCCTCCTTGATCGCGAGATCGTGCACCGGGACGATGGGCAGGTTGCGCCGCAGCGTCTGCCAGCTGGCGCCGTCGTCGAACGACACCCATACGCCCCGCTCCGTCCCCGCGAACAACAGCCCGCGCCGCACCGGATCCTCGCGCACCACGCGCACGAATTCGGTGGCGGGCAGGCCCTTCACGATCTTGGTCCAGCTGCGCCCGTAGTCCGTCGTCTTCCAGATGTAGGGCGCCATATCCTCGAGCTGGTAGCGATTGGCCGCCACGTACGCCGTGCCCGGGGCGTAGTGCGACGCCTCGATCATCGACACACGCGTGAAGTCGCCGAACGCCTTCGGCGTCACGTCGGTCCACTTCTTTCCGGCGTCGCGCGTCAGCTGGATCAGGCCGTCGTCCGAGCCGGTCCAGATCAGTCCCTTCACGCGCGGCGACTCGGCGATCGCAAAGATGGTCCCGTAGTACTCGGCCGTGGTCTGGTCCAGCGTGATCGGACCCCCCGAAGGACCGAGCGTCGCGGGATCGTGGCGCGTGAGATCGGGTGACACCACCGTCCAGCTCTGCCCCTCGTTGGTCGTCTTGAAGAGCACGTTGCCGCCGTGATAGAGCACGCGGGGGTCGTGCGGCGAGACCAAGAGCGGCGCGGTCCACTGGAAGCGGTACTTCCCTTCCGCCGCCGCGTGACCGTCGGGGCTGTCCGGCCACGGGCTGATGAGGCGGAAGCTGTTGGTCTTGTGGTCCACCCGGCCCAGGAATCCCGAGTTGTCCCCGCCGTAGGTGATGTCGGGGTTATCGGGCCGGGCCTGGATATAGCCCGACTCGCCGGACACGTCGTACCACTGGCCCCGGTCGATCCCGCCCGGCCAGCGGCTGGGTCCGCACACGCCGGAGTTGTCCTGCTGCGCGCCGCACACGCGATACGGAAAGTGGTTCGTGGTCTCGACGTGATAGAACTGCGCCGTCGCCACGTCCTGGTCGGTCCAGGTCTTGCCGCCGTTGAACGAGACGTTGGGCCCGCCGTCGTTCGATTCGATCATACGATTGGCATCGTTGGACGCGATCCACAGGTCGTGATTGTCGCCATGCGGATCGATCACGTGGCGGAACGTGACTCCGCCGTCCGTCGACTTGAACAGGTTGACCTCCGGCGCCCACACGGTGTTCGAATCCTTCGGGTCGGCGAAGATCTTCGAGTAGTACCAGGCGCGCTCCCGCAGCTTGTGGTCGGAGTTCAGGTACTTCCAGGTGGACCCGCTGTCGTCCGAGCGGTACACGCCCCCCGAGTCCGCCTCGATCAGCGCCCACACGCGCGCCGGCTTGGCAGGCGAAACCGCGATCCCGATGTTCCCCCACAGACCGGTCGGGAGCCCGGGATTCTTGGTGAGCTCGGTCCAGTGCTCGCCTGCGTCGGTCGACTTGAACAGCCCGCTCCCCACGCCACCCGACACGAGCGTCCAGGGCCGCCGTTGAGCTTGCCACAGCCCGGCGTACACCACGTTCGGGTTCGCGGGGTCGAGGATCAGGTCCGCGGCGCCCGTCGAGTCGTTCCGGAACAGGACCTTGTTCCAGCTCTTGCCACCGTCGCTGGTCTTGTAGACGCCGCGCTCGGGATTGGGCCCGAAGGCGTGTCCCTGGGCAGCGACGTACACGATGTCGGGATTGGTGGGATGCACCCGCACGCGCGCTATCTGCTGCGTCTCGGCGAGACCGAGCGAGGTCCATGTCTTGCCGCCGTCGGTCGTCTTCCAGACGCCGTCGCCGTGGGACACGTTGCCGCGGATCGGGAACTCGCCGGTGCCGACGTACACGATGTCGGGATTGGACTCGGAGACACCGATTGCGCCGATAGTACCGCCGAAATACTTGTCGGTCACGGGCTGCCAGGTGTTGCCGCCGTCGGTGCTCTTGAAGACGCCGCCGCCCGTGGTGCCGAACCAGTACTCATTGGGGCGCGCCGCCGAGCCCGCGACGGCGACGCTGCGGCCGCCGCGGAAGATGCCGATCTCGCGCCAGCTGAGCCCGGCGAAGACGGTCGAGTCATAGGCTTGGGCCGGCGCGGAGCGGGCTGGGAAGAGCAGCAGGATGACGGCGGCGAAGCACAGCGAGCGAACGGACACGGGGTCGGCCTCCTGAGAGTGGCGAGCAGAGCCACCACGTAAGCACGGAGAGGCCGAACCCCGCAAGGGTGCCGCTACGGCTTTGTCATCATCATCCCCGGCATGTCGAGCGGCTTCTCGGTGATGGACGACTTGGCGTCCGCGCCATGGGCTGCGAGCGCCATGTCGCCCTGCTTGCCGTGCGTCTTGACGAGTCCGAACGGGACATCGCGCGAGCCCCACACCTCGGCGCCGTCGTCGGTCGCGACGTGCAACGCGCGGAACGTGCCCGCGGGCACCGTGACCGACTCCCAGCCGACCACGTGCGCGCCGCTGCAGCGGGCCGCCCAGTCGAACGCCGACGTGTTCTGGCCCGCCTGTTTCCCCATCAAGGTGGCCATGGGCCCGGGGATTTTCATGGCGGGCTGCCCGCCCATCTTGACGACCAACCCGCGCGGCGCCGCCACTCCCGCCGCGAGGCTGGGGTTCAGGATCTGCACCACCCCCGAGTGGCCGGGGTCCTTCCCGATGAAGCTCACCTCGAACCAATAGAGCGTCGTGTCCCCCGCTTGCTCCGAGCCAACCACGGCCAGGCGCACCTTGCCCGCTTCGGAGCCGCCGTTCGTCGCGTCGAACGACGCCCACTGGCCGGGCTTCGCGTTGCCGACCACCTTGCACACGTCCGCCAGGTCGGTCGCGGTCTGGGCGCCGAGCACGGGCGCCGTGAGGAATCCGATCGCGAGTGCGACGATCGGGCTGCGTGGCCTGGACATAGCGAGCTCTCCTTGCGCTGAATGGACAGACGTGAAACATAGCGCGACGGCGCCGGCCGGGTTTGCTTTCTCGCGTGACCCGGATCGCGCTCGCGACCTACGCCAAGCTCCCGACGCTGAACGACGACGACCGGCTGCTCGTGCCCGCCCTGGCCGCGCTCGGCGTCACGGCTGTCCCGGCCGTGTGGGACTCGACGGGCGTGTGCTGGGACGAGTTCCACGGCGTGCTGATACGCTCTTGCTGGGATTACCACCTCCGCCTGCCCGAGTTCCTCGGCTGGATCGCCCGGCTCGAGCGAGCCGGCGGCGTCGTGTGGAATCGGGCGGACCTGTTGCGCTGGAACTGCCATAAGGGCTACCTGCGGGACCTGGCGGCGCGGGACGTGGCCACCGTGCCGACGCGCTGGCTCGCGCGGGGGGAGGAGGTCGACCTGCGCGCCCTGCTCGCCGACGCGGCATGGCAGGATGCCGTGGTCAAGCCCGCGGTCTCCGCGAGCGCGTCCGGGACGTGGCGCACCTCGATCGAGACCGCGACCACGGATCGAGCACGGCTCGACGAGCTGCTACGCGCCGGGGACGTGATGGTGCAGCCATTGCTGCGCGAAGTGGGCGACGCCGGCGAGTGGTCGTTGCTGTTTCTCGGCGGCCGGTTCAGCCATGCCGTGCTGAAGCGACCGGCGTCGGGGGACTACCGCGTGCAGTGGGAGTTCGGCGGGTCGGCCGTGTCCGCGGCGCCGCCGCGACGACTGCTCGACGATGCCGAGCGCGTGATCGCGGCCACGCCGGGCGATCCCGTGTATGCGCGGGTGGACGGCGTGGAGCGCGAGGGCCGGCTCGTGCTCATGGAGCTCGAGCTGATCGAGCCACACCTGTTCTTGGGCTGGGACGCCGAAGCCGCGGACCGGCTGGCGCGCGCCATTCGAGAGGACATCTCATGACCACCGCGCGCTCCCGCTTCATCGCCGCCGCGTTCGACCACGGCCAGGTGCCCACCATCGCCTGCTTCAATAAGGCCACCACGGCCCTGGGCGTGGACTTCGACGGCCTCATCGCCGCGCTCCAGAAGTTCGTGGACCAGTATTTCGTCCCGGTGTGGGGCACACCGGCGCGTCTCGTCAAGACGACCGGATTCCGGAAGGGCGCCTGGGCGCTCGCGTTTCTCGACCGCGCGGACGTGGCGAACGCGCTCGGCTATCACGACCTCACGCCCGACGGCCTGCCGCTCTCGAAGGTGTTCGTCCAGACCACCCTCGACGTGAAACAGAAGGTGAGCGTGACCGCGTGTCACGAGCTGGCCGAGATGCTGGTCGACCCCGCGATCAATCTGGCGGCCGTGGGCCCCGGAACCGTGTTTTACGCTTACGAGACCGCCGACGCCGTGGAAGAGGTCGAGTTCATCATCGACGGCATCGCGATGAGCGATTTCGTGTATCCGGCGTGGTTCGAGGCGTTCCGCAAACCCGGGTCGGCGCAGTTCGACTACGCGAAGAAGGTCAAGCGCCCGTTCCAGATCCTGGCCGGGGGCTACATGAGCGTCTTCAAGAACGGCAAATGGACGCAAGTATTCGGCTCGCGCGCCAAGGCGCGCCGCTTTCGGCAGGAAGATCGCCGCGGCCACCGCAGCACGTACCGAGGGCGGACTCACCGGATGCGCCGCTCGCGGTCGGGGCGGTGATCAGTCAGGACGCTAGGGCTGCGGTGTCGTGGTCGACGCGCCCCTGTCACAGGCGGGCGCGGCTTCGCGTGTGGCGGGCGGCAGCGGCGTCGAGCCGATGAACACGGCGCACCGTTCCGTCGTGTTCGGATTCGTCATCGACGCCGTCCACCCGTCGCCCGTCAGTGTGATCGCCGGCGCTTGATTGCCGGTCGAGAAGTGGTAGTCCGGGCCCAGGTCGGTCGTGTACTTGGAGTGGTCGACGAGATAGTTCTCTTCGGCCGTCACGAGATTGCGCAGATCCGACTTCATGGACGCGACCAGGGCCCGCTCTTTGGTGTTGATGAGCTTGGGTACGGCGATCGTGGCGACGAGACCGATAATCGCCACTACGATCAGCAGCTCGATGAGCGTGAAGCCGGTGCGTCTCATACCTGTCAAAATGATGGCCGATGCGGTGGAGGGTCGCAAGGTGCGTGCCGCCGGCCGGGGGGGGTCATTTCCGTTGCGGCCCGCCGGCAGCTAAGTTCAGCCACGACGGGCCGGCGACCGTGGCGGAACTGGTAGACGCGCAGGACTTAGGATCCTGTGGGGCAACCCGTGGGGGTTCGAGTCCCTCCGGTCGCATCGCCTCCCGAAAACAGTGCGCCGCCGCCAGGCGTGCGGTCCTGGACGGCGGACGCAAAGCGGCGATGACCTGACGGCCGGCCATGCGCCAACCAGAATCATGGCGGGCCGTACCAAACTGCACAAGATGCACACTTGAGAGAAGCGCGTGATTCAGCGTCGCGCCGTGCCGCGCCGGGCGCCCGCTTCCCTCCCCGCGGCGGGCACTCGGACGATGGCCCAGCCCAGGCCGGCGATGCGCAGGATGACGTCGCTCAAGCGCGCGAAATCCACCGGCTTGGTCAGGAACCCGTCGGCGGCGAGCGTCGCGAGCTGCTCGTGCTCGGCGTCGGACCCGGTGAGCACCACGACCGGCAGCTCGTGCCAGCGCGGCTCTTCCCGGATGCGCAGCAGCACGTCGCGGCCGTCCAGGTGGGGGAGCTTGAGATCGAGCAGCACGAGGTCGGGCCGCGGCACGCCTTGATGCGGCCCGTCGCGCCGGAGAAATGCGAGGGCTTCGACGCCGTCCGCCACCACCCAGAGACGGTTCTGTACTTTGGCGCGTCCCAGCCCGCGCCGCGTCAACTCGACATCGGCGGGGTCGTCTTCGACGAGCAGGATGTTGATCGGGGTCGGGCCGCGCACCATGGCGCTCAACTTAGGTGCGCGGCCCGCGCCAGCTCAAGGGGCGCCGCCGACCCTGCCCGCGGGCTTCCCCTGCGGCTCGGCGCGACTACCCGTCGCGACTTGCGGCACGCCCTGCATCGCTTCTTCCACCAGTCGCCACAGCGAGTCGAGCGACAGCGGTTTGAGAAGGAAGCGTTCGGATTGCAGAAACAGATCCATGCTGCGCGGGTCCGGCAGCGGCTCCGACGCGATCAGCACGAAGCGGCCCCGCAGCTCCGGTCGCACAATGACTGTCTGACGCCACAACCACAGGCCGCCGTGCTCGGGCATGTTCAAATCGGTGACGACGACGTCGAACGACTGTCGGCGCAGCAACGCAAGCGCTTCCGCGGCGTCCGGCGCCGTGGTCACGGCGCAGCCGCGGCGCGCCAGCGAGCGCGCGATCGCCTCGCGCATCGCGGGGTTGTCGTCCACCATCAACACGGACCACTTCTTCATCGGGGCTGTCATGTCGGTGTCCGGTGGCCACCTCACCACATGAACCGTAGTTCCGCCGCCGCGCCCTGGACAAGTGTTGCAGCATCGCAGCGTGTGGCATCCCTTGTGCCACGGGGACAGACGCCTCGGCGACACAGCGGGCCGTGCGCCGGCCGCTCGCGTGGAACGGTGATTGCCATCACGCCAACGCGCTGTAACCGCGTCCGAACGGGGTTGACGCCGCATGAGGGCGGGGTCCAACGTAGGGCGGCCAGCGGCGGAGCTGCGGATTTCAATGGACCAGTCTGTTCCTGTTCAGGAGTTGCAGCTCGCGTGGGCGCGCCTGCGGGTGGAGGCCGACGTGGGCCTGCGCCGGGGCGCCTGGTATCGCGTCACGCGCTTCACGCCGTCGGAAGTCTTTCTCGACGTCCAGCGTTTCCCCATCGCAGTGCCGCGGCGCTTCCTCGAGGTCGTGCTCGGCCGACCGCTGCGCTGGTCCGTCGTGCCCGGCCCGCGCGATCCGACCAAGCTGCCGCCCACGCTGGGCGCCCCGTACGCCGTCTGCCCCGTGTGCCGGACACGCACCCCGCTCGAGGGACGGCCCGGCAAGATGGCGTGCCCCCAGTGTCAGGGGGTATTCGCCGTCGCGTGGGAGGAGCGCTACCTGTCGAAAGGGGAGACGAAGGGCGAGTAGCTCGACCGGCCGCCCCTACAGAGAGAGTTTCGTGAGGGTGTCGGCAATCAGCTCGCCCTCGTCCAGCGTCAGCGCGTCCCACACGCCGACGCGTCCGTCCGCCCGCAGCACTTCGTAGAGCGCCCGACCGGTCGGACGACCGTCCGCGGCCGCCCAGCGCGCGCGGGCGATCCAGAACCCGGACGTCCCGTCGGCGAGATCGTGGTAGCACCGAGCGATCCGGCTGGCCACCTCGCGCGCGGCCAGGTGCGTGGGGAGCAGATGCTGCCGCTCCGCGAGGGCCGCTTCGACCTGTTCCAACACTTTTTCCGCCCGCACGGTGGTCATGGCGAGTCGCCGATCGATCGAGGGTACGGACGAGGATGCCGGCGGCGGCGCCCCGGTAACGCCTGTGACGCGGCCTTGACACTCCCGTGCAACTGCACAAATTGCACAGGGCAGCGATCAACCCAGGGTTACCGGTATTTCGAAGAAGCGGCTGCTCCTCGCCTCGCAACGCATCGAAGTTGGCGCCCTGCTGCACGGCACCACGTTGAACGCGCGTGCGTTCCGCTGGGGCGTCGCGGACAGCGAAACGACGACCGGCGCCCAGGTCACCCGGCTCGAGTACGCCAGCGGCCGCACCCCCGCGTACTTCCAATTCGACCGCTACCTGCACAAGCACTACGCCCTCTACTCCTGGGGCGACGGCAACGAGCTCGAGGAGCACTTCGCCGGCACGTGGCCGCATCAGGTGTTGCACGTCGCCCGCTGGATCGCGCGCCTCGAGCACCAGGCCCGTACCCGGGAGCAGCTCGTCCCCTAGCCGTCCGGCCCGCCGGCCTCGAGGGTGGCGGGTGGCGTGCGCGTCGCGCAGTTTTCCCGCTCCCCCAGCGTACGCCGAGGTCCGCTTGATGCGCCGCTCGCTCCCCGTCGCCGCCGTGGTGCTCGTCGCCACCCTGCGCGTCGCCGCCGCCCAGGAAACCCCCACCGAGAGGAGCGCCGCGGCCGATGTCGTGCGCCGCATGAACACCCTGGAGCGCTCGCTCGCGCTGCCGCCGCTCGTGGCGCGGCTCACCGGCGCACGCGATCCGCGTCGGGACGCCGTGCTGGCCCGCGCCAGGGAGCTGATGGACAAGGAGCTCCTCGTCATGGCCGACGACATCACTCGCCATCCCGAGACGGGCTACAAGGAAGAGCGCTCGGTGAAGATTCTCACCGACTATCTCCAGGCGCACGACTTCGACGTGACGACCGGAGTGGCGGGCCTGAAGACCGCCTTCGTCGCGCGCTACAAGAAGGGGACCCCGGGCCCGAATCTCGGCGTCATTCTCGAATACGACGCCTTGCGCGGCACGACGCGCGACTTCCACGGCGACCAGCACAGCGCCCAGGGTCCCGTCGGCATGGCCGCGGGGCTCGCGGTGGCGGAGTTCCTGACGGCGTCGAAGACGCCGGGCACGGTCACCCTGTACGGCACACCCGCCGAGGAAATCGGCTCGCCCGAGGCGAAGACCACGATGTACCAGGCCGGCGTGTTCAAGGGCGCGGACGTGCTGGTCCGCTCGCATTCGTCCACCGCGACGCAGGCGCCGGGGCCGGGGTTCGGGAGCTGCTGCATGAACATCGACGTGGTGCGCTACATCTTTTCGGGCGCGCCGGCGCATCAGCTGCAGGCGTGGGACGGGCGCGATGCGCTCACCGGCGTGATCGCGCTGTTCAATCACATCGACGCCATCCGGAGGACCCTGCGACCGGAGACGCGGATTCAGGGCATCATCACCGAAGGCGGCAAGGCGCCGAACGTGGTGCCCGATCGCGCAGTCGCCGAGTTCTGGCTGCGCTACCCGGACCAGGTCTATCTCGCACAGGTGCTCGAGCGCGTGAACGACGCGGCCCGCGCCGCCGCCCTCGCCACCGGCACCAAGGTGCGCATCGAGGCCGACTCCGAATCGCGCGACGGCATCTCGGTCGCGGCCCTGAACGACGTCGCCTTCACCTACCTGAAGAAGCTCGGCGCGACCAAGGTCGAGGACGAGCCGGGACGCCCCCTCCCCTATGAAGAAACCGGGACGGTCGCGACGCAGATTCCGGGCGTCGGCGTGACCGCCCACAGCTCGAACGGCGGGTACCACACCTTCGAGATGGAAGCCGACGCCCTGGGTCCGGTGGGGCATCACGGCTTCGTGCTGGACGCCCAGGCGATGGCCGCGGTCCTGTACCACTTCGCCACCGACACCCCGTATCGGACCACGGTGCAGCGGGAGTTCGAGGGCCTCAAGGCGCTGTACGACGAGTACCTCGCGGCACTGCGGAGCGCGTACCCCCTCCCGACGGTACCCGAGCCGGGCGGGAACTGATCCCATGCGCCGCCCCTCCCGCGCGGCCTCGGTCGCCCTGCTGCTGTGCGCGCCCGGGCTCGCGGCGCAGCAGCGCGCCATCACCGACAGCGACCTGTTCGCGTTCCGCTGGGTGGCGAGCCCGCAGATCGCGCCCGACGGGCGCCAGGCCGCCTACCTGCTGGTCACGGTGAACGCCAAGCACGACGGGTACGACACGAGCCTGTGGCTCGTCGCGACCGACGGCGCCTCGCCGCCCCGCCGCATCACGAGCGGCCCGCACGACGCCGCCCCGCGCTGGTCGCCCGACGGCTCGACGCTCGCCTTCCTGCGTCCCAAGGACGGCCACACGCAGCTCTACCTCCTGTCCCTGACCGGCGGCGAAGCGCAGCAGCTCACCGAGCTGCCGAAGGGTGCGGGGCCGGCGGCCTGGTCGCCCGACGGCAAGACCATCGCGTTCAGCAGCACGACCGCGCCGGAAGACCTCGCCAAGCCGGACAAGCCGGACAAGAAGGACGAGCCCAAGAGCGACGTCCGGGTCATCACGCAGGCCGAGTACCGCGCCGACGACGAGGGGTATGTCGACCCCGGCGAGCACAGCCATCTCTGGACCGTGTCGGCCGTCATGCCCGGCGACCAGCCGGCGAAGGCGCGCCAGGTGACGTCGGGGGCGTTCGACGAGAACGCCCCGCAGTGGAGCCGCGACGGCGCGCGTATCTATCTCGTCTCGGACCGCGTGCCCGAGTCGTACTACTACCCGCCCGACAACAACGTCTATTCGGTGCCGGCGGGCGGCGGGGCGCTCGACACGGTGGTGGACATCGACGGTCCCGTCTTCGGCCCGGCTCTCGCGCCCGACGGCAAGGCGGTCGCGTTCCGCGGCTGGGTCAATCCACGAGCGACGCGGTCGTACAATCAATCCGACCTGTTCGTGTGGCGCGACCGTCAGGTAAAAAACCTCACCGCCGATTACGATTTCGACATGGGCGGCGCCGTGCTGGGCGACCAGGCGCCGCCGCGCGGCGGCGAGGGGTCGAGCCCGAACATCTGGACGGCGGACGGCCGCGCCGTGATCGTGGCCACCACCGAGCACGGGCGGTCGAACCTGGTGCGGTTCGACGCGCAGACCGGCGCGCGGGAGCCGTTGACCACCGGGGATCACGCGGTTCTGGCCTACACCGCCACGCCCGACGCGCGCACCTTCGCCCTCACGATCGGCGACCCGACGCACCTCCCGGACGTCTACGTCCTGGACGCCTCGACCAAGCGATTGCGGCAACTGACGCACGCGAACGATTCTCTGTTCTCGAAGCTCCAGGTCGTGACGCCCGAGGACTTCTGGTACACGAGCTTCGACGGCCGGAAGATCGAGACGTGGATCATGAAGCCGGTGGGCTTCACAATCGGCAAGAAGTACCCGCTGATCCTCAACATCCACGGCGGGCCGCACACGGCGTACGGATACACCTTCTTTCACGAGATGCAGTGGATGGCCGCTAGGGGATACGTGGTGCTCTATCCCAACCCGCGGGGCAGCACCACGTACGGGCAGGAGTTCGGCAACATCATCCAGTACAAGTATCCCGGCGACGACCATCGCGACTTGATGATCGCGGTGGATTCCCTGATTCGTCGCGGGTACGTGGATTCGACCAAGCTGGGCGTCACCGGTGGATCGGGCGGTGGCCTGCTCACGGACTGGGCGGTGGGGCACACGCACCGGTTCGCCGCCGCCGTGTCGCAGCGCGACGTGGCCGACTGGCTGGGGTTCTGGTATACGGCCGACTTCACACTCTTCCGGCCGTCGTGGTTCCGCTCGACGCCGTTCCGCGATCCCCAGGAGTTCCTCGCCCGCTCGCCCGTGCGCTACGTGGACAGCGTCACGACGCCGATCATGTTCATCCTGGGCGAGGAGGATCTGCGCGCGCCGCCCAATCAGGGCGGCGAGGCGATGTTCCGCGCGCTCAAGTACCTGCGCAAGACGACCGTGATGGTCCGCTTTCCGGGCGAGTCGCACGAGCTGTCGCGCTCCGGCAAGCCGCTGCACCGCGTGGAGCGCCTGCAACACATCGTGAACTGGTTCGACAAGTATCTCCAGGGGAAACCGATCACGCTGTACGACGTGCGATGACCGCATCGCTCCACACGCTGCTCGACGTCGCGCTGCGGACGTCGATCGTGTACCTGTTCCTGCTCGTCGGGCTGCGGCTCACCGGCACTCGCCAGCTCGGCCAGATGTCAACGTTCGACCTGGTGCTGCTGCTCATCATCGCCAACGCCGTCCAGAACGCGATGGTGGGTCCGGACACGAGTCTCGCGGGCGGGCTCGTCGCCGCGGGCGTGCTGATCGGCTGGCACCGAGCGATCGACTGGTGGCGCGTCCGGAGCCGTGGCCTCTCGCGGCTGCTCTCGGGCGAAGGCGTCATGCTGATTCACAACGGCAAGATCCTGCAAGAGCACTGCGTGCGCGCCGGGATCACACGCGACGAGCTGCAGCAGGCCCTGAGGGAGCACGGCGTGGCGCGGGTGGACGACGTGATGCTCGCAGTGCTCGAGCCGGACGGCGCGATCAGCGTGGTGCGATACGACGACATCAAGCCAGGTGACAGACCGCACCGCCGCATAAGGGCAATACGCAGGAATCAGTAGACATAGGCGACAGAACGGACAACAACTAGACGCGCAGACGCACAGTGGTGAACAGCGAAGCGGGTCGCGGACTTCCTGTTCCCGTTCTCCTGTTCTCCGCCGCGCGTCTGTGCGTCTAGTTTGTCGCGGTTCCTGCCTCCGAAACGCCTATTAGATTTACTCGCACATGACTGCCATTCAGGTTCGTAAGACGGCGGAGGAGCCGGGGGCCGCGTCCCTGGCCGTGACCGTGCCCGTAGAACAGGTCCAGGAGGCCGAGGCGCGCGCCACGTCCGCCTACCAGCGGCGCGCCCGGCTCCCGGGATTCCGCAAGGGGAAGGCGCCCGCCGCGCTCGTCAAGAAGCAGTTCGCCGACGACATCCGGCAGCAGGCACTCGAGGACCTGATCCGCGAGAGCTGGAGAGCGGCGCTCGCGCAGGAGGCGCTGCACCCGGTCGCCGACCCGCACGTGCACAACCTCAAGTGGGACGTCGGGGCGGGGGGCCCGGTGACGTTCGAGTTCCACGTCGAGCTGAAGCCCGAGATCGTGCTGGAGCGCATCGGGAAGTTCCACCTCAAGCGCACCGTGCCCAAGGTCACCGAGGAGCAGGTGCTGGCGCAGCTCACCGCGCTGCGCGAGCAGAAGGCACCATGGGTGCCGGTGGCGGGTGAGAAGCCCACGCTCAAGGACCTGGTGCAGGTGACCATCGCGACGCGCGAGGGAGACGAGGTGAAAGACCCGCAACCCTATCAGCTCGTGCTGGGCGAGGGGCGGGCCATCCCCGAGGTGGAGGAGCGTATCATGGGGATGCTTCCGGGCGAAACCGTCGACGCCTCGGTGCGCTTCCCCCCCGACTTTCCCGAGGAGGCGAAGCGGGGCCAGACGCGCGCCATCCGCCTCACGCTGCAAGAGGTGAAGCGTCAGCACCTGCCCGAGCTGGACGACGCGTTCGCGCGCGAGGTGGGAGACTTCGAGTCGCTCGACGCGCTGCGCAAGGCGGTGCGGGAGGATCTCGAGAAGGAAGCCGAACGCGAAGCGGACGCTCAGTTGCGGCGCGACCTGATCGAGCAGATCGTCCAGGCGAACCGGGTGGTGGCGCCGCGACCCCTGGTCGAGCGGGCCGTGTACGTGTACGCCCAGGCATACGGGGTCCCGGAAGACCGCCTGGCGGAGTTCGCGCAGGAATTCCGACCCGTGGCCGAGGCGCAGGTGCGGCGCGACCTGATCCTCGACTGGGTGGTGGAGCACCACGGCCTGCGCGCCACCGCGGCGGATCTCGACGCGCGGTTGCAGGAGATCGCCGCGCGCGGCGGCAAGCCGGCGGCCGAGCTGCGGGCGTCGCTCGAGAAGGCGAAGCGGCTGCGCGACCTGGAGCGCGGCCTCACCGAGGAAAAGGTGTTTACGTTTCTTCTGTCGCAATCCACCGTGGAGCCAGTGTGACGAGGAACCAGATCTACCCGCCCTACATCATCGAGCGCTCCAGCCGCGGCGAGCGCACCTACGACATCTTCAGCCGGCTGCTCCTGGACCGGATCGTGTTCCTGGGCACGCAGATCAACGACGAGGTGTCGAACATCATCATCGCGCAGCTCTTGTTTCTCGACGCCGACAACCCGGAGCGGGACATCTACCTGTACATCAATTCGCCCGGCGGGCTCGTGTCGTCGGGCATGGCGATCTACGACACGATGCAGTTCCTGCGGGCCCCGGTGAACACGATCTGCATGGGGATGGCGGCCTCGATGGGCTCGTTCCTGCTCGCCGCCGGCCGCAAAGGCAAGCGCTCCGCCCTGCCCCACGCGCGCATCATGATGCACCAGCCCTCGGGCGGGACCCAGGGCACGGCAGCCGACATCGAGATCCAGGCCCGGGAGATCCTCTACTTGCGGGGCAAGCTCAACGAGTTGTACTCCAAGCACACCGGCAAGGCGGTGGACCAGATCGAGAAGGACATGGACCGGGATCGCTTCATGTCCGCCGAAGAGGCCAAGGAGTATGGGCTAATTGACCATGTAATCGCCAACTTCCAGCAGATCGACGACGGGAAGAAGAAGTGACCGCTTGCGCCGGCAGCCCACCCTTCCCATACTAGGAACAGATGTCCCACGATAAGCACCTCCGCTGCTCCTTCTGCGGCAAGTCGAAGGACTCGGTCCGGAAGTTCATCTCCGGGCCGTCGGTCTACATTTGCAATGAGTGCATCGCCCTCTGCAACGAGATCCTGGCGGAGGACGAAGAGCGCGAGGTTTCCGAGGCGATCACCCAGGTCCCCATCCCCTCCGAGATCAAGGAGGTGCTGGACCAGTATGTGATCGGCCAGGAGAAGGCGAAGAAGACGCTCGCCGTGGCGGTCTACAATCACTACAAGCGGATCAACTCGCACCAGGGGCGCGAAGCGGAGGTCGAGCTCGACAAGAGCAACATCCTCCTGATCGGCCCCACCGGCGTGGGGAAGACGCTCCTGGCGCAGACGCTGGCGCGCATTCTCGACGTGCCCTTCACCATCGCCGACGCGACCACGCTCACGGAAGCGGGTTACGTGGGCGAGGACGTCGAGAACATCCTGGTCCGGCTGCTCCAGGCCGCGGACTTCAACGTGTCCGAGGCCGAGCGCGGCATCGTCTACATCGACGAGATCGACAAGATCGCGCGCAAGTCGGAGAATCCCAGCATCACGCGCGACGTGTCGGGCGAGGGGGTGCAGCAGGCCCTGTTGAAGATCCTGGAGGGAACGGTGGCGAGCGTGCCGCCCCAGGGCGGCCGCAAGCACCCGCAGCAGGAGTACATCCAGGTCAATACGAAAGACATCCTCTTCATCTGCGGCGGCGCGTTCGACGGACTGGAGAAGATCATCGAGTCACGCACCGGACGGCGCCAGATCGGCTTCACCAAGGAAGAAGTCGCCAAGGGCGCGCCCGAGAAAATCAAGAAGAACCCCTTCATCGACGTGGAGCCGGACGACCTGCTGCGCTACGGCCTCATCCCCGAGCTCGTGGGCCGGCTGCCCGTGGCGGTGCCGCTGGACTCGCTCGACGAAGAAGCGCTGATCCGCATCCTCATCGAGCCCAAGAACGCGCTCTCCAAGCAGTACCAGAAGTTGTTCGAGCTGGAGGACGTGCGGCTCACCATCGAGAAGGACGCCCTCAAGGCCATCGCCCAGAAGGCGATCAAGCGCGCCACGGGCGCCCGCGGCCTGCGCGCCATCCTCGAAGAGATGATGACCGATATCATGTTCGAGCTGCCGAGCCGCGACGACGTGCGCGAGGTCGCCATCACCTCGGAGTGCGTCACCGAAGGCCGGCCCCCGCTCCTCGTCACCGAACGCGTGCGCCAGAAGAAAGAAGCCTGAGCGGCGAACCCCGCTTTATCGGCTCGTTCCCCTCGGCCGACGTCCCCCTCGCTCCCGTTCTCCCCGAAGTCGCTCTGATTGGCCGCTCCAACGTAGGCAAATCCAGCCTGTTGAACGCCCTGGCGGGGCGGCGGATCGCCAAGGTGTCGCGTACGCCGGGGAAGACACGGATGATGAACGTGTTCGAGATGACCGCCTACTACCTCTTGGATCTCCCCGGCTACGGCTATGCCCGCGCCTCCCACGCCGAGCGGCACGCGTTCACGCGCCTCGTGACCGGCGCCCTCGAGCGGCCCCGCCTCGCAGGCGTGGTGTGGCTGCTCGACAGCCGCCGCGAGCCCTCGGCCGAAGACCGGGCCATCCAGGAGCTGTTCGCCGCCCGCGAGACCCCGGTCCTGGCCGCGCTGACGAAGAGCGACAAGCTGTCCCACGGCGAGCGACGCACCCGCGAACGCGAGCTGCCGAAGACACTGGAGCTCCCCCCCGATCAGGTGATCGTCACGAGCGCGCGGGCGGGCGAAGGCATCGCGGATCTACGGGACAGCATACGGCGGCTCGTCGCCCGGGCCGCCTAGAAGGGCGACCACCCCGGCCCCGTATCGCGCGTCGCCGCTACCGGCGGGGGCGGGCCGCTGCCTGCGACGGTGTAGGTCACGTACATCCCCGCCATCATGTGATCGCCCACGTGACAGTGCAGCAGCCACGTCCCGGGATTGTCGGCCACCATGTCGCCCACCTTCATGCTGGCGGGCCCGACCTCGATCACGTCGTTGTAGGTCTTCCCTTCGACCAGGATCGTCTCCCCGTGCCAGTGCGGCGTGTGCCAGTCCGTTTCGGTGCCGAGCGCCACGACGTACCAGCGCACGCGATCTCCCCGATTCATCGTGAGCCCCGGGAGATTGCCGAAGAAGTAGCCATTGATCGAGTGCTTCAAGTTCGCTTCCTGGAGGCTGTCGGGAGTGGCCTCGGTGTTCTCGTTGAAGATCAGCCACAGCGTCGTGAACTCTCTGGTGACGTCGTCCGGTGATCCATCGTCGCGGGCATATGCCGGATCGGTGACCACGATGGTGCCGACCAGTCCTCGATACACCTCCACGTCGGGCGTCACGTGGCTGTGGTACAGCCAAACCTTGGAGCTCGGCTCCCCGGGCAGGGGGCCCGATTCGGGTACGACGCGCCACGTGTAGGTGTAGGTGCCGCCCGCACTCACCGAATCGCCGCCCCCGCGCGGCGGATCGTACACCGCTCCCTCGTCGGCCGGATCGTAACGTACGCCGTGCGGGTGGATCGACAGCGGCTGGCTGGTGCGATTGCGGAACACGACTTTGAGGGTATCGCCCACGACGCCCCGGATCATCGGGCCGAGAATGCCCTGCCACGCGGGCTGCGGCACGCGCGCGGTGAACGTGCTGTCGGTGTACTGCACGTAACGCGCTTTGGCGTACACCGTCGTGGTGCCCCACGGAGCGGGGAGCGAGCGGTCGTACACCGGGTCCCGGCCGAGCGGCGCGTAATTCCAGTTGGTGTCCTCGGCGGCGAGATAGTAAATCCGCGTGTGCGCGATGTACGGGCTGGCGCGCTGCGGATTCGACGGCGGCGCAAGGCCGGCGGGCTGGTCGGCACAAGCGGCCGCGAGAACCGCCGCACCGAATAGCACGCGCGTCTCGCGCTTCGCGAACGCGATCATGAAAACCTCCTTGTTGCGTTCGTGATGAGGCGGGCGGGCAAAAACCGCGCCCGACCCTGGCGGGCAGGCCCGAGGCAAGCGCACGCGCAGCAGCGCGGCGGGCGCGCCATGGCGCGGAATCGGCAGGATCCGTCCTACCTCGTGCTCGCCGACCTCCCCCGCGTTATTGTTGTGCGTCATGCGCATCCTGCTCGCACTCCTCGCCGTCGCCGCCATGGGGGCCGTAGGCTGGTCCCTGCGGCTCAGGCGCCGCCTGCGCCAGAGCGAGCGCGACCGCCGGCGGGCTGCGGACGAGCTCAACCGCCGTCTGTCGGAGCTCTTTTCCCTCCAGGAGCTGTCGTTCATCCTGTCGGGTTCGCTGCAGCTCGACCGGATCGTCGAGCAGGTGGTGCGCTACGCGATGCGGTTTCTCGACGCCCAGGGGGCCCTGGTCGCCCTGGCGCCGGACGGTGAGGCGGGACCAGCGGGAGGGGGAGGGGGACGGGGGGACCGCCCCCTGCTGCGGGTCACGGCCGCCGACGGCACGCTCGCGGCCCTCGCGGGTCGCTCGATCGGCGCGGACGATCCCGGTCTCGTGGCCCGTTCTCTGGGCCGCGAGCGCCTCGAGCTGGTGCGCAATTCGGGCGGGGAGCCGACCCGGCTGGTCGAGGGCGTGCAGGCGGACTCCGCTGCGGCAGTGCCGCTGCGCGCGCACGGCGTGGTGGTGGGAACCCTGGTGATCGCGAACCCGCGCGGCGGCGTGTTCGCGTCGGAGGACGTCCGCCTGCTGTCCACCGTGGCCACGCACGCGGCCATCGTCATCGCCAATGCGCGCTTCTTCGAGATGGTGCGGCACGCGAAGGAGCAATGGGAGACGGCGTTCGATTCCCTCAGCGAGGGCATCGCGGTGGTGGACGACGCGGGACGCGTGCGCCGCGCCAACCGCTCCTTCGCCGCCATGCTCGGCGCGCCGATCCCGGACGTCATCGGACGGGAGCTGATCGAGTCCCTGGTCGGGCCCTCGCCCTCGCTGGTCGATCTGCTCGCCGCCGCGCGCGCGGGCGACCGGGTGCAGCCGATCGTGCTGCGTTCGACCACCCTGGGGCGCGCGATCCGCGTGACCGCGGCCCGCATCCCCGCGCCGGCGCACGATCAGAGCGTCGTAGTGCTGGTCGAGGACGTGACGGACCAGCAGGCGATGGAATCCCACCTGATCCAGAGCGAGAAGCTCGCTGCCGTCGGACAGCTCGTCTCGGGCGTCGCCCACGAGCTCAACAATCCGCTGACCTCGATCGCCGGCCTGTCCGAATTCCTGCTGGAGCAAAAGGACCTCGGCGCCAAGGATCGTGGCCACCTGCGTGTGATTCACGAACAGGCCGACCGCGCCGGTCGGATCGTGCGCAACCTGCTCACATTCGCGCGCAAGGGACCCGCCGAGCAGGCGCCCGTGGACCTGAACGACGTGATCCAACGGACCTTGCTGCTGATGAGCTACGACCTGACGCTCAAGGACATCGCGGTCGAGAAAGACCTGGGGACGCTCCCGCCGGTGCTGGGCGACCGTCACGCGCTGCAGCAGGTGCTCTTGAACCTGCTGAACAACGCGGCCCAGGCCGTCGCGGAGAATCCGCCGGAGCGGCCGCGCGTGATCCGGCTCGCTACCTGGTTCGACGATCGCGTCCGGATGAAAGTCGCGGACTCAGGGATAGGGATCCCGGACGACGTGCTGCCGCATCTCTTCACCCCGTTCTTCACGACCAAGGAGCCGGGCCAGGGGACGGGGCTCGGGCTCTCCATCACGTATTCGATCGTCGAAGCCCACGGCGGGCGGGTCGGCGTGGAGCGGCCGCCGGAAGGCGGCGCGGCGTTTCTGGTGGACCTGCCCGCGGCGCCGGCCGACGCGGCGCTGCGCGCGACCCCGCTTCCCGAGGCGGCGCCCGCGCCGCCGGCCGCCAAGCGGGCGATCCTGCTCGTCGACGACGATCCGGCGGTGCGCCGCATGGTGAAAGCGCTGTTCGGCCGGGAAGGACACACGGTCGACGTGGCGCGCAACGCCCAGCACGCCCTCGACCTCGCCGGCGCCCGCACGTACGACTTGATCCTCGCCGACGCGCAGGCGCGGGCGCGCGATCACCTGTTCGTGACGCAACTGGTTGAAACGCATCCGGCCCTCAAGAACCGCGTGCTGGTGGCGACGGGGGACGTGCGGCCCGGATCGGATGACGCGCTGACCCGGCTCGGCTTGCGTTACGTCCGCAAGCCTTTCAACCTGCGCGATCTGC
Source organism: Gemmatimonadota bacterium (assembly GCA_003222155.1). GTDB lineage: Bacteria > Gemmatimonadota > Gemmatimonadetes > Gemmatimonadales > GWC2-71-9 > AG41. Next base: position 3,186 of record QHUU01000080.1, on the reverse strand, counting down.
GGGACGAGGCGGCGCGCGTGTGGGCGGCGGGGGCCGCAGGCGCGCTGTCGTAGGCCTCGGCGGGCCACCCGAACAAGGCGAGGTTCACCGCCCCACCCGGGGCGAACTTCACGCCTTCGCGCAACAGCAACGCGCGCTGCAGCACGCTGGCCTCATGGGCTCCCCGGAGCGAGATGCGCCCGGCCGCGTTGAGCACCCGCCACCACGGGACATCCGCGTCCTCGGGCAGCGCCGAGAGGGCCCAGCCGACGGTGCGCGCGGCGCCGGGCCGGCCGGCCAGCCGGGCCACGAGGCCGTACGTGGCGACGCGGCCCTTGGGGATGTGGCGTACCACGCGATAGATGCGGTGATAGAACGGGTTCACATGCCGTCGGCGCTTGTCCAGGTCTCCAGTCGGTCCACTCGATCCCGCCTCTAGCATATCCGCAGCACGTCTTCCAGCAAGCCTGCGTCCCCGGACCCGAGGATTGACAAAACGTCGTCCAGTGCTCTGCGCTCGCGCGGCCAGGCGAAGCGCGCGGCGGCGGCGGCTGGCGCCAGCCACTCCACGCGGTCGTGCTCGGGCGACGCGCGCGGCTCGGCGGCGCCGTCCACGACGGCGGCGAACACGGGAATCAGTGCGATCTCGTCGGTCCGGTGACGGTAAAACGCCTCCACGCGCGACACATTGTACAGTCGCGCGGGGTCGAGTCCCGTCTCCTCGCGCACTTCGCGCAACGCCGCCTGCACCGGCGTCTCGCCCGGCTCGATGTGCCCGTGCACCGTCTCCCACGAGCCGGGCGACCGACCTCCAGAAGCGCGGCGCAGCGCCAGCACCTCGAGGCCAGCTGTCCCGATGCGGAGGACGTAGGCGTCGACGAAGGCAACCCGCAATTCTGTCATTGAGAACGTCTCTGTGCCCGTTTACGGGCAGGTGCCGAGTCGCGAGTTCACTCGCGGCTAGCGACGCCGGCCGAGCACCGCCTCGAGCCGGGCCGACAGTGCCCGCGCGCGGAACGGCTTCGTGAGGAAGTCGTCCGCCCCCAGCTCGAACACGCGGACCTCGTTGTCCTCGTCGCCCTTCGCGGTGAGCACGATGACCGGGATCGACGCCGTCGCCGGGCGCGAGCGCAGGTGCGACAGCACGCCGTACCCGTCCAGCCCGGGGAGATTCAGGTCCAGCACGATGATATCGGGCCCGACCCGGTCGATCTGGTCGAGGGCCTGCACGCCGTCGCGCGCCTCGGTCACATCGTAGCCGTCGCGCTCCAGCAGATCGCGCATCACCTTGCGCAGGCTGTCCTCGTCGTCGACCAGCAGGACTTTGACGGCGGGGAGGCCGTGCGGGCCGGAGCGCTGCGGGGGCGCAGGCTCCTCGAGCAGCTCGAAGTGCTCGACCAGCGATTCGGGCGGGGGGGCGGGCTCGGCTGCAAGCGCGGCGCCGGCGTGCGGCGCGGCGAAGGGCTGCGGCCGCCCCGATCCCGAGCGGCGCGGCGCGGGCGGGGCGGTGGCCTCCGGCGGTCGATCCTCTTCGTGCGGGATGTCCACCACCCGCGTCAGCTCGTCGAGCGTGGACTCGCCCCGCAGCACGTGCTCGAGCCCGGACTCCCACAGCCCCTTCATTCCCCCGCGCCGTGCGGCGCCCGCGATGTGGTCCGCCGTCTCTCCCGCCGCTATGCGGCGCTCCACTTCGGCCGATACCGTCAATACCTCGACGATCGAAAAGCGGCCACGGTATCCGGTCATGGCACAGTCCGGACACCCGGCGGCACGATACAGCGGGGTGCCCTTCGGAACCCACCTGAGGAGGCGCTCGGGCGGCGTCTCCATCCAGACTTGCTTGCAGGTCGGGCACAGCTTGCGCATCAGCCGCTGCGCCATCACGCCGCGCAGCGCCGCGGCGATCTTGTAGGCTTCCACGCCGATGTCCACGAGCCGGGTGACGGCATTCGCCGCGTCGTTGGTGTGCAGCGTGGAGAGCACGAGGTGGCCGGTGAGCGACGCCTGCACCGCGATCTGCGCCGTTTCGCGATCCCGGATCTCGCCGATCAGCACCACGTTCGGGTCCTGGCGCAGAATCGAGCGCAGCGCCGACGCGAACGTCAGCCCGGCCTTCTCCTGCACCTGCACCTGCACGATGCCCTGCATCCGGTACTCCACCGGGTCCTCGACCGTGACGATGTTAACGCCCTCGCTCTTGATCTGGTTGATGCAGGAGTACAGGGTCGTGGTCTTGCCCGAGCCGGTCGGGCCGGTGACGAGGATGATCCCCTCGTGGTTCTCGAGCAGCCGGGTGATCCCATCAGCCTCGCCCGGATTCAGGCCCAGGGAGTCGAGCGACTTCACCGTCGCGCGCGAGTCGAGAATGCGGATCACGACTTTCTCGCCCAGCGCCGCCGGCAGCGTCGACACGCGCAGGTCGATCGGCTGGCCGTTCACCGCCACGCGCGCCCGGCCGTCCTGCGGCCGCAGCCGGTCGGCGATGTCGAGCGACGACATGATCTTGATGCGCGAGATCAGCGGCAACCCCGCCTGGCGCGGAATCTTCATCACCTGGCGCAGCACTCCGTCGATGCGATAGCGCACCGCCACCCCGCCCTCTTCCGGCTCGATGTGGATGTCGCTCGAGCGCGCGAGGATCCCCTCCGAGATGATCAGATCGACCAGCCGGACCACCGGGCGCTGGCTCGCCTCGGCCTCGGACGCGGCGATCGTGATCTCGTCCGGCGCCAGACTGTCCTGCAGCTGTACCAGCTCGGCCGAGCTCTCCATGCCTTCCAGCAGCTTGTCCACCGCCTTCTCAGGGCGGTACATCTCGTCCAGCCGCTCGGCGATCTTGGACGGCGCCAGCAGCAGCATGCGGATCTCCCGGGCCGTGGCGAACGCCAGCGCCTTCTCCGCGTCCAGATCGAACGGGTTCGCGGTGGCAACCTCGAGGTAGGAGTCGGTGGCGCGGAGCGGCAGGATGTGATAGCGGCGGGCGACCTGCTCGGGGACCCGCTCCTTCGCGGTCGGGTCCGCCTTGTCCAGCTCGGCGAGTTTCAATCGGAACCGGGTGGACAGCGCGGTGAGGATCTGCTCGTCGCTGGCGACCTTCTGGGCGACGAGCGTCTCCCACAGGGTCGCCTGCGGTGCGGCCTTCTCCCGCAGCTCGGCGACAAGCTCCGGCGTCACCACTCCCTCGAGGGAGTGGACCAGCCATTCATC
>QHUU01000079.1 GCA_003222155.1 Gemmatimonadota bacterium | reverse complement strand
CTTTCTTCTATAACGTGCAGGACGACCATGTCGCAGCGCTCGAGCAGCTCGCCACGGACGGCGATCACTGAGGACGAACGACTCCTCTCCCAGGTTCCCCGCGAGCGCCGCGCCTTCACGAAGACGGACTCGTGGCGCGTACTCCGGATCATGGGCGAATTCGTCGAGGGGTTCGACACGCTCTCGGACGTCTACAGCGCCGTCACGGTGTTCGGGTCGGCGCGCACCCAGACTGACGATCCCTACTACGAAAAGGCCGTGGAGACCGCGCGGCTGCTCGCCCAGGAGGGCTTCCCGGTCATCACGGGCGGCGGGCCCGGGATCATGGAAGCGGCCAATCGCGGGTGCCAGGAGGGGAACGGCCTGTCGATCGGGTGCAATATCGAGCTGCCGTTCGAGCAGGGGCTCAACTCCTACGTCGAGCGCGCCATCAACTTCCGCTACTTCTTCGTCCGCAAGACGATGTTCGTGAAATACTCCACGGGCTTCATCGTCTTCCCGGGCGGGTACGGCACCATGGACGAGCTGTTCGAGGCGCTGACGCTGATCCAGACCGGCAAGGTGAAGCACTTCCCCGTGATCCTGTTCGGCCGGGCGTACTGGCAGGGGCTCGCGGAGTGGCTGCGGGACCGCGTCGCCGGCGAGGGGAAGATCGCCACCACGGACCTGCAGCTCTTCACCATCACCGACAGCCCGCGGGAGGCGGTGGCGATCGTGCGGCAGGCGCGCGAGCGCCGCACGCAGGCGCTCCCGACGGCGGCTGCCGACGGCGACGTCTAGCGAATTGGGGATGCCACGATGACTCGCAAGGACTTTCTGCGCGGCCAGCGCATCGACCCGAAGCCGATCACCGGCCGGGAGACGATCCCCGAGCTGGTGGACAACGCGTTCCTCGCCTACAACGCGGGCCGCCTGGCGGAGGGATGCCGGCTGTTCGCCGAGCGGATGCTCGAGGACGACGTCACCGTGGGGATGAGCCTGACGGGGGCGATGACGCCCGCCGGGCTCGGGATGTCCACGCTCATCCCCCTCGTCGAGGCGGGGTTCCTCGACTGGATCGTTTCCACCGGAGCCAACCTCTACCACGACGCGCATTTCGGGCTCGGGCTCGCGATGCATCGCGGGACGCCGTTCGCAGACGACGTCGAGCTGCGCGAAGAGGGGGTGGTGCGCATCTACGACATCTTCTTCGACTACGAGGTGCTGCTCTCCACCGATGCCTTCATTCGAGACGTGTCGGCGGGGCCCGAGTTCCAGCGGCCCATGAGCACGGCCGAGTACCACTATCTCCTGGGCGGCTACATCCTCCAGCGGGAGAAGGCGCTGGGGTTGTCGAGGAAGTCCTTGCTCGGCGTGGCCCATCAGTGCGGCGTGCCGGTCTACACGTCGTCGCCCGGCGATTCGTCCATCGGCATGAACGTCGCCGAGCAGGCGCTCACGGGCTCCCAGCTGCGTTTCGATCCCAGCGCCGACGTGAACGAGACCTCGGCGATCGTGTTCGACGCCAAGACGCACGGCGGCAAAAGCGGCGTCCTCATCATCGGGGGCGGCAGCCCCAAGAATTTCGTGTTGCAGACGGAGCCGCAGATCCAGGAGGTCCTGGGGATCAGCGAAAAGGGCCACGACTACTACCTGCAGATCACCGATGCCCGCCCCGACACCGGCGGACTGTCGGGGGCGACACCCGCCGAAGCGGTGAGCTGGGGCAAGGTCGACCCCGACCAGCTCCCGGGGACGGTGGTTTGCTACGTGGATAACACGGTCGGCTTCCCGATCGTCGCCGCGTACGCGCTCGCCAGGCGCAAGAAGCGGCGGCTCAGACGCCTGTACGATCGGCGCGACCAGCTGATGCGCCAGCTCACCGAGGCATACCGCGAGGCGAAAGGCGACCGCGACGCCCGCGCGGAGGCGACGACTGTCGACCGCAGACCCTGAGCTCGCGGCTCCCGCGGCCACGTCCCGGGCGTACGCGGCGTATGCCCTGGGGTTGCTCACGCTCATCAACCTCCTCAACTACATCGACCGCAACGTCGTCTTCGCCCTGTTCGAGCCGATCAAGCGGGAGCTCGTCGTCTCCGACCAGCAGCTGGGGTGGCTGGGATCCGCGTACGTCGTCGTGCTGTCGCTGTTCGCCTTGCCGCTCGGCGTGGTGGGAGACCTGAAGTCTCGGCGCGCGGTGATCGCGTTCGGCGTGGGCCTCTGGAGCGCCTGTACCGCGCTGGGTGCGGCGGTGGGCCGTTTCTGGCAGCTGCTGCTGTGCCGGGCGCTGGTGGGCGTGGGGGAAGCCGGTTACGGGCCCGCCGCGCAGGCCTTGATCGCCGAGTTGTTCCGCGGCCGCCGCCGCGCCTTCGCCATCGGGATCTACTCCGTCGGCATGGCGTTCGGCGGCGTGCTCGGCATCTGGCTGGGCGGTGTGCTCGCCGAGCGCCACGGCTGGCGGGCGGCCTTTGTCGTGCTCGGCGTCCCGGGATTCGTGCTGGCGCTGCTCGCGTCGCGCCTGCGGGAGCCGCGGCGTCGTCCACCCGCGACGATCCGCGCCACTGTGGAGGGCTGGTACGACCGCGGTCGCGCCCGGGCGCGACGCGCCCTGAATCTTGGAAAGCCGCTGATCTGGTTTACGCTTGCGGGGGCGGCGCTCTCCGGCGCGCTCGACGTCTTCCACGGGCTTCCGCCCGGGCTCGACACGGCGGCGTTCGCCGCGTGCGTGAGCATCGGCGCCGTGTGGACGGTGGTGCGCCTCGTCCCCATCGCCGTGCGTGGCACCAGCGAGGCGACCGGGGTCGCGGCCACGGCGTTCGGCGATTTCCTCCAGGCTTCCGGCACCGTGCTCCGAACGCCGACGCTGATCTGGATGTTCGTGGGCGGCGCCCTGGTCACGTTTGCCGTGAACGGGCTCATCGCGTGGGCACCGAGCTTCCTCGAGCGCACGCACGGGCTGTCGGTCGCGACCATCGGGCGGCAGTTCGGCGTGTGGGGGCTCGCGGGCGGCGCGTTGGGCGCCTTGTTCGGCGGCAGGACGGGAGACTGGCTGCTGGCACGCTGGAGCGGAGGTCGGGTGGTCGTGTCGGGCGCCGGATTCGTGCTGGGGGGTCCGGTGTGCGCCGCCCTGCTCCTGATCGACGAGCTGCGGCTGTTCGTGCCGCTCCTGTTCGGGACGTTCTTCCTCTACTCGTGGTACAACGGGCCGCTCTCGGCCGTCATTCTCGACGTGGTGCCGGCCGCCGTCCGGGCGTCGGTGCTGGGCGCCTTCGTGCTGTTCTCGCATCTCGCCGGCGACGCCATCGCCCCGCCCCTGATCGGCTACCTCTCCGACCGGTTCGGCCTGCGGGCGGCGATGCTGCTGCTGCCGACGGCGGGGGCCGTGGGGGGGCTCGTCATCCTCATCGCACTCACGACCGTGGGGCGGGATATGGCGAGGGTGAAGGCGTGAACGCGGAACGCGGAACGCGGAGCGCAGAACAGAGCAGCGACCTGGGTCACGCGACTCGGTCTGTCGTGCTGTTCCGCGTTCCGCGTTCCCACTTCCTCGTTTGGGGCGGGGGGGGAGGGCCGGGGCGGTGAAGGTCGCCGTCGTGTTCGACACGCTCCACCCCGACTGGGAGGACGCCGACTACAAGAAGGAAGTCGAAGCGAAGGTCGAGGAGGCGGAGTACGACGTGGCCCGGGCCCTGATGGCCCTGACGCACGACGTGCTCATGGTCGGCGTGGCCGAGCAGCTGGCGCCGGTGCTCGAGCGGCTCGCCGCGTTCCAGCCGAAGCTCGTCTTCAACGGATGCGAATCGTTTCGCGGGCGGGCGCGGCACGAGTACGCCTTGGCCACCGTGCTCGAGATGCACGGCTATCGCTACACCGGCTCGTCGCCGACCGGGCTGCTCGTGGCCCGCAACAAGTCGCTCACCAAGAAGATCCTCGCTCACCATGGCATCCGCGTCCCGGCGTTCGCCGAGTTCCGGCCCGGGGAGAAGCCGGTGCGGCCGTCGGAGCTGCGGTTCCCGCTGATCGTGAAGCCGTTGCTCGAGGACGCGTCGGTGGGGATCTCGCAGGCGTCCGTCGTGGAGGACGACGCGGATCTCGCGGCCCGGGTCAAGTTCATCCACGAGAAGTTTCACCAGGCCGCCATCGTCGAGGAGCTCATCGAGGGACGGGAGCTGTACGTCGGCCTGCTGGGCAATCAGACGCTCCAGCTGCTCCCCGTCGTGGAGCTGACCTTCGGGGAATCCGACGGCGAGCACCGCATCGCCACGTACAAGGCGAAGTGGGACGAGGAATACCGCAAGCGCAAGAAGATCAAGAATGTCTTCGCCAAGGGGCTGTCGGACGAGGTCGGCGCGAAGATCGGGGACATCTGCACCACGGCGTTTCACGCGCTGTGGCTGCAGGACTACGGCCGGGTGGACCTGCGGCTGACCCACGACGACGAATTGTACGTGCTCGAGGTGAATCCCAATCCGTTTCTCGCCGCCGAGAACGAGATGGCGGACGCGGCGGAGAAGGCCGGCATGGGCTACACCGACTTCATCCAGCGGATCGTGGACGAGGCGATGGCACGTGACTCGGCGTAGACGCGAAGTGCCGACACCCGAGCTGCGCTGCCCCACCTGCGCGGCGGAGATCGCGCGCTTCTGGGCGCACTGCTCCAACTGCGGGCGACGGCTCGAATGGCGCGACACCACGAAGCAGACGGGCGCGGAGTGCTACTACTGCGGCTGGGTCGTGTCCGACAGCTTCTCGTATTGCCCCTGGTGCGGGCGCGAGATCGCCGACAGGAACTCGAGCCCCGAGCCCCTCAAGGCGCCCAAGGGATTCCTGTATCACCGCCGCTGCCGCTGGGGCTGCGGCGGCGGCGTGATGTACCCGATGCGGTTCTGCCCCTGGTGCGGCCGCCCGCAGCGGTGGCACTATCGCGAATTCCAGAACGTCTGCCCCCACTGCAGCAAAGGGGTGAACGACTGGATGGAGGTCTGCCCCTGGTGCGGGGAGGACGCCACCGGCCGCGACCTGATCCGCCAGGCGCTGCGCCGGGTTCGCCAGCTGCTCGTGGTCGGGCGCCTCAAGGACTGGAACTACCGCGTCCTGCTGCGGCCCGGTGTCTCGGGGGTGACGCACCGCACCCCCAAGATCATCGAAATCGAGCGCCGCTACGTCACCGGCAAGCGGCGCCGCGACGAGATCTCGTGGAACATGCTCACCGGACTGATTCTCCACGAGCTCGGGCACTCGTTCCTCTACCACAATTGGTCGTTCACCCGGACCGGACGCTTCCGCCGCGCCTTCGGCGAGGTGCGCAAGGCGTATCGGGTGGCCGACTCCAAGTGGGTGGATTTCGAGCGGCGCGGCGTGACGACGACGCTCCCCAACTACGTCACCGCCTACGCGGCGACGCATCCGCAGGAGGATTTTGCCGAAACGTTCCGCTTTTACGTCGCGCGGCGGGGGCGGCTGCGCGAGCTGTTCGCGGAGTTCGGGCGCAAGCGCAAGGGCGTGCCGGTGTTCGAGAAGTTTCTGGTGCTGCACGACTTGATCCGCAGCCTCCGGGGATGGCGATGAATTAGATTACATTGCTCGACCGTACATCTTCTCGAGGAGTCCCATGGCTCTGATGCGCACGTCCAACCCGGCCCTGAACGCCCGCACCTTCGCCGACCTGCGGCGCGATCCGACCGCGCCCGCGATGACGCTCGACGGAACCGTCAACAAGGCGGCGTTTCTTCTCTTTCTCGTGGTCGTACCCGCGGCCTGGGTCTGGAGCCAGGTCCGCACGGCGCTCGACCCATCGGTGGCGGGCCCATGGATCGTGCTCGGCGGAATCGGGGGGTTCGTCGCCGCGATCGTCACCATCTTCAAAAAGGAATGGGCTCCCGTGACGGCGCCCGTGTACGCCGCGCTCGAGGGGCTGGTGCTCGGCGGGCTCTCGGCGCTGCTCGAGACCAAGTACCCCGGCATCGTGATGCAGTCGGTCGGTCTGACGTTCGCGACCCTCGCCGCGATGCTCGTGGCCTACCGCACCGGGCTGATCAAGGCGACCGAGAAGTTCAAGCTCGGCGTGATCGCGGCGACTGGCGCGATCGCCCTGTACTACGTCGTCGGATTGGTCCTGCGGCTGTTCGGAGTCGCCATGCCGTTCGTCCAGGGGAGCAGCACCGCCAGTATCGTGGTGAGCGGCGTGATCGTCGTCGTCGCGGCGCTGAACCTGATCCTCGACTTCGACTTCATCGAAACCGGTGTGGCCGGCGGCGCGCCCAAATACATGGAGTGGTACGGCGCCTTCGGTCTGATGGTCACGCTGATCTGGCTCTACCTGGAGGTGCTGCGCCTCCTGGCCAAGACGCGCGGCCGGCGATAGCCATGCGGTAGGGCGGCGGGATAGGGGCGCAGCATACTGCGCCCCTACCGCGCCTCGATTGTCTCATCCCGCGAAGCAGTAGGCGCAGCCCTTTTCCTGCGAGCGGTTGACGGCGATGACCCCGGACGGCACCACCTGCACGCCGGGGAGCAGGCTTGCGACCCACTCCTTCTTGATCGCCTCGGCCTGCATCCCCATCTGGCTCGCGAACTTCGCGCTGTAGATCGTGAGCGCGATGTTGCACACGCCGATCAGGACACCCTTGGCGAGCAGCTCGTCCGCGCCCATGCCCGGAATCGGCGCGTCGCCCGGTTTGAGCCGGAGCAGTGGATGGCGCACGGCGGGCCCCTTGGTGGCGGGATCGGCGATCTTGAACCCCTCCCCGAGCTTGTACTTCGCCCACATCGCGCTCTCCATCGCGTAGGGAATGCCGGAGTGGCGCAGCACGATCACGACCGAGTTGTCGCCGTCCGTGGTGCCGTACGTCTCGTTGGTCGTGTTGAGGAAGACGCGCGCCCACGCGAACGCGAATCCGTCGTTCGGCTCGGGGACGTCGTAGATCATCTTGTGCTTCCCCGTGATCTTGTTGAGCCAGGCCTCGAACTCGTGGTTGGCGGAGACGGCGCGCGCGGACCGCGATTGTGGGGCGGCGTCCAGCGGGGCGACCCAGCCGCCCAATCCGAGCGCGGCGGCGCCCGCAGCGATGCGCCCCAGGAATCCGCGGCGATGCGTGGTGAGGTTGGCGATCTCCGGCATACAGACCCTCCTATCGGGTGGTGGAACGGTGATGTCGAGCGGCCTCCGTCGGATAAGCGACGTCCGGCGGCGCGTCGCCGTTCGGCCAATCGTGGACCTTGTCGGGAAAATCCGGGCGGCCGTGCAGGTTCACGTACGCGGCCACGTCGAACGCCTGCTGGTCGGTCAACGTGCCCGGCTGGTCGAACGGCATGTTGTCGCTGATGAACGCCGCGGCGGTGCGCACGCGCGCCATCCCCGCGCCGATGTTGTACGAGTGCGCCCCCCACACCGGCGGCGCCACCGCCGTCCCCTCGCCCTCCGCGCCGTGGCACTTGACGCAGCTGGTCGCGTACACGCGGGCGCCGGCCGCCGTGTCGGCGCTGAGGGCGGCCCACTTCGCGAGCCGGTTGGACATGGGCGCCGGGGCGACCGGCACGGCGCGGGACAGGAACCACAGGTAGGCGACGATGTCCCGCATGTCCGCCCCGTCGGTCGCGAGCGGCAGGCCGTTCATGCTGCGACGGAAGCAGTCGTTGATCCGGTATTGGAGCGTCTCGACGGTGGCGCTGCGTGCCCGGTACTGCGGGTAGCGCGCGAACACGCCGACCCAGGAGCCGCTCGACCGGCGGCCCCCGTCCAGGTGACAACTCACGCACCGCAGCTTGTTGCCGACGTGCGCCGGAAGGCTCTCGGCGGTGGCGAGCAGCAGCGCGCGGCCGCGCCGGATGGCCGTGCCGAGCGGACCATCGGGAATGAGGGAGTCGGCGGGACCCTGCAAGGCGGCCGGGCGCGCGTCGGCGCCGGGTGGCCCGACACGGCGGCCGCACGCCATCGCGAGCGCGGCGGCGACCAGGCCCACACCGGGAGGGACGCGCATCAGGCGGGAGATACTATCACGGATTGGGGAGCCCCGCCACTTCTTCCGCGAACGCACGCGATCGCTCGACCTGCGCTCGGTAGTCGGCCACCTCGGCGGCGCGCTGCGTCGCGTCCCAGCCGAGCGCCTCCGCCATCCGGTCCGCCACGGCGCCCGCGGCGGAGACCGCCTGGTCGCGCGTCACGTAGAAGAGATGCAGCCGCCGGATGAGCACGTCGGCGAGCCGGAGTGCCATCTCCCGCTCCACCGCGTGCGTCACCTCCGCCCAGACCTCCGGTCGCCCGGCCACGATCGGCTGCCCGAGGGCGCGGTCACGCTCCACGAGGTTGAGCACCGCCGCGGCCTCGCTCCCGTAGGCTCCCACCAGGTACCGCGCCGTCGATTCGCGGGCACCCCGCTCCGTCGCCGCCTTCACGAGGCCCTCCAGGTCCGCCGTCTCGCCTCCGGGCAGCGGCAGCCGATCGGTCGGGGGTCGGGCGACACGCGGACGACCGTCCAGCGCGCGCAGCCGGGCGGCGACACGATCGACCACATCGCGCGCCATGAGCCGGTAGGTGGTGAGCTTGCCGCCCGCGATCGTGAGCAATCCGCCCGGGCCTTCGACCACGCGGTGCTCCCGGGAGGCGTCCGACGGCGCGACGTCCCGCCCCCCCGCCCCCGTCGCGCGCAGCAGCGGGCGCAGGCCTGCCCAGGTCGCCATGACGTCCCGCGGCGAGAGGCGTGCCGTGGGGAAGAACCAGTTGGCGGAGCGCAGCAGGTAAATCACGTCCTCTCCCGTGGCGCGCACGTCGTCGGGCGGGGTCTCGTCGTCGGTGTCGGTCGTGCCGATATAGCTGAGATCGCCCCACGGCAGCACGAACATCACCCGCCCGTCGAGCGGGGAGGTGAGCGTCATCGCGCGGAGGTGGCCCATGCGCTGGCGCGGCACGGCGACGTGCGCGCCCTTGGTCAGACGCAGCACCGGCTCCGCCTCCGGATCCTCCAACCGCCGCAGCTCGTCCGCCCAGGGTCCCGTCGCGTTCACCACGACGAGCGCGCGTACGTTGTACTCGTGTCCGCTCAGCACGTCGCGCACCGCGGCGCCGCGAATCCGTGCGTCCGGCTTGAGCAACGCCGTGACCTCCGCATGGTTCGCCACCAGAGCGCCCGCGTGCGCGGCGGCACGCATGGTGGCGAGCGTGAGCCGCGCGTCGTCCGTCTGCGCGTCGAAGTAGAGCGCCGCGCCCTGCAAGTCCTTGTCGCGCAGCCCGGGCTCGAGCCGAAGCGTCGCCTTGCGCCCCAGCCAGCGATGGAGCCCCACGTTGCGAAAGCCGGCGAGCAGGTCGTACAGCCACAGGCCGGCGCGCAGTCGCCACGCCGGTACCCGAGCGCCCCGGTACGATGGCAACACGAACGGCAGCGGGCGGACGAGATGCGGCGCTACGTTGAGCAGAACCCGCCGCTCGCGCGATGCCTCGCGCACCAGGTGGAACTCGTATTGCTCGAGATAACGGAGTCCGCCGTGGATCAAGCGGGACGAATGGGACGACGTACCGCTCGCGAAGTCGCCCTTGTCCACCACCGCCGTGCGAAAGCCGCGCAGCGCCGCGTCGCGCGCGATCCCGGCGCCGGTAATCCCGCCGCCGACGACGAGCACGTCCACCGGCTCGGCCGCCATCGCCGTGAGGGCCTTGGCACGCGTGCGGTGTGAGAATTCCGTTTCGTTCGTCGGCGTTCCTCCGGCTTGGCCCGCGCGCCGGGACGGTGGTAGGTTTCGTTCCGTGAGCGCGGAGAAGAATGTAATGCCCGCTGGAAACGGACGGCGCGTCGCGATCGTGGCCGGCTGCCGGACCCCCTTCTGCCGCTCAGGCACCGCGCTCAAGGACGTGCGGGCCGTGGATCTGGCCCGCTTCGTCGCGCGCGAGTTGCTGGAGCGCACCGACCTGGCCGGTGCCGAGGTGGACGCCGTGATCTTCGGGCAAGTGGTGGCGTCGGCGCTGGTGCCGAACGTGGCCCGCGAAGTGAGCCTCCTCCCCCAGTTTCCCAAGGAGATCCCCGCCTACTCGTTGAACCGTGCCTGCGCCTCCTCCGGTCAGGCCGTCGCCAACGCGCACGACGAAATCGTCTCCGGTCACGCCGACGTCGTGCTGGCGGGCGGGGTCGAGTCGCTCTCCGACATTCCGATCCTCGCCTCCCGTCGCCTGGCGGACATTCTCGTCGAGGCGAGCAAGGCGAAGTCGCTCGCGGCCAGGTTGCGTGCCTTCAGCCGCATTCGGCCGCGTGACCTCGTCCCCGTCTCGCCCGCCATCGCCGAGCCGTCCACCGGCGAATCGATGGGGCAATCGGCCGAGAAAATGGCGAAGGAGAACCGCATCTCGCGCGAGGCACAGGACAGCTGGGCGCTGCGCAGCCACCAGCTCGCCGCCCGCGCAACGGACGATCACCGGCTGACGGCTGAGATTGTCCCCTGGTTCCCGCCGCGCCCGGGGGACCCGGTCGTGACCGCGGACAACGGCATCCGCCGCGACACGTCGCTCGAGCAGATGGCGAAGCTCAAACCGGTCTTCGACCGCCGCTACGGCAGCGTCACCGCGGCGAATTCGTCTCCCCTCACCGACGGGGCAGCGGCGGTGCTGCTCATGAGCGACGCCGCGGCGCGCGCGCTCGGCTACACGCCGTTGGCCTACATCCGATCCTACGCGGTCGCGGCAGTCGATCCCGGATGGCAGCTGCTCCAGGCGCCGATCTTCGCGGTCCCCCAGGCGCTCGACCGTGCCGGGATCGGATGGCGCGATCTGGGGGTGATCGAGGTGCACGAGGCATTCGCCGCGCAGGTGCTCTCGAATATCCAGGGGTGGGCGGCGAAGGGATGGGAGATCAACGAGGATGTGATCAACGTGATGGGCGGCTCGATCGCCATCGGCCATCCGTTCGGCGCGACGGGCGCGCGCATCGTCACGACCCTCGCGAACGAGATGGCCCGCCGCGACGCGCAGTTCGGCCTGCTGTCGATCTGCGCGCAGGGCGGCATGGGTTTCGCCATGGTCCTGGAGCGCCGCTGATGCCGCCGGGGCCGGCCGGAGGCGCGGCGCTCACGTGGGAGCTCGCCGACGGCGCGGTGGCCGTCGTCACGTTCGACCTGAAGAACGAGCCCGTCAACAAGATCTCGCGTGTCGTGAAGGACGACGTGCTCGCGACCCTGGCGGCGCTCGAGGGCGACCGCGCCGTGCAGGCGGTCGCGTTCTTCTCTGGCAAGCGCGACAATTTCATCGCCGGCGCGGACATCGAAGAGTTCGTCCGCCTCACCACCGCCGCCGAGGCCGAGCGGCTCTCCGCAGACGGGCAGGAGCTGCTCGACCGCGTGGCGCGCTTCGCTAAGCCGATCGCCGTGGGCATTCACGGCGCGTGTCTCGGAGGCGGGCTCGAGTTCGCCCTCGCCTGCCACTACCGCGTCGCGTCCGACCACCCCAAGACCCAGCTCGGCCTCCCGGAAGTGCAGCTCGGGATTCTGCCCGGCGCGGGTGGCTGCCAGCGGCTGCCCCGGTTGATCGGCGCGCGCGCGGCGCTCGACATCATCCTCGCCGGCAAGGTCGAGCGCGCCCAGAAGGCGTTCCGCCTCGGCATCGTGGACGAGCTGGTCCACCCGGCCATCCTGCGGGACGTCACCCTCCAGGCCGCGCGCCGACTGGCGGGCGGCTGGCGGCCCAGGCGCAAACGGCGCGGCGGCGTCGTGGCGTGGCTGCTCGACGGCAACCCGCTCGGCCGCCGCGTGGTGTTCCGCGCGGCACGCAAGCAGGTGTTGCGGCAGACGCGAGGGCATTATCCCGCTCCACTCGCGGCGCTCGAAGCGGTGGAGCACGGCCTGCGCCACGGCGTGCGCGCCGGCCTCAAGCGCGAGGCGCAGCTGTTCGCCCAGCTCGCGGTGTCGGACGTATCCCGCAAGCTCGTCCAGATCTTCTTCGCCACCACGGCGCTCAAGAAGGACTTCGGAATCTCGAAACCCCCGGCACCCGGCGAGGTGCAGCGCCTCGGAGTCGTCGGCGCGGGGTTCATGGGATCGGGCATCGCGGGCACCGCCATCGCTCAGGCGGGCGTCGACGTCCGCATGAAGGACGCCGACCTGCCGCGCGTCGCCAAGGGACTGGCGGCCGCGCGCGACATCCTGGACGACCGGCTCGAGCGACGTCGCATCACGAAGTACGAGCACGCGCGGCTCGTCGCGCTGCTGTCGGGCGGCGCGGACTACGCGGGATTCGGCCGTGCCGAGCTCGTGATCGAGGCCGTATTCGAGGACCTGGCGGTGAAGCAGCAGGTGCTGCGGGAGGTCGAGGAGGCGGCGCGCCCGGACGCGGTGTTCGCGTCCAATACCTCGACCATCCCCATCCACGAGATCGCCGACGTCGCGACCCGGCCGGAACGCGTGATCGGGATGCATTTCTTCTCTCCCGTCGCCCGCATGCCGCTGCTCGAGGTGATCCCGTCGGCGCGGACCAGCCCGGGCGTGGTGAGCACGGCCGTCGCGTTCGGCCGCCGCATGGGCAAGACGGCGATCGTCGTGAAGGACAGCCCGGGGTTCTGGATCAACCGCATTCTCACCCCCTACATGAACGAGGCCGGCTACCTCCTGGCCGAAGGCGTCGCGGTGGAGGACCTCGACGGGCTGATGGCGGAATGGGGTTTTCCCGTCGGACCGATCACCTTGCTCGACGAGGTCGGGATGGATGTGGCCGAGAAGGTGGCCGGCGTGATGCACGCCGCCTTCGGCGAGCGGCTGGCCCCGGCGCCCGCGTTCGCCGCGATGGTGAAGAGCGGGCGGTTGGGGCGCAAGGCGGGCAAGGGGTTCTACAAGTACGCGGGAGGCAAGAAGGGCGCGGTGGACGCGGGCGTGTACGAGCTCATCGGCGTGCACCCCAACGGCCGCCCCCGCCCGGCGGAGATCATCCAGCGGCTCGTCCTCATGATGCTGAACGAAGCGGCGCGGGCGGTGGCGGAGGGCATCGTCCGCACGCCCCGTGACGGCGACATCGGGGCCGTCTTCGGCTTCGGGTTCCCGCCGTTTCGCGGCGGGCCGCTGCGACACGCCGACGACCTCGGTGCGGTGCGGATCGTCGGGGAGCTGGAGCGCCTCGCCGAGCGCTACGGCCCCCGCTTCGCACCGAGCGAGGCGCTGCGCGACCGGGCGGCCGATGGCGGCAAGTTCTATCCCTGATGCTGCGGACCGGTCTCCTGTGGCTCAGCGAGCAGCCCCGGATCTTCCGCTTCATCCGGGGGAACGGACTGGCGCGCCGCTTCGCGGCGCGCTTCGTCGCCGGCGAGACCGTGGACTCGGGCGTCGCCGCCCTCAAGGACCTGAACGGGGCGGGGATCACCGCGAGCCTCGACGTGCTGGGCGAGTCGGTGCACACCGCCGCCGAGGCGCACGCCGCGCGCGACACGTATCTCGAGACGCTCGACCGCGTCAAGGCCGCCGGCGCGGACGCCAACGTCTCGCTGAAGCTCACGCAGATGGGGCTGGATATCGCGGAGCAACTGTGCGTCGAAAACCTGCGCGTCATCATCGGGAAGGCCGGCGCACAGAGCTCGTTCGTGCGGATCGACATGGAGCAGTCCGAGTACGCCGAGCGGACGCTCCAGCTCTTCAAGCGTACGTTCCACGCGGAGTTCGGGAACGCGGTGGGGGTGGTGCTGCAATCATACCTGCGCCGCACCGAGCAGGACGTGGAGCAAATGATCGCCCTCGGGGCGCGCGTGCGGCTGTGCAAGGGCGCCTACCAGGAGCCCGCCACGGTCGCGTTTCCCGCCAAGCGCGACGTGGATGCGACATACGTGCGCTGCATGGAACGGCTGCTCTTGCGGGGCACCTATCCCGGCATCGCCACGCACGACACGCGCATCATCGAGCACGCCAAGACGTTCGCGCGCGACAAGGGCATCCCCCCGGCCCGTTTCGAGTTCCAGATGTTGTACGGGGTGCGGCGCGACCTGCAGCTCGCGTTGCGGCGCCAGGGCTACAACGTCCGCGTGTACGTGCCGTTCGGCACACAGTGGTACCCGTACCTCATGCGCCGCCTCGCCGAGCGGCCCGCCAACGTGGCGTTCCTGCTCGGCAACGTGCTGCGGGAGTCACTACGGCGGAGCTGACGGACGACACGCTCGGCGGCTACTGGCGCGTACACGAGCGTGCCCCCGCGTTCGGCGGCGCGGACGGGCGGGCGTACTCGGTGGGCACGTTCGTGGACGAGACCCCGGATGCGGAAGGCCGCTACGGCGCCGCGCTGTTGTTCGTGCGCTGGTCGGACTCGGGCGACCGGCCCGTCGGGCATCTCGAGACGGAGTACCTCGCCTCCGGGGCCACGCCGGCCGAAGCGCTCGCGCCGTTGCTCGCGCTCACCCTGCACGAGCTGAAGCAGCATCTCGATCGCTGCATCGGCCAGCAGGGACGCGCGTGACCAGCGGAGTGGTCCTGGCCCGCACCGGCTCGAGCTACCGCGTGCATACCGACCTGGGCGAAGTCACGGCGACGCTGCGTGGCAAGCTCAAGCGCAAAGACGACGACCGCGTGGTGGCGGGCGATGTGGTGGAGCTGGAGGTGCGCGCCGACCGCACCGCGACCATCTCCCGCGTCCGGCCCCGCCGCTCGGTGCTGGCGCGTCGCGCCGCCGCCGGAGACCGGATCGGGCGGCGCGCGCAGCCGATCGCGGCCAACGTGGACCAGGTCGTCGTCGTGGCGGCGGCGCGCGAGCCCGAGCCCAATCCGCGCATGCTCGACCGGTTTCTCGTGATCGCGGAGGCGAATCGCCTGCCCGCCGTGATCGTCCTGAATAAGATCGATCTCGACCGCGGCGCGCTCGAGCCCCTGGTCGCCCGGTATGCGCCCGCCGGGTACCAGGTGCTGGCCACCTCCGTCACGCAGCCGCTGGGCCTGCCCGCGCTGCGCGACCTGCTCCGCGGCCGCGAGTCGGTGCTCGCCGGTCAGTCGGGCGTGGGCAAGTCGAGCCTCCTGAACGCGCTCTACCCCGCCCTGAACCTCCGCATCGGCGCGATCAGCGAGAAGTGGGGCACCGGCAAGCACACCACCCGCGCCGCCCTGCTCGTGCCGCTGGCCGGGGGGGGCTACGTGGTCGACACGCCGGGGCTGCGGGAGGTGGGAACGTGGGGGATCGACCCGGAGCTCCTGGCCGCCTGCTTCCCCGAGTTCCGGCGCTTTCTCGATCAGTGTCGCTTCGACGACTGCCGCCATCTCGCCGAGCCGGGATGCGCGGTGCGCCAGGCCGCGGCAGAGCACGCCGTGGAGCCCGACCGCCTCGAGTCGTACCAGCGGCTCTACGAGGAGATCAGCGTGCCTTCCTGGTCCAGCGGTCGGCGTCGCGGGAGGTGACTTTCGCCATCATCCGGGCGAACGCGTCGTCCAGGTCGATATGCTGCGAGTTGGCGATGCAGATCACGACGAACAGGACGTCGGCGAGCTCCATGGCCAGGGAGCCCTCGGCTTCCTCCTGCTTCTTGGTCTTCTCACCGAACCGGTGGTTGATCTCGCGGGCCAGCTCGCCCACCTCTTCGGAGAGCCGGGCCAGGTTGGTGAGCGGCGAGAAATATCCCTCCTTATATTGACCGATCCAGCGGTCGACCGCTTGCTGAGCTTCGCGCAAGGACACGAGAGACTCCGGGGAATCGTGAACGCCGAACAGCCGCCGCTTGTCGCGCCGTTTCGCGGTGAGCGGTATGCCTCCCGCGACCGCCTCAGCGCGCTGGTCGCACCCCCCTACGACGTGATCTCCAAGGAGGAACGCGCGCGCTACGCCGCGCGGGACCCCCACAATATCGTCCACCTCATCCTGCCGGAAGCGCCGGCGGGCCGGGACCGTTATGCCCACGCCGCTGCTCAGCTCGCCGCGTGGCGCGACGCCGGCGTGCTGCGCGTCGACGCCGCGGAGTCGGTCTACGTCGTCGCGCAGGACTACGCGCTTCCCTCGGGGGAGCGGCGCACCCGTACCGGCATGTTCGCCGCGGTGCGCGCCGAGCCGTTTTCCACGCGCCGCGTGCGCCCGCACGAGCAGACGCACTCGGCGCCCAAGTCGGACCGGCTCGCCTTGCTCCGGGCCAGCCGGACCAGCCTCGAGTCCATCTTCCTGCTCGCCCCCGATCCGGATCGCGCCCTGGCGCGCTCGCTCGTGCAGGCCGCGTCGGGCGCGCCCGCGGCGCGGGCGGAGCTCGACGGCGTGGAGATGCGCCTGTGGGTGGTCTCGGGAGAGAGAGCCGCGGAGCTGGCCCGCGTGGCCGGGAGCGCCCAGCTGTATATCGCGGATGGCCACCACCGCTACGAGACGGCGGTCGCCTACGCGCAGGAGACACCCGGCGCCGACCGCGTGCTGGCGTTCGTCGTGTCGGCGGCGGATCCCGGCCTTACGATCCTCCCCACGCACCGGATCATCTTCGGCTCCGGGCGGGACGCGTCCAAGCTGCTCGACGGTTGGCGCCGCTGGTTCGACGTGGGACGGGTGGCCCCCTGCATGGATCGGGTCGAGCGGCTGGCCGAGCTGGGGCGACAGGGGACCGCGTGCATCGTCGCGTTCCCCGGCGACTACGACGTGACCCTCGTGTTGAAGCGCGGTGTGTCGCTCGATCGCGCGCCAGGGCTCGGGAATGCTCCGGCGATCCGCGCGCTCGACGTCGCCCGTATCGAGGCGCTCGTGGTCCAGCACATTCTCGGCGCCGACCCGGCGACGCCGTCGCTCACCTACACGCCCGATCCGCGCGCGGCGTTCGACGCGGTGCGCGCCGGCAAGGCCGCCGCGGCCGTCTTGCTCAATCCCACCAAAGTGGACGAGGTGTTCGCGGTCGCCGATGCCGGCGAGGTCATGCCGCCCAAGTCGACGTACTTCGTGCCGAAGGTGCCGAGCGGACTGGTGCTGCGACCCCTGGCGTAGCTGCGTCGCCGCGGCACTCGCCGGAGTCGAAATGCGGCACGGTTTTTGACAATTTCGGGCGGCGTGAGGCACCCGAACCACGCGTCGTTCATCGCGCTCGCCGTTCTCGGCCTGTTGGTCGCGCAATCCTGTACGGACGCGCCACGTGGACCGAGCGCCACGGCTCCGCTTGAAACCGTCGCCGCCGCGACAGCAGGCGAAGTCCTCGTCGGCGCCGGCAACATCGCCACGTGCGGCGGCGTCGACGACGAAGCGACGGCGAACCTGCTGGACGCCATCCCCGGCACCGTCGTCACGCTCGGGGACAACGCCTTCCCCCACGGCACGCTGGCGGACTACACCAACTGCTACGACCCCAGCTGGGGGCGGCACAAGTCCCGCACCTACGGCGTCCTCGGCAACCATGAGTACGACACGGGCAACGCGAACGGCGCATTCGACTACTTCGGTGCGCGCGCTGGCCCGCGCGACTTGGGCTACTACAGCTTCGACCTCGGGGCGTGGCACGTCATCGTGCTGAACGACAACATCCCGTTCGGGCCGGGATCGGCGCAGGATCAGTGGCTCGTCGGCGATCTGACCGCGAATACGAAGCGTTGCACGCTCGCCATGTGGCACGTCCCCCTATTCCTGTCGTCCAACTTCGACGGTTACACCGTCAACGACGACCGCCGGTCCTTGTGGGACCGTCTCTACGCCGCACGGGCGGACGTCGTGCTCAACGGGCACGTGCACCACTACGAGCGGTTTGCGCCGATGCAGCCCGACGGCACCCGCAACGACGCGACGGGGATCCGCGAGATCAACGTCGGCACCGGTGGCGAGAGCCTGGACGAAGTCACCACGGTCGCGATCCACCCGAACAGCGAAGTCCGTGGGTTCACGTTCGGAGTCTTGAAGGTCACACTCGAGGACGGCGGGTACGCCTGGGAGTTCGTCCCTGTCGCCGGCGAGACGTTCACGGACGCGGGCCGGGGAACGTGTCACGGCGCGGCGGGCGAAAATCACGCCCCCGCCGCGAACCCCGGCGGACCGTACCGCTCGGAAGGTCAAGTGGTCTTCGACGGCACCGGATCATACGATCCGGACGGAGACGCGCTCACGTACGCCTGGGACTTCGGCGACGGGACGAGCAGCGGCGGGGCGCAGCCGTCCCACACCTACACGGCGGACGGCACCTACCCGGTGACGCTGACGGTCACCGATGCGCGGGGCGCGCTCAGCGCACCGGCGCAAACCACGGCGACCATCGGCAACATCCCACCCACCGTGGACGCCGGCGGGGACGCGCGGACGGCCCCCGGGTTCTTCACGCTGCACGCGACGTTCAGCGATCCGGGCGCGGACGATGCACCGTGGTCGTACGACATCAGCTGGGGGGACGGGTTCTCGACCCACGGGACGACCTCCAGCCAGTCGGACGCCATCTCGGTGTCTCATCTCTACGTGGTGCCCGGGACCTATCGCGTGCAGGTCACCGTCACTGACAAGGACGGCGGGGCGGGGACGGACCAGATCGCCCTGACGGTGACGCTGACGCCGTAGTCCTCCCGTGGGGCCGCCGGCGCTGTATTTTCCCCGGCATGCCGCGACCCCGCGACCGTGTCCTGCAAAATCTCGAAGCGATCTACCGCGACGCCTATGAGCGCGCCAAGGCCGCCGGCGACCAGGCCCGCATGGCCGATCTCGACGCCGCCTACCAGCGCGAGCAGCTCCTGCTGGAAGTCCTGCTGGACATCCGCGACGCGCTCACGACCGCGGCTGCGCCCCGCGGCGACCAGGCGGCGGCGTCCGATCCGATCGCCGCGCTCGAAACCATTCATCGCATCACCAAACTCCGCTGAGGACACGCGTATGATCCGGAGCCTGGCCGCGGGATTGTTGTGTGTCTCTCTCGCCGCCTGCGGCGGCAAGGCCGACCTCGTGGTCAGCGGCGGGGTGCTGTGGACCGGACTCTCGCGCGGTCGGCCTCGACCCGGCGCGGTCGCGATTGCGCGGGGGAAGATCCAGGCTGTGGGAGACTCGTCCGAGGTGGCCCGGTACGTGGGCCCCCGGACGGTCGTGCTGCGCGCCCGCGCCGGGCTCGTCATGCCCGGCTTCACCGACGGCCACACCCACTTCATCGATGGCGGGTTCCAGCTCGCGTCCGTGAACCTGCGCGACGCGGCCACGCCCGCGGAGTTCGTCCGTCGCATTCAGGCGTACGCCAAGACCCTCAAATCCGGCGAGTGGATCCTGGGCGGCGACTGGGACCACACCCTCTGGCCGGGACAGCGGCTGCCGCAGCACCAGTGGATCGACTCGGTGACCCCGGACAACCCCGTGTTCGTGAACCGCGTGGACGGGCACGAAGCGCTCGCCAACGCCGCCGCGATGCGCGCGGCGCGCGTCACCAAGCAGACCCCCACGCCTCCGGGCGGCGAGATCCTCCGGGACGCGCGCACGGGGGAACCGACGGGAATCTTCAAGGACGGAGCGCTCGACGTCATCGGACGAGTCGTTCCCGAGCCGTCGCCCGAGCGGCGCGACTCGGGGCTCGCGCGCGCCTTGGCCCATGCCGCCAGCCTGGGCGTGACCGCCACCGCGCACATGTCCGCCTCATGGGCGGACCTGGCCAGCTACCGCCGGCTGGAGCGGGCGGGCCGGCTCACGCTGCGGGTGGCGCTCTACCTGCCGCTCGACGCGTGGCGTGCCGTGGCCGATACGCTGCGACGCGCGGGGAGCGCCGGCGACGAGTGGGTGAAGATCGGCGGGCTCAAGGGCTACATGGACGGCTCGGCAGGCTCGCGGACCGCGTACTTCTTCGAGCCCTACAGCGACTCGGCGGGATACCGCGGCCTGCTGCAGCACCCCGAGGCGGACATGCGAAGCTGGATCGGCAACGCGGACTCCGCCGGGCTGCAGATCGCCGTGCACGCCATCGGGGATCGCGCCAACGCGATCCTCCTCTCGATTTACGACAGCGTCGCGCGGGCCCATGGTCGGCGCGATCGCCGCTTCCGCGTCGAGCATGCCCAACACCTGCGTCCCCAGGACATTCCCCGGTTCGGGAACCTGGGCGTGATCGCATCGATGCAACCCTACCACGCCATCGACGACGGCCGCTGGGTGGAGCAGCGCATCGGACCGGTGCGGATCAGGACGACGTACGCGTTCCGCACCCTGCTCGCCACCGGCGCCACACTGGCCTTCGGCTCCGACTGGACCGTCGCGCCGCTCGACCCCGTGCTCGGCGTGTACGCGGCCGTGTCGCGTCGCACGCTCGACGGCAAGCATCCCGACGGCTGGGTGCCGGAGCAGAAGATCGGCGTGGACGAGGCCCTGCACGCCTACACGGCGGGCAACGCATTCGCGACCTTCGACGAGCGCGCGCGTGGCACGCTCGCCCCCGGCTACGACGGAGACCTCGTGGTGCTCGACCGCGATCTCTTCACGCTGCCGGCCGATTCGCTCGATCAGGCGCGGGTACGCTACACGATCGTCGGCGGGAAGGTCGTCTACGAGAGACCGGGAAGTCCCTGACCCCTAGTCCCGAACCCCTACTCCCCGTCCTCCACCCCCGCGTCCAGCACCTCTCCCAACACCAGCGTGTGATCCCCGCTCGGCAGCGTGGCCACGACGCGGCACTCGAGCCACCCGTGCGCGTCGGCCAGCACCGGAACGCCCGACGCGGGCGCGGGTTTGGTCCTGATTCCCTTGAGCGTGTGCGGGGCGCCGGCCGATGCCCCGCCGAGCTTTTCGGCCACCTCGCGCTGACCGGCGCGCAGCACGCTGAGCGCGAAGTGATGCGCGTCGCGGATCATGCCGATCGTCTTCGATCGGTTCTCCACCGCCACGACGACCATCGGTGGATGGAACGAGGCCTGGCTCACCCAGCTGGCCGTCATGCCGTGCTCCTCGCCGCCGTGCTTCACCGTCAACGCGTGCAGGCCGCAAGCAAAGTGCCCGAGGACGCGTTGCGTGGTCGCCTCGTTCATGTCGGCAAATATTGCACGCCCGACTATCTTTGAGCCATGGCGACACGCACGCACCCCGGGCCCCGGGCCGCCAAGGCGCTGTCCAAGGCCGACCTGCTCGACATGTACCGGTTGATGCTCTTGTCGCGTCGTATCGACGACAAGGAAATCCAGCTCAAGCGCCAGAACAAGATTTACTTCCAGATTTCGGGAGCCGGGCACGAAGCCGTCCTCGTGGCCGCCGCCAGAGCGCTCCGCCCCGCCTATGACTGGTTCTATCCCTATTATCGCGACCGCGCGCTCTGCCTGGCGCTGGGCATGACCCCCACCGAGATGCTGCTCTCCGCGGTCGGCGCCGCCGACGACCCCAACTCCGGCGGCCGGCAGATGCCGTCGCACTGGGGTCACAAGGCGCTGCACATCGTGAGCCAATCGAGCCCTACCGGGACGCAGTTCCTGCAGGCCGTGGGCTGCGCGGAAGCGTGGCTCCGCTATGCGCGCCTCGACGCCACCTCCGACAAGCCCACCCGGACCGACGATGTCGTGTACGTCTCGGCGGGCGACGGCACGACCAGCGAAGGGGAGTTCTGGGAAGCCCTGAACAGCGCCACCAACTTGAAGCTGCCGATCCTGTTTCTGATCGAGGACAACGGCTACGCGATTTCGGTGCCCGTCGAAATCCAGACCGCCGGTGGCTCGGTGTCGAGGCTCGTGAAGGGGTTCCCCGGCCTCCTGGTCGAGGAAGTCGATGGCTGCGATCCGGTCGCGTCGTACGACGTGCTGCTGCGCGCCTCCGAGTACGCGCGCCAGCGCAAGGGCCCCGCCCTCGTGCATGCGCACGTCATCCGCCCCTACTCGCACTCCCTCTCGGACGACGAAGTGCTCTACCGCCCGCCCAAGGAGCGCGACGACGACGCGCGCCGCGACTGCGTGGAGGTGTTCCCGAAGCGCCTGATCGCCGATGGCGTCGCCACCGACGCGGAGATCGAGGCCATCAAGCGGCGCGTCGAGGAGGAGATCGCCGTCGCCGCGGACATGGCGCTGGCGTCCCCCCAGCCCAAGGCCGAGAGCGCGCTGCTGTACGTCTACTCGCCCGATGTGGATCCCACCTCGGAGCAGTTCGACACCGAGGACGACCCCCAGTTCGGCGGCGATCCGACGACCATGGTGGATCTCCTCAACACCTGTCTCAAAGACGAGATGGCGCGCGATCCCCGCATCCTCGTCTTCGGCGAAGACGTGGCCGACGCCAGCCGCGAGCAGTACCTCCCGCAGGTGAAGGGAAAAGGTGGCGTCTTCAAAGTCACGTGGGGGCTGCAGCGCCAGTTCGGGAGCGACCGCGTGTACAACTCGCCGCTCGCCGAGGCGAACATCGTGGGTCGGGCGATCGGGCTGGCGACCCGGGGCTTGAAGCCCGTCGTGGAGATCCAGTTCTTCGATTACATCTGGCCCGCCTACCATCAGCTCCGCAACGAGCTCGCCACGCTGCGCTGGCGCTCGAACAACGCCTTCAGCTGTCCCGCGGTCGTGCGGGTGACCTACGGCGGATACTTGAAGGGCGGGTCGATCTATCACTCGCAGACGGGCGCCGTGGTCTTCACCGCCGTGCCGGGGCTGCGCGTGGTCTGCCCCAGCTCCGCGCTCGACGCGAACGGCCTGCTGCGGACCGCGATCCGCTGCGACGATCCCGTGCTGTTCCTCGAGCACAAGCACCTCTACCGCCAGACGTACAACAAGGCGCCCAACCCCGGCCCCAACTTCATGATCCCGTTCGGCAAAGCCAAGCGCGTGCGCGAGGGCCGGCACCTGACCGTCGTGACGTACGGCGCCGTGGTGCAGCGCTCGCTGGTCGCGGCGAAGCAGCTCGAGGAGCAGGACGGGGTGAGCGTCGAAGTGATCGATCTGCGCAGCCTCTCCCCGGTGGACTGGGAGGCGATCGCGACGTCGATCCGCAAGACCAGCAAGGTGCTGGTGGCGTACGAAGACTCGCTCTCGTGGGGCTACGGCGCGGAAATCGCCGCCCGGCTCGGCGACGAGTGCTTCTCCTGGCTCGACGCGCCCGTGAAGCGGGTGGCGTCCACCGACACGTTCGTGGGCTACGCGCCCGATCTCGAGGATTTCATCCTGCCGCAGGTAGAGGATCTCGCTCAAGCGATGCGCCTGCTGCATGCGTTCTAACGCCGCGCGGGCGTATAGTCTGCTGTTTTTCTTCTCGGGCGCCACGGGGCTCGTGTACGAGCTCCTGTGGGTCCGGATCCTGTACCAGGCCTTCGGGTCCACCATCCAGTCCATCACCACCGTGGTGGCGGCCTACATGGGCGGCCTCGGCCTCGGCGCCTGGCTGCTCGGGCGGAAAGCGGACCGCCACGAAAGGCCCGCCGCGCTCTATGGCTGGCTCGAGATCGCGATCGGCGTGTTCGGGCTCGCGTCTCCCTTCGTCCTGTCGCTGGCGCATCGGGTCTACATCGGCACCGCGGGAACGCTTGCCCTGGGGGGCGCCGCGAGCGTCACGCTGCGATTCGGCCTCGCGGCACTCGTGTTGCTCGTGCCGACCACGCTCATGGGGGGAACGCTTCCCGCCCTGACGAAGGGATTCATGGGGGTGGAGCGCGATCGGCTTCAGACCTCTCTGGGGCGCCTGTACGCGCTCAATACCCTCGGCGCGGTCGTCGGTACGGCGCTCGCCGGCTTCTTCCTGATCGAACGGGTCGGGATTCGCCCATCGCTGTACGCGACGGCCGCGCTCAACCTCACCCTCGGGGCCGCGGCACTCGCGCTGGCGCGGCCGCTCGACCCGAGCCCCGCCCCGCCGTCACCCACCGCGCGCCCGCCGGATCGTACCCGGCGCGTGGCTCTCGCCCTCCTCGCCGTGACCGCCTTTGCATCGTTGCTGGACGAGATCGCCTGGACGCGCGTCCTCGTGATGGTGGTCGGAGGCTCGACCTATGCCTTCACGCTCGTGCTGCTCGTTTTCCTGCTCGGGATCGGCCTGGGCAGCGCGATCGTCGCCCGGCGGAGCCCCGCCCGGCCGCCTCCAGTGGCCGACGCGGCGCTGGCCCAGGGGATTACCGGAGCGGGAGCGGCGCTGCTGCTCGCGTTTTTCGGCGCGCTGCCCCTCTACGTCATCAGCGTGTTCCAGCACCCCGGCTTCGGGGCGACCGAACGCCTCGGGCTGCTGGGCCTCGCGGTCGGTGCCGTCGTGCTGATTCCCGCGGTGGGGATGGGATTGAGCTTCCCGCTGCTCGCGGATCTCGCCGCGCCGCGTGACGCGGCCCGCGGCGCCGACGTCGGCGCCGCCTACGCGCTCAACACGCTGGGCAGCATCGCGGGTGCGGTGCTCACCGGCTTCGTGCTCGTCGTCACGCTCGGCACCGAGACCACGCTGCGACTGGGTCTCGTCATCAACGGCGTGGCCGCCCTCGTGCTCGCGGCGCTCGCCGCTCGCGGGGTGGCGGAAGGCTCGGCGGAGCACCGCGCCTTGCGGCTCCGGGTGCTCGCGGCTGGAGGGCTCGGGAGCATCGCGCTCGGCGCCGCCGTCGGCGCCGCGGGCTGGAGCTCCCGCTTGATCGATCTCGGCCCCACCATCTACGCTCGCGACCCCATGAGCCCCGCCGCTCGCCAGGCCTTCCTCGCCCACCGGGGGGCGCGCCAACTCGCGTTTCACGAGGGCTGGAACGCGACCGTCAGCGTCTGGGAAGGGATCAGCGGCCGCACGCTCCGCGTCAACGGCAAGGTGGACGCTTCGGACCAGGGTGACATGGACACCCAGATCATGCTCGGGCTGGCTCCGGCGGCGGCACGACCGGAGCCCACGTCGGCGCTCGTGATCGGCTTCGGGAGCGGGGTCACCACGCGGGTGCTGGCGGATGTCCCCGGTATGCGGCGCGTGCGCGTGGTGGAGATCGAGCCCGCCGTCCTGTCGGTGAGCGGGCTGTTCGCCGGTGTGAACGACTCGGTGTTGGCGCGGCCGGCGGTCTCGGCCGTGGCGGACGACGCGCGCAGCGCGCTCCAACTGCGCCGCGATTTGTTCGACGTCATCGTCTCCGAGCCGTCTAATCCGTGGGTCGCCGGCGTCGCGACGCTCTATACGCCGGAGTTCTTCCAGATCGTGCGATCGCGCCTCGTCGACGGGGGAGTGTTCAGCCAGTGGGTACAGCTCTACCAGCTGCCCCTACCGATCGTCGCCGGCATCGTGCGCAATGTGCGCGCCGTGTTCCCTCACGTGGAGGTGTGGTTCTCCTCGAGCCTCGACCTCATGATCCTGGCTTCCGACCGGCCCCTCCGGTACGATCGGGCCTGGATCGGACGGCTGTTGGCCCCCGGCACGGCGTTGGGGGGGCTGAGCCGGGAATGGCTGGGGATCGACTCCGTGGGCGATCACTTCGGTCGCCACCTGTTGGACGAGAACGGTGTCGCCCAGCTCGCCGAGCGCGGCACGCTCACGCACCGGGACGACCGTCCCGAGCTCGAGTTCGTGGCGGCCCGCCGGTTCCTCGACGCCGACTGGGACGCGCACGTCTTCGACTCGCTCATGGCCCTCGAGCTCCGGGTCGGCGGCCACCCCGGCACCTCCCCGGTGCTGCTGGCGCGCGCGATGACCGCGCCGCGTCTCCCCTCCACCCAGGGCCCGATCCTCATGGCCGCGCACCGCGCCCAGCCCGACAATCCGGTCTGGTTGGTACGCGTCGCGCGGATGCGCTTCGCGGCGGGCGACACGGCGTTCGTGGACAGCGTCCTGCCCGGCCTGGTCCGCTCGCGCCACCCCGAGGCGTTGCTGTTCGCTGCGGCGCTGGCGGCGCGACGGGGCGACCAGCGCAGGCGCGCGGCCCTGCTTCAGGAGGCCATCGCCCGCGGGGGCGACACGGCAGAAGCCGAAGCAGGCCTGGCTGCGGTCGCGGCGCGCGCGGCGGATTGGAGCGGCACCGCTGCGGCGCTGCGCCGTGCGCTCACGAGCGGCCGTGGCACGTACCGCCACCCGTTTCCCGCGGGCATGCTGCACGATCCGCTCGCCGCCCTCGCCCTCACGGGACCGCCCCGACTCGCCGACAGCGTACTGGCCGCTGCCGCGCGTGCGCATCCCGGGTGGACCACACCGTACGAGCTCCGCGCAGCGGTCGCGCTCCGGGAGGGCCGCTGCGACGACGCGGCCACTCAGTTTCTGGTGTTGGAGGAGTTCGGCATCGAGGTGACGGATGCGCCGGACCGCCTCTGGCACTGCCGGGCAGGGGCGAGGCGCTAAGCCCCGGGCCGCTCGCCCAGGGCTTCCTTGATTTCTCCCGCGGCCGCGATGACGTGGTCCACGTCGCGCGACAGCGCGCGCGCCTGTTGCGTGGCGCGCGTGAGGTCGTCCAGCGCGACCGCCACGCCGGCCGAGCGCAGGCGGAGCAGGTCGAACCGGACGTTCTGCATGGCCAGCACGCACGACTCCAGCTGGTCCCCCACAAGCTGGCGTCGGGTGAGCAGGTCGGTCAGCGTCTGGCGCTGGCGATTGAGCAGGCTCACCTGCCGGTCGCGCTCGACTCCGTCCGGCTGGCGCCTGGTCGCGTCGATCTTCTCCTCCAGCCGCCTGAGGGCTCCCTGGTCCACGCTGCCGCTCATCGCCTGCAGCATGCGCGCGAGCTCCTCGGCCCGAGTGAGCAACGCGTCCGCCGTCGCCACGATGTCGGGGAGCAGTTTCCGCTCCGATTTGGGCAGCCGATCCACGATCCGGAGGATCGCCTTGCGATCGCTGCGCGCCTGCTGGATCGACTCGGCCTCGTGCCCGAACTCGTCGGTCGTGGCCCGCGGCAGCTCGACCGGGCGGCGCCCTCCCGCGGCGAGGCGCGCCCCGATCGCGTCCGGTGCGGGCGGGCGGGCGAGCACGTCGCGCCAGGAATACCCGGCGTGCCACAACCGCACGACACGCGGTAACAGGACCGTACCCGCCCAGACACCCGCGACGAAGAGCGACCAGGTCGGCCGGTGTGGCCCGGTCGCGACGTTGATCATGAAGAGCGACCCACACACCGACGCCCACGTGACCAGCCGGCTCCGCAGCTCCCGCACGACCTCGGGCTCACCGCTCGGCGCGAGCTGCGGGCGCTCGCGCACGCGCTCGAGCCGTCGGGCCGCCCGGTCGAAGCCGGTGTGCCGCCCCGGCAGCGGCTCGCGCGCCGCCGGGGGAAGCGGCCGCGCCGCCCGCGACAGGCTGGGGCGACGCGGCTGGTACATCGTGGCGCTGCGCGCCTCGAGCGCGCGCCGCAGCGCATCCGCCGTGGGCCAGCGATCTTCCGGATCCTTCTCGAGCGACCGCATCACGCACGCGGCCAGGTCCTCGGGAACGTCCGGCCGCTTGTCGGTGACGAGCGGCGCCCGCTCCGTGATCTGCTTCACCAGGATCCCGGGCACCGTGGGGGCCTGGAATGGCAGCTCCCCCGCCAGCGTCTGAAATGCCACCACTCCCAGGCTGTAGATGTCCGAGCGGCCATCGATCTCGCGGTCGCCCGCCGCCTGCTCCGGGCTCATGTAATGCGGCGTCCCGATGGCGACCCCGGTCGCCGTCAGGGTCGCGGAACCCGTGGTCGACGAGAGTGCCTTCGCGATCCCGAAATCGGTGACTACGACGCGGCCGCGACTGCCCTCCAGCAGGATATTGTCGGGTTTCACGTCGCGATGAATGATGCCCAGCGCGTGCGCGGCTCCGAGCGCGTCCGCCGTCTCCAGCATGATGCGACGCGCCTCGTCCGGCGGCAGTCGCCCGCGGCGCTTGAGCTTCGCCCCGAGCGACTCCCCGTCCACATACGCCATCACGAAGTACACGAGCCCGTCCCGCCCCTCGCCCACGGAGTGGATTGGCACAATGTGGGGGTGGGACAAACGGGCCGCGGTCTCCGCCTCGCGCACGAAGCGCAACCGGATTTCCTCGCGGAACGCGAGTTCGGGGGGAAGCACCTTGACGGCGACGCGTCGCTTCAGTCGCTCGTCGCGAGCGTTGAAGACCACGCCCATCCCGCCCCGGCCGATTTCCCCTTCGAGGGTATAGGCGCTGCCCAGCGCCTGTGCCAGGCGGGCCGCGAGTGCCTTATCTGCTTCGTTCATCCCAGCTCGGGTGAAGTGCGCGCGGATAGATTAGCCGCCGTGGAGCGGGCGTGCA
The DNA here is from genome assembly GCA_003222155.1 of Gemmatimonadota bacterium. GTDB lineage: Bacteria > Gemmatimonadota > Gemmatimonadetes > Gemmatimonadales > GWC2-71-9 > AG41. The sequence goes on along the minus strand of QHUU01000079.1, from coordinate 5,872 downwards.
ACCTGCAAGCTGCGCTCGACTTACGGGAGACGTCGCGCCAAGGCGACGGTCCAACGCCACCAATGGATGGCTATTCGGCAGCGTCTGCCTAATTGACCGCCGAGCGATGGAACGCGCGTGCTCAGCTCGGCGTTTTTGGTTGGCATGAACGATGCTATCGACCGCTTCCGACCATATGCAGCGGCCAGACCCTGACAAAGAGATCGCAGCCATGTCTGAGAGACTGACGCTCCCGGTGCTGCCACTCCGAGAGGTCGTGTTGTTTCCCGGTGTGTCCACGCCGATCGGCGCCGGACGGCCGGCGACGTTGCGCGCCATCGAAGCCGCGCTGAAGAGCGACTCGCGGCTCATCTTCGCGGTGGCCCAGCGCGAGAACGTCGACACGGTGACGCCCGGCGTGCTGTACACCACCGGGACCATCGCCAAGATCAGCCAGATCCAGCGCGGGCTCGGCGGCGTGCAGCTGCTGCTGCACGGCGAAACCCGGGCGACCGCGCTGCACTATAGCGAGAACGGCCGCTACCTCGAGGCCGTCGTGCGCGAGGTGGAGGACCTGCCTCCGCTCAACCCGGGCGACGCGGCGTTCGTCGGGCTGCATCGCGAGGCGCGCGAGCGGGCGGCGGAGCTGGGCCAGAAATCCGGCCTCCCCGAGGACGTGGTCGGGCAGGTGCTCGAAGGCGTGACCGAGCCCGGGCGGCTGGCGGACCTCGTCGCCGGCTACCTCGAGATTCCGCCGGCGGAGCGCCAGGGCCTGCTCGAGACCTTGTCGGTCGAGGACCGGCTGCGGCGCGTGCTCGTACACGTGCAGCGCCAGATCGGCGTGCTGGACGCTCAGGAGCACATCAAGTCGCAAGTGCAGGAGGAGTTGGGCGAGCGGCAGCGCGAAATGTTTCTGCGCGAGCAGCTGAAAGCGATCCGCAAGGAGCTGGGCGAAGAGGATGAGGTGGTGGAGGTGGACGAGCTGCGGAAGCGGTTCGCGGCGCTCGAGCTCCCCGAGGCCGCCAAGAAGGAGGTCGAGCGGGAGCTCCAGCGGCTCGAGCGGGCGAATCGCGATTCCATGGAAGCGCAGGTGATCCGAACCTACCTCGAGACCATGGCCGAGCTGCCCTGGAACAAGCGGGCCGAAGAGTCGCTCGACTTGAAGCGTGCCGCGGAGATCCTCGAGCAGGACCACTACGGTCTGAAGGACGTAAAGGATCAGGTGCTGGAGTTTCTGGCGGTGCGCCAGCTGCGCCAGCGCTCGCCCCAGGACGCCGCCCGGGGCAACGACGACGACAAGGAAGCCAAGGGGCCCATTCTCCTGTTCGTCGGGCCGCCGGGTGTGGGGAAAACGTCGATCGCGAAATCGATCGCGCGGGCCATGGGACGGCCGTACGTGCGCATCTCGCTGGGGGGTGCGCGCGACGAGGCCGACATCCGCGGTCACCGCCGCACCTATGTGGGCGCCATGCCCGGTCGCATCATTCAGGGGATGAAACAGGCCGGCGCCAAGAACCCGGTGTTCCTGCTCGACGAGGTCGACAAGCTGGGCGTGTCGTTCCAGGGCGACCCCGCCGCGGCGCTGCTCGAAGTGCTCGATCCGGCCCAGAACGACTCGTTCACGGACCACTACCTCGGCGTCCCGTTCGACCTGTCGGAGGTGTTGTTCATCGCGACGGCGAACTTCCCGCAGAGCATTCCGGGGCCGCTGCTCGACCGGCTCGAGACCGTGAACTTCGCCGGCTACACGGAGCGTGAGAAGCTCGAGATCGCCAAGCGTTACCTCGTGCCTCGACAGCTGCGCGACAACGGGCTCTCGCCCGAGCAGCTCGAGATCACCGATGCCGCGCTCAGTGAAATCATCGCCAGCTACACGCGCGAGGCCGGTGTTCGGCAGCTGGAGCGCGAGATCGGGAAGCTGGGCCGCAAGGTCGCCCGCAAGATCGCGGGCGGTGAGGTCGAGCGCATCCGCGTCGACGCGGGCCACGTGGATGACCTGATCGGACGGCCCAAGGTCCATCCGGAGCACAAGGCGCGCGAAGACCAGGCAGGCGTGGCCACGGGCATGTACTACACGCCCGTCGGCGGCGACATCATGTTCGTCGAGGCGAGCGTCATGCGGGGCAAGGGCGAGCTCGTGCTCACCGGCCAGTTGGGAGACGTAATGAAGGAGTCGGCGCGGGCGGCCCTCACGTACGCCAAGTCGCACGCCGACCAGCTGGGCATTCCCGAGGAGGCGTTCGCCGACACGGACATCCACGTCCACGTCCCCGCGGGTGCCATCCCGAAGGACGGGCCCTCGGCGGGCGTCACCATGGCGACGGCACTCGTCTCGGCGCTGTCGCGCCGCCCGGCGCGCCATGACCTGGCGATGACGGGCGAGATCACCCTGCGGGGCCGGGTGTTGCCGATCGGAGGGGTCAAGGAGAAGGTGCTCGGCGCCGTGCGCGCGGGCATCCGCACGGTCGTGCTCCCCAAGGAGAACGCGCCCGATCTCGAGGACCTCCCCGAGGACGTGCGCTCGTCGCTGCAGGTGCACCTGGTGGAAGACCTTGACGAAGTGCTGACGCTGGCCCTGCGCGGTGCGCGCTTCGAGGCGGGACACCTCGTGTTCGACGGCGCGGCGCCCATCGAGCCGAGCTTGATCGCCACGCACAACTGATCGGCAACTCTGTTCGGACGTTCAAAGCCCCCGGGGCATCGCCCGGGGGCTTTTGTCATGGCTTCGTCAGGCCGGAACCTGCCCAACCCTTTCACCGTAAGAGCTGTCTAATCGTCCGACCAGGTCTCGAGGCTCCCGTCATGCCCGCTGTCGTCCTGCTCGCGATCGTGCTGCAATCCACCGCGTCGTCTTCCGGCGCCGGTGGCGCCGACCCATTGCCCGGTGCCAAGCGGGCGTCCGCGGTGCGGGCGACCAGCCCGGTGGTGATCGATGGCCGGGACGACGATGCCGTTTGGCGTGTGGCGCCGGCGATCACCCAGTTCCGCGAGTTCCAGCCGAAAGAGGACGGCGATCCCCGATACGCCACCGAGGCGAAGGTCGCCTACGACGACCGCAACCTCTACGTCTTCATCCGGGCGTTCGACCCCCATCCCGACAGCATCCTGAAGCTGCTCGCGCGCCGCGACGTCCGCGCCGCCACCGACCAGCTCAAGATCATGATCGATTCCTACCACGACCGCCGCTCCGGCTTCGAGTTCGCCGTGAACCCGGCCGGCGTGAAGCGCGACTACGCGATGTACAACGACGCACAAGAAGACGACGCCTGGGACGCGGTGTGGGACGCCGCGACGCTGGTCGACTCGCTCGGCTGGACCGCCGAGTTCCGGATCCCGCTCTCGCAGCTGCGCTACGTGCCCCGGGCCACGAATACGTTCGGCTTCGCCGTGTGGCGCGACATCCAGCGCTATTCGGAGCGCGTGAGCTGGCCGCTGTACCGCAATTCCCAGGCGGGCATCTCGTCCCAACTGGGCGAGCTGACCGGCCTGGACGGCCTGCCCTCGCCGCGCCGGCCCGAGGTGGCGCCGTACGTGGTGACGAAGAACGTGTCCGTGGCGAGCGGCGGCGCGTTCGACCGCTCCCAGAAGGTGACGGGCGGCGCCGACTTGAAATACGGGCTCACGCCGAGCCTCACGCTCGATGCGACGGTCAATCCCGATTTCGGTCAGGTGGAAGCGGATCCGGCGGTGCTCAACCTCACCGCGTTCGAGACGTTCTTTCAAGAGCGGCGGCCATTCTTCGTCCAGGGCGCGGGCATCTTCAGGTTCAACGTGAATTGCAGCCAGGTGAACTGCAACGGCGAGGGGCTGTTTTACTCTCGGCGCATCGGGCGCGCGCCCCAGCTCGACTACGGCGAGCCGGGCTCTCCGACGGCCACGACGATCTATGGAGCCGCGAAGCTGACGGGCCGGCTGCCCGGCGGACAGACCGTCGGTGTCCTCGATGCCGTTACGCAGAGCGCCGCGAGCCCACTCGGCGAAACGATGGAGCCCACCACCAACTACGCCGCGGTGCGGACCCAGCAGGACTTCCGCAACGGCGAAAGCGGCGTGGGCGCTATGGTCACAGCGGTGAACCGAAACCTCGACCGCTGGACCGATACGGTGCTGCGTCGCAGCGCCTATGTCGGAGCGGTGGACTTCCGGCACCGCTTCCTCCGCGGGCACTATCAGATCTCGGGGTCCCTCGACCTGAGCCGCGTCGCCGGGACCGAGCAGGCCATCGCCCGCACCCAACGGGATCCCGTGCACTTCTACCAGCGGACCGGGAGCTTCGATTCGACCCGGACCAGCCTCTCGGGCAACGCCGAGGAACTCCTGTTCGGCAAGGTGGGCGGCGGCATTACCCGATTCGAGACCAGCTACCTGCGTCGCTCCCAGGGCTTTGAGGCAAATGACCTCGGTTTCCTCTTGCAGGCGGACCAACAGAGCTGGAACACCTGGTTCGGCCTGCAAGCGCTGCATCCGTCTTCGATCTACCAGCAGGCGTTTTGGAACTTCAACTGGTGGCAATACTGGACGGCGGCAGGCACTCCCGTCGAGCGCGCGGCCAACACCAACGGCCATGTCATGCTGAAGAACCGCTGGTGGGTCCACGGCGGCGTCACCGTGGGCCAGCTCGGCACCACGTTCTGCGATCGCAACTGCTCGCGTGGGGGACCGGCCGTGCGGGTGGATCCCTATGTCGCCCCGTGGCTAGAGGTGGACGGCGACGGACGCCCCGCGTTCGTCCCATACATCTGGTTCAACTACTGGCGTGGCGACGGCGGTCGGTCGGAGCGGTTCAACGGCAACGTGCAGGCGACATACCGCATCGCGAGCCAGGTCAACACCTCCGTCATCGTAAGCGCGACCCACAATGTGAACCACATCCAGTGGTTCGGCACGTTCACCAAGAACGACACGACCCACTACACCTTTGCACATCTCGCGCAGAAGACCGTCTCGCTCACCGGCCGGGTCGATTACACGCTCAGCACGACGCTCACGCTACAGCTCTACGCCCAGCCGTTTGTCAGCAAGGGCACCTATTCGGACATTCGCGAGCTGGATCATCCGAACGCCACCGCGCTCGACCAGCGGTACAAGATCTACGGCGATACGTCGGTGACCAACCATCCGGGTGGCTTCAATAGCAAGGCGTTCAACTCGACCGCTGTGGTACGCTGGGAGTACCGGCCCGGTTCGACCCTATTCGTCGTGTGGACGCAGGGACGTGGGGACGACGCGTCGGCCATGGGGCCGCGATCGCTCACGGGCGACTTCCAGGACCTATTTGGTCTGCATCCCAAGAACACGTTTCTCGTGAAGGCGTCCTACTGGATCAACTGGTAGGGCGTCAGTGCGCCGCCACGCCGTCCAGCACCAGTCTCACGGCGGCGTCCTTCCAGCGCTCGCGTAACGCCGGCTCGTCGGCGCCGAGCGGCGGCGCGCTCGTGGCGATCAGGGACTCGAGGCCGAGGTACGCGACCATCAACACGAGGGCCTGGGCGGCCGCGAGGTGGGGGTCGACGTCATCGCGCACCCGCCCCCGGCCCTGGCCCTCGGCGAGGAGCACGACCAGCTGCTTGATGGCCGGGGCAAAGGGACGGGCGTCGGAGCGCCCCGCCGACGTGAGCAATAGGACGAGATCGGGATGCTGGGCGAGGAAGTCGAACTGCAGCGCGAGCGCGGCGCGAATGCGGTCGAGGGGATCCCGACCGGGGACGGGGAGATCGCTCAGCGCCCGCTCCAGCTCGGCGGCACCCTGGCCCAGCACCGCGGAAAACAGCCCGCGCTTCGAGTGGAAGTAGTAAAACAGCAGCTGCTTGTTCACGCCCGCCCGGCGCGCAATCCGGGCAACCCGCGCCCCTTCAAAGCCGCACCGGGAGAACTCTTCACCGGCCGCGGCGAT
>QHUU01000036.1 GCA_003222155.1 Gemmatimonadota bacterium | reverse complement strand
AGCAGGCGGGCGGGTTTATCTGGGTGTACTCTGAGCCCGGCCATGGCACGAGCTTCAAGATCTATCTCCCGCAGGTGGACGCGACCGCGGAGGTGGCCGCGGCGGCGACGGGCGCGGGTGCGCCGGGCGGGACCGAGACGGTGTTGCTCGTCGAGGACGCCGCCGCCGTTCGTGCCGTCACCAAGCAAGTGCTCGAGCGTCACGGCTACGCGGTGCTCGAGGCGCCGGACGGCGAAGCGGCAGTACGGCTGGCGCAGCGGCATCGCGGTCCCATTCACCTGCTCCTGACCGACGTGGTGATGCCGCGCGTGAGTGGGCGGGAGCTGGCGGAGCAGCTCGCGCGGGTCCGCCCCGATACCCGGGTGCTGTACGCCTCCGGGTACACGGACGACTCGGTGGTGCGGCACGGCATTCTCGAGTCGGGGACCGCGTATCTGCAGAAGCCGTTTTCGCCGGAGTCGCTGGCGCGCAAGGTACGCGACGTACTGGACGGACGTTAGGCGCTTCCCTCCCGCTTGTCGAGCTGCGGC
>QHUU01000035.1 GCA_003222155.1 Gemmatimonadota bacterium | reverse complement strand
CGGCTGCCATTCTTCGTTGTCGTTGCGAATGCGCTTGCAATAGGAGCAGATGGGGAGCAGCACCTCGAGCTGTTCCAGCTCCTTGCGCAGGCCCAGGATCCGCTCCGCCACCTTGAGTCGGGCGCGTAGCTCGTCCGGGTCCACCGGCTTCGCGATGAAATCGTCCGCCCCGGCCTCCATGCCGGCCAGATACTGCTGCTTGCCGCCGCGCGACGTGACCAAAATGAAGTAGACATACGGCTCGCGGGTGCGCGCGCGGATGCGGCGGCACAACTCCGGTCCATCCATCTCAGGCATGTACCAGTCCGAGATCACAATCGGGATACGCGCCAGCTGCAGCAGCTCCCACGCCTCGCGGCCGTTGGGGACGCTCTTCACGTCATAGCCGGCGGCCTTGGCGAGCGCGCCGAGTTGCGCGCTCGACACGGGGTCATCATCCACGACCAGCACTGGAATCGCGTTAACCATCCCCACCGCCTTTCACCGTTGTCTGAAGGTACGCGAGCGCCGCCTGTGCCTCGCCGCGTACGCCCTGGAGCTTGTCCCGCGCTCGGGCCACGTCACCATCCCGGCCTGCGGCCTCGATCTGCTCGAGCAGCGCGGCCAGGTGACGCGCGCCGATGGTCGCGGCTGCCGACTTGAACGCGTGGGCCGCCCGTTCGATCGGCTCGGCCGTGTCGCCAGCGGTCGCCGCGGCCAACGCGTCGAGGCGCTGCGGCAGCGTCTGGACGAAGGTCGCGAGGATCCCGTCGACCGCTTCGGCCGCGCCCGCTTCTTCCATCGTGCGGCGGAAGGCGGCGACATCCACGGGCGGAGGTGCCGGCGCGGCCGGCTCGGCGCCGTCGGGGCCGCGGCCTTCGACCACCGCGAACAGCTCGTGAGCCTTGAACGGCTTCGCGAGATAGCCGCTCATGCCCCGCTCCAGGCAGCGCTCGCGCTCCCCGCTCAACGCGTGGGCCGTCAACGCGATGATCGGGAGCGCACCACCCTGCGGCAAGGCGCGAATCTGCGCCGTCGCCTCGAACCCGTCCATCTCGGGCATCTGGATGTCCATGAGCACGAGGTCGTACCGCTCCGCGCCCACCGCGTCCACCGCTTCGCGACCGTTCGCCACCACGTCCACCTGATGCCCGCGCTTCAAGAGCATCGCGGTCGCCACCTGCTGGTTGACCGGGTTGTCCTCGGCGAGCAGGATCCGCAACGTGTGTCGTGACTCCGCGATCGAGTGCCGGGTGACGAGGTCGGCCCCGCCCTTGGCCGAGGGCGCTCCCGCGAGCACGGTGCCCACGGCTTCGATCAGGTCCGCCCGCGCGATCGGCTTGGTGAGATACGCCTGGATGCCGAGCTGGCGGCAGCGCTCGCCGTCGCCCCGCTGCCCCGCCGACGTGAGTATCAGGAGCCGTGTCCGCGCCAGCTGGGAGTCGGCGCGGATGACCGTGGCCAGCTCGAAGCCGTCCTGATCGGGCATCTGGGCGTCGAGGATGGCGAGGTCGAAGGGGGTCCCGGCGGTCGCGGTGCGGCGCAGCGCCGCGAGCCCCGCGTCGGCGCGCGGCGCCTCGTGCACGGCCACCCCTTCGGCGCCCAGCATGTCGCGCAGGATGCGCCGGTTGGTCTCGTTGTCGTCCACCACGAGCAGCCGGCAGCCGCCCAGCGACGCCGTCCGCCCGGGGACCTGGGCCCCGGCGGGCTCCTCGACCGGGAACGGCAGGGTGAAGCTGAACTCGCTGCCGCGTCCGACCTCGCTCGTGACGGTCAACGCTCCGCCCATCAGTGCCACCAAGCGACGGGAAATCGCGAGCCCGAGCCCCGTGCCGCCGTAGCGCCGCGTCATGGACGCGTCCGCCTGGGTGAACTCGTCGAAGATGGTGGCCACCTGTGGCTCGGAGATCCCGATGCCCGTGTCGCGGACCCGGAACCGCACCGAGGCGCGGCCCCCGTGGTGGCCGGCCACGGCAGCGGAGACGTCGACTTCGCCCTGCTCGGTGAATTTGATGGCGTTGCCGATGAGATTCATCAGGACCTGGCGCACGCGCGTGGGATCGCCCCGCACCAGGTGTGGGACGTCGGGCGGCACGTCCACGGTGAGCTCGAGATGTTTCTCGCGCGCGCGCACCGCCAACAGCGTCGCCGTGGCATGAACCACCTTGGGCAGGTCGAACGGGATCGCCTCGAGCTCGAGATGCTCGGCCTCGATCTTCGAATAGTCGAGGATGTCGTTGAGAATGGTGAGCAGCGCCTCGGACGACGAGCGCACCAGCTCGAGCGCGCGCCGCTGCTCCGGCGCGAGCTCGGTGTCGAGCACCAGCTCCACGAAGCCGAGCACGGCGTTCATCGGCGTGCGGATCTCGTGGCTCATGTTGGCGAGGAAGGCGCTGCGCGCCCGGGCCACCCGCTCCGCCAGGTCGCGCGCCGCGCGCATCGCCAGCTCGGCCGCCTTGCGGTCGCCGATGTCCTCGTACAGCGCGACGAGCGCGCCTTCGTCGGCGGCTTTCACCGCGGCCGCCGAGAGGCGGACCTGGATGTGGTGTCCGTCTTTGCGCCTGCGCTCCACTTCCACCCGCACGATCTCACCGCTGCGCGCCCGCGCCTCGAGGTCGCTCGACTCGGAGCGGAGCGCTTCGGGCACGATCAACCCGTCGATGCGGGCGCCGATCGCCTCGGCCGCGGAATATCCGAACAGCATCTCGAACGCCGGGTTCACGCTGCGGATGGAGCGCCGGCCGTCGAGCACCGCGATGGCGACGGGCGTGCTCGCGATCAGCGCGTCGAGGTAGGCGTGCTGGCTCGCCAGCTCCCGCGTGGACGACTCGAGCAGCACCGTGGCGCGGACCCGCTCCGTGAACGTGCGGTGGGCGCGCCGATGCACGCGGTCCATGCTCCAGGCGAACAGCGCGGTCAAGAGCGTGGCGATGAGGTGGGGGCGGGAGTGTCCCTGCAACAGGATGCCGATGGGAAGCGGGACGAGGGCGGTGAGCAGGAGGTAGTGGAAGCTGCGCCGATCGCCCACGAGGGTGCCGGTCGCGCCGGCGACGATGCCGGCGAGCACGACCAGGATCAGGGCCGCCTGGGCGAGGCCCAGCGCCGGGATGGCGGCGGCGGCACCGAACCCCCATGCCAGTCCGACGCCGGCGACGGTCAGGCGCACGCCGCGCAGCGCCTGCTCGGGCGAGGTGGTGCGTCGGCCCAGGCCCAGCCGCCACCACGTACGCAAGGCGGCCGCGGCGGTGACCGCGCCGACCCAGCCGAGCGTGAGCGCCAGGGGGAGGGAGTTCCACACCAGCGCGGCCACGACCAGGACGAGCAGGACGTGCAGCGCCTCCGCGAGCGGGCCGCCCCTGAGAAGCTGACCGAGCGCCGCGCCTCGGATCTCGGCTTCCACGCGCGCGTCGTGCCCGGTGCTGGGCGCCACCGGATTCGCGGTCATGTCTCTATATGCGATAGGCACGGGTGCGGGTGCAACATGCCCGGGACTCTGGGCACGGGAAAGGGCGTTTTTGCGGCACGGTGGGGCGCTGATGCGACAGATTTAGTCCGGCTTCGTCTCCAGGCCCGCGCGGATGGCGGCGAGCAGCACCTCGGTCTCCACGGGTTTGGCGAGCAACGGCGCGACGCCCAGCGCCTCGACACGCTTCCGGGTTTCGGCATCGCTGCGGCCGGTGATGACGAGCACGGGGATGACGGCGAGCGCCGCGATCTTGCGCAGGCGCTCCAGGACGAGAAACCCGTCGCCGCCGGGGAGTCCCAGATCGAGCAGGATGAGGTCGGGGCGCTCGCGGTTCACGACGGTCAGGGCCGAGGCGGCGTCGGCCGCCCGGGCGACGATGTAGCCGTTGGCTGCCAGCCGAGCCTCCAGGTCCGCGCGAGCGACGGCGTCGTCCTCGATGACGAGGATTTTCGGACGGCCGGACCTTCGACGGGTTGCGTTCATCCCGGGCCCTCCGGCGTCGCGGCGGACCACGCCCGGGCGCACTCCGGGCAGATCCCATGACTGAAGTCCACCCCGGCGTGCGTGTGCACGTACGACTCGAACTGCTCCCAGACGCCGTCGTCGTTGAGCACGCGTTTGCAATTGGCGCAGATCCGGATC
>QHUU01000034.1 GCA_003222155.1 Gemmatimonadota bacterium | reverse complement strand
GGGCGAGGGGCTGGTGCGGAACCTGCTCCTGGGCGCGGCGGACGCGGAGCGCTGGGGCGGCCGACTCGACGTGCTGTACTCGCCCGATGCGTTCGGCCATCCCGCCGCGTGGCCGACGCTGGCGCGCGAGTTCGGGATCCGCTACGGCGTCGTGTGGCGTGGCCTGGGTGGCGAGGCCGGCCAGGAGCATGACCTGTACCGCTGGCGCGGTCTCGACGGGAAAGAGGTGCTCCTGTGGCACCTGCCGCCGGCGGGGTACGAGGTCGGCGCGACGCTCTCGACCGACGCCGAGCGCGTGTTCGCGACGTGGGCGCCGGTGCGCGGAGCGCTCGTGGCGCGCGCCGCCGGCAAGCACATTCCGGTCTTCATCGGGGCCGATCATCATGCAGCGCATCCCGAGGTGTCCCGCTTGCGCGACCTCCTGGCGGAGCTCGATCCCCAGAGCGCGTTCCGCGTGTCGCGGCTCGACGAGTTTTTCCAGGCCGCAGCCGAAGGGGCGAAGCCCGCGGCGCTCGCGGGGGAGCTGCGCTGGTCGTACCGGTATGCGTGGACGCTCCAGGGCGTCCATGCGACCCGAGCCCCCCTCAAGCGGCGCTACGGTGACGCCGAGCTGACGCTGACGCGCCTGGCCGAGCCGCTCGCGGCGTTGGCGCGCCGGGCGGGCGGTCGCGACCGGCGGCCGCTGCTCGAGCTCGCCTGGCGCGGGTTGGTTCAGTGTCAGTTTCACGATAGCATCGCCGGCTGCGTGAGCGATGCGGTGGCGCGCGCGCTCGAGACGCGGCTCGGGGCCGTCGAGGCCCTGGCGTCGGAGATCGTGCGCGGCAGCGTGCACGATCTCGCGGATCACGATCCCGATGCGGCACGCGCGCGCCCGGCGGACGCGCGGCCCACGCTGGTGCTCTGGAATCCGGCGGCCCACCCGCGGCGCGGCGTGGCGCTCGCCGATGTGACGCTGTTTCGGCGCGACGTGCTGGTCGGGCCGCCCGGCAGCCGGGTGCCCCGGGTGGGGGAGGGGTACCGGCCCCTGATGCTCGCGACGGCGGACGGCCGCGCGATTCCGGTGCAGGTGCTCGACCGGCGGATCGCGAGCGAGCGACTCGACGCGCTGCACCACTCCCCCGACCAGGACGAGGTGGACCAGGTGCGGATCGCGGTGCGGGCGCCTCCCCTGGCCGGACTGGGGCTTGCGACCGTGGCGATCGCGACCGGCGCCGCCGCGCCGGGTGCGCGACCGAGCGGCGAGGGGGTGCACGTGAAGGGGCGCTCGCTCGTGAATCACTGGATCGAGGTGGCGCTCGAGCCGACCGGCGCCCTGGCGCTGCACGATCGGCGCAGCGGTCAACGGTTCACCGATATGGTGCGGATCGAAGACGGCGGCGATGCCGGCGACACCTACAGCTACTGCCCACCGGCGGGCGACCGCGTAGCCCGCGCCACCGGGCCCGTCACCGTCCGGCGGCTCGCCGCGGGGCCCCTGGTGGCCGCGCTCGAGGCGCGCTTCGACCTCCGCCCCCGCGCGGGGATCCGTCTGGTCGTGATGCTCCACGCGGACGGCCCGCTGGTCCGCTGCATCCTCGAGATCGAGAACCGGGCGGGGTGGCACCGGCTGCGCGCGCGCCTGCCCACGGGCCTTGCGGGCACGGCCGCCGTGGCCGGGACGGCGTTCGGTGCCGTCGCGCGACCAGCGGTCGCGGTTCCCGCCGCGGCGTATCCGCTCGAGACGCCGGTGCGGACGGCGCCGGCCCAGCGATTCGTCGCGGCGGCGACCGGGCCGCGCGGGCTCGCGCTCCTCGCTCCCGGGTTCTTCGAGTACGAGTGGACGCCCGGGGGCGATCTGCTGTACACGCTGGTCCGGTCGGTGGGCGAGCTGTCGCGCGGCGATCTGCCGACGCGTCCGGGACACGCCGGCTGGCCGACCGCCACGCCGCTGGCCCAGTGCCTGGGGCACAGCCGCATCGCGCTGGCGCTCGCGCCGGTGTCCCAGGCCGAGCTGGACCGCGGCGACGTGATCCCCGCCCTGTGGGAAGACGCGTTCGTGCCGCTGCGTGGCTTCTGGTTGCGGGACGCGGTGGACGCCGCCGTGGCGCCGGTGGACGTGGTGCTCGAAGGGTCGGGACTGGTACTCTCGGCGGTGAAGCCGGCCCAGCAGGGCTCGCCCCTGGTACTGCGCTGTTACAACGCCACGGGCCGCGCGGCGGCGGGTGCGTGGCGCTTCGCCGAAGGCGTGAAGAGCGCCCATCGGGTGCGCGCCGATGAGCGCGAATCGACCGCGCTGGTGCTCGAGGGGCGGGGGAAGGTCGTGCGCTTCACGGCCGAGCCCCACGAAGTGGTCACCATTCTCGTCACGTGAGCGTGCAAGAGCATCACCTCACGGTGGCCCGGTCGGCCCGCTACTTCACGCTTGGCGGCACCGAGCCACGCGAGGTGTGGTTCGCGTGTCACGGCTACGGTCAGCTGGCCGCACGGTTCCTCGAGAAGCTGCGTGTGCTCGACGACGGCCGGCGCCACCTGGTGGCGCCCGAGGGCCTGTCGCGATTCTACGTCGGTGAGGGGGCGACCGAGCGCCGCGTCGGCGCGAGCTGGATGACCCGGGAAGATCGCCTGGCCGAGATCGAAGACTACGTACGGTACCTGGACGCGGTGTACGACGACGTCTTCGGGCGGCTCGATCGCGCGCGCGTGACGGTGCACGCGCTGGGGTTCTCGCAGGGCGCCGCGACCGTCAGCCGCTGGACCGCCATGGGGACGTCACGAATCGACCGGGTGATCCTGTGGGGCGGCGAGTTCCCCCCGGATCTGGATCTCACGGGCGCCCACGTCGCCGGGCGGTTGCGTGCCGCGCGCCTCACGCTCGTGTACGGCCGCTCCGATGAGTACATCACCGCGAAGGTGCTCGCGGGAGTCACCGAGCGACTCGGGGCGCGCGACATCCCGTATCGGGAGATGCCCTTCGCCGGCGGGCACGAGCTCAACGAGGCCGTACTGAAGGAGCTCGCGGAAGGGTGAGGGAGTAACGCCTTTCGGGGTCGAGCGTATCCTGCAGCGCGTCGCCCAGCAGCGTGCACGCCACGACGACCAACACCAGCGCGATGCCCGGTGCCGCGGCGACCCACGGTGCGTTCACGAGCGTGTCGCGTCCCGACGTGATCATGTTGCCCCAGGACGGCGCGGGCGGCTGAACGCCCAGCCCGAGGAACGACAACCCGGCCTCGAGCGTGATGGCGTTGCCCAGCCCGAGCGCCGCGGTCACGATCACCGGCGTGAGCGCGTTGGGGAGGATATGGCGCCAGAGCACGCGACCGCGCGACAATCCGAGCGCGACGGCGCCCTCGACGAACGGCCGCGCGGCGAGCGAGCGCACCTCGGCCTGCACCAGCCGGGCGACGGGCATCCAGCCGGTGAGTCCCAATACGATCACCAC
>QHUU01000033.1 GCA_003222155.1 Gemmatimonadota bacterium | reverse complement strand
GGGAGCTTCTCGGAGATCGGCTTCGGGTTCGCGCTGTCGCCCGGCGTCATCACGAGCGCCCTCGTCTTCGCCGTCGTGATGGGCGTGGTCGGCGGCTTCCTTCCGGCGGTGCGGGCCGCGCGACTCAACATCGTCAACGCGCTGCGGGCGTCGTAGCAGGGGAGGCCCGTGCGGTGAAGCTCACCCCGCTCGCCGCGCACACTCCCGAAGCCGTCCGTGCGGCGCTGGCGGCGCGCGGCTGGGATGCTCAGCCGGCCTGGTTTGCCGCCACCGGTGTACAGGCCCTCGTCGTCCTGCTCGAAGACGTCACCGAGCCCCAGCGCGAAGCCCTCGTGCGCTGGGGCGCGAAGGCCGGTGCCGACGTGCTCACCGGCGAGGGCTGGGCGCTCGTGAGCGCGGCCGCGAGCCGGTTGGCGCCGCTGGCGCGCCCCGACCGGCTGCCGCCGGGGCTCGAGGACCTGGCGCCCGAGCTGGGCCGTTTCCTGGCGAGCTACGCCGACCCGCCGCGCCGCTGGGAGATCGCGGGGCGCACGCTCTCCCTCGACCATCCCGTGTTGATCGGTATCGTCAACGTGACGCCCGACTCCTTTTCCGACGGCGGCCGCTTTTCCACGGTGGATGGCGCGGTGGCGCAGGCCGAGCGGCTCGTGGCGGAGGGCTGCGAGCTGCTCGACGTGGGCGGCGAGTCGACGCGGCCCGGCGCGGCGCCCGTGGCGCCCCTCGAGGAAATCGGGCGGGTGGCGCCGGTGATCGAGCAGCTGGCGCGGCGCGGGCTGGGGCCCCTGTCGGTGGATACGCGCAAGGCCGCGGTGGCGCGCGCGGCGCTCGCGGCCGGGGCCGCGGTGATCAACGACGTGTCGGGGCTGGCGTTCGATCCCGACCTGGCGCGCGTGGTGGCGGAGAGTGGGGCCGGCGTGATCGTGATGCACATGCGCGGGACGCCCGACACGATGGATGGGCTCGCCGTGTACCGGCATGTGGCGGCCGAAGTCGCGGCCGAGCTGGGCGCCGCGGCCGCGCGGGCGGAGCACGCCGGCGTGCCGCGCGAGCGGATCGTGGTCGACCCGGGGTTCGGGTTCGCAAAGGGGCCCGAGCAGAACTTTCGCCTGCTCGACGAGCTGGCAACCGTGGTCGGCTTGGGGTATCCTGTAGCGGTCGGGCCGTCGCGCAAGCGCTTCCTCGGGGCCGCCACCGGGCGGCCGGTGGAGGATCGCGACCGCGCCACGGCCGTGGCGTGCGCGCTCGCGTGGGAGCGCGGAGCACGCCTGTTCCGGGTCCACGACGCCGCGCTCGCCTGCGAGGCGCTGCGGGTGGCCGGCGCCACGACGAGCACACCGTGAACTTCGAAGCCTACCGGTTTCTGATCCCGCGGTTCTGGCCCGACGTGGTCGAGATCCTGCTCGTCGCGTTCGTGATCTACCGCTTCCTGCTGTTCCTGGTGGGGACGCGGGCGATGCAGATCGTGGTGGGCGTGATGATTCTGTCGATCGCGTACTTCGCATCGTTGCTCGCCAAGTTCACCATGATCAGCGCGCTGCTGTCCTACGTGTTCACGTTCGGGGCGTTCGCGGCGGTGGTGGTGTTCCAGCCGGAGCTGCGGAACGCCCTGGCCCGGCTGGGCCAGTCGCGGTTCATGCGTCGCTTCTCGCAGAGCGAGCGCCAGTCGGTGGCCGAGGAGATCGCGGAGGCGATGGACCGGCTGTCGCGCGCCGGCACCGGCGCCATCATCGCCGTCGAGGGCGACATCGGCCTCGAGGAGTTCATCTCCTCCGGCGTCCCGATGGAGGCCAAGGTCTCGGCCGATCTGCTCACCACGATCTTCACGCCATACTCTCCCCTGCACGACGGCGCCGTGCTGGTGCGGGGCGACCGCATCATCGGCGCCGGATGCGTGCTCCCCCTCACGCAATTCAAGGTCGCGGACAAGTCGCTCGGGACCCGCCACCGGGCGGCGCTGGGTCTCTCCGAGGAGACCGACGCCACCGTGTTCGTGGTCTCGGAAGAGACCTCGACCATCTCGGTGGCCAGTCACGGGCTGCTGCACCGCCACCTCACGGCGCAGCAGGTGCGCGATCTCCTGTCCGGCGCCATCGCGCACCTCGAAGGCGGCGAACGAGTTACCGCTGCCGCCAGCTGACCCCCCGATTGTTTCAATAAGCGCGCTGGGCTAATTTGTGCGGTTATGAATTTTGGGGCCCTCCCCGAGCGCCTGGCCCACGTGCGGGCCGAGATCGCTCGGCGGCAGGCGATCGCCGGCCGGACGCACCCGGTGACGATCGTGGCGGTGACGAAGGGCTTCGGGTTGGACGCGGTGGAGGCGGCGCTGGGCGCGGGCCTCGCGGACGTGGGCGAGAACCGGGTGCAGGAAGCGCTGGAGAAGCTCGACACGCCGGCGGGGCGCAGGGCGACGTGGCACTTGATCGGGCACCTGCAGCGCAACAAGGCGAAGCTCGTGGCCGGGCGCTTCGCGCTGGTCCACTCGGTGGATTCGACCGCCCTCGCGGAGGAGCTGGACACGCGGGCCGGGGCGCAGGGCGCGCGGCAGCGGGTGCTGCTGCAGGTGAACGTGGCGGGGGAGGCGCAGAAGAGCGGGTGCGCGCCGGCCGATGCGCCGGTCGTGGCGCGCCGGGTGGCCGCGCTGCCGCATCTGGCGCTCGAGGGGCTGATGACGATCGCGCCGTTCACCGATGCCGCGGACGTGCAGCGGCGCGCGTTCCGCGGGCTGCGCGAGCTGCGGGACGCCTTGCAGGAGGAGGGGCTATGGCTGCCGACGCTCTCGATGGGGATGTCCGCCGACTACGGTACGGCGGTGGAGGAGGGGGCAACGGTGATCCGCTTGGGTACCGTGCTGTTCGGTCCGAGGGAGGTGACGACGCCGTGAGCGAGCCCGCGTTCCATCTCACTCCGCTCGACGTCCGGAAGCAGGAGTTCCGGCGCAGCCTGCGCGGGTACGAGCCGCTCGGCGTCGAGGACTTCCGCGCCCGCGTGGCCGACGAGCTGGAGCGGATCCTGCGCGAGAAGGCCGTGCTCGACGAGCGCCTGGCGGCGCTGGGGGAGCAGCTGCGCGTGTACCGCGAGCGGGAGCGCGCGATGAACGAGGCGCTGGTGGCGGCGCAGCAGCTGCGCGAAGAGACCCGCGCCGGCGCGGCGCGGGAGGCGCAGGTGATCGTGCGCGAAGCGCAGGCCGAAGCGCAGCGCATGCTCGACGCCGCCCGCGCGTCGCAGGGTGAGGTCGAGCGCCAGAGCGCGGACGTACAGCGCCAGTTCCAGGCGTACGTGGCCGGATTTCGCGCGCTGCTCGAGCGTCAGCTCGCCGAGCTCCGGGCGCTGGACGGTCAACGGGACGGATGATCGC
>QHUU01000020.1 GCA_003222155.1 Gemmatimonadota bacterium | reverse complement strand
ACTGTAGTCTCGTAATCGTTTCAACGTGCCGTCGCGTCTACTCTCCCGCCCCCGCCTTGGGCGTGACGCGGTCGATCGCGCCCGCCAGCTCCTTGTAGGCTTCCGGGTCGATCTCCCGGAACGGCGCCATCACGTGCGCGATCTTGCCGTCCGGTCCCACCACGAACAGGTTGCGGTTGTCGAGCCCGAACTTCGGATTGTGCGCGCCGTACGTCTTCCCGATCACGCCACCCGAGTCGCTCGCGAACAGGTACGGGAACTCGTCGTCCCGTGCCCAGGCGGCGAGCGTGTCCGCGAGATCCAGGCTGATGGCGATGAGGACTACGTTGCGGCCGTCGTGGAACAACTGTGCGTACTGATCACGGTACGCATGCATTTGGATCGTTCACCCTTTGGTTCGCGCCTTGTAGAAAAAGGCGAGGACGACCGTTTTGCCTTTGAAGTCACTGAGATGGATCGGGGCCCTGAGCACGCCGTAGCGGGTCGCGCCGGGGAGCGTGAAGTCGGGTGCGGCGGCGCCGACTTGCAGCGGCTCGGGCGGCTTCGCCTCCTGTGCCGGGGCCGTGATCGGCGCAGCGACGAGTGCCGCCGCGAGCGGCACGGTCGACAGGATCTTGGCGAGTGATGGACGTGACATTGCCTTTCCTCTCACATCGACGGGTTGGCTCAAGTTACACCGCCCGGGCCACGGGGGTTCGTCAGGAACGAGTGACGTCGCTCAGCTGCCGAGCGGCCGATAGTTCACGTCCAGTACCGCGAGCCGCGCGAGGTGGGCCGCGAGCCGCCGCCGGAAGTCCGGGTAGTCCTTTCTCTCCACCGGCGTCCACAGGACTTCCGCGAGCGCACAGGCGCGCGGAAACGCCATATACTCGACCCGCTTCGGGTCCGGGATGTACTCGGTCCACACTTGCCCCTGCGCGCCGAGCACGTGGCGTGCCTCGTCCGCGGCGAGCGCCGCGGGCACCGGGTCGTAGGCGTAGACCGTGTCGAGCGGGAGGAAGCCGCCGATGGCGAGGGGCTCGTTGCCGGTGTCGGCGCTCTGGTAGTGGTCGAAGTACGTGTGCGAGCCGGGCGCCATCACTACGTCGTGGCCGGCCCGCGCCGCGATGATCCCGCCGTCGATGCCGCGCCACGACATGACGACCGCGTTGGGGGCGAGGCCGCCCTGGAGGATCTCGTCCCAGCCCACGAGCGTGCGGCCGTGCGCGGTGAGGAACTCGTCCATGCGGCGTGTGAACCAGCTCTGCAGCTCGTCTTCGTCCTTGAGCCCGAGGTCGCGAATGCGCCCCTGCGCGAGCGGGCTCGCCTTCCACTGGGTCTTCGGGGCCTCGTCGCCGCCGACGTGGATCCAGCGTCCCGGGAACAACCCCATGACTTCGCTGAGGACGTTCTGCTCGAACTGGATCGTCGCGTCCGACGGATTGAGGATGTTCTCGTCCACGCCCCACCTCGTCCACACGGGAACGGTGTCCCCCGTGTTGCCGAGCTCGGGATACGCGGCGATGGCGGCCTGGGAATGGCCCGGCATCTCGATCTCCGGCACGATCGTGACGAAGCGCGCGCGCGCGTAGGCGACGATCTCACGGATGTCGTCCTGCGTGTAGAAGCCGCCGTGCGGCTGGCCGTCGAACCGCCACGTGGTCGAGTCATGGTCCTGCCGGCCCACGAGCGTCTGACGACGCCACGCCCCCACCTGGGTGAGTCGCGGGTACTGCTTGATCTCGATCCGCCATCCCTGGTCGTCCGTCAGGTGCCAGTGAAAGCGGTTGAGCTTATGGAGCGCCGCCAGATCGATCAGCTTCTTCACGAACTCCTTGGGCATGAAATGCCGCGCCGCGTCCAGATGCATGCCCCGCCAGGCGAACCGGGGAGCATCTTCGATCGCGACGGCGGGAACGACCCACGCCACGCCGGTCACGGGTGCCTGACGGAAGATTTCCGGCGGCAACAGCTGGCGCAGCGTCTGCAGGGCGTAAAACGCGCCCGCGGGCCGGTAGGCGCGGATGGTGACGCGCGCCCGGCTGACGTCCAGGCGGTAGCCCTCCTCGCCCAGCGTCCCGAGCGTCGTGTCGAGCCTGATCGAGATCGCCGGCACGCCGGCAGGCGCCGACGACCGCACGGCCAGCCGGAAGCCCGTCGCTGGAAACAGATAATCGGTGAGCATCGCCCCGAGCGCGCGGCTCGCCGGGTCCGTCGTGATCACCGTCGCGCCGGTGAGCGTGAAGGTCCCGGCCTTGGGCGTGAGGTGCGCCGGGCGGGGGATGACGGCGAACCCGGAGTCGAGCGTGAGCGCCAGCGCAAGCGCGGCCAGCATCAGACGCCCCTCCCGTCCCGTGTGCGCGGCCCGGCCGGCAGATGCTCCAGCAGGTAGCGCGTCAGGAGGGAGAACACGTGCAGCGTGGTGCCACGGCCCTCGCAGATGCAATGGCTGCGATTGGGATACTCCATGAAGTCGACCGGCTTGCCGAGTGAGATCAGACGGTTGAGCAGTCGCTCGGAGCCCTGATAGTGGACGTTGTCGTCCCCGGAGCCGTGAACCAAGAGCAGGCGACCGCGCAGCCCCTCGGCGTGATTGATGGCCGACGCCGTGTCGTACCCCGCGGCGTTCTCCTGCGGTAGGCCCATGTAGCGCTCCTGATAAATCGTGTCGTACAGCCGCTCGTCGGGCACCGGTGCCACGCTCATGCCCACCCGGTAGACGTCGGGATAGCGGAACATCGCCTGGAGCGTGCTCGAGCCGCCGCCGCTCCACCCCCAGATGGCGACCCGGGTCGAATCCAAGTAGTGGCGGGACCGCGTCAGGGCGCGGACCGCGTCCGCTTGCTCGCGACTCGACAGCACACCGATCGCGTCGTGCACCACCTTGCGCCAGACCCGGCCGCGCGGCGCCGGCGTGCCGCGATTGTCGACGCTCGCCACGACGTAGCCTTGGTCCGCGAGCATCCGATGCCACAACCCCGTTCTGCCTGCCCACCGATCGAGCACGGTCTGCCCGGCGGGCTCACCGTACACGTACATCAGGAGCGGGTAGGTCTTCGTGGAATCGAAGTCACGTGGCCGAATCATCCAGCCGTCAAGGGTCGCGCTGTCCGGGAGCGTCACCCGAAAGAACTCCCCGGGGCGTGCGGTGAGCGGCGCGACCGCCGCGTGCAGCCGGTCGTTCGCCGCGAGCGTGCGGACGGTGGCATGGGACGGCAGGCGCACGAGATCGGTCAGGGAGGGTGTGTCGAACGTCGAGTAGGTGTGCCACGCCCAGCGCGCGTCCGGCGAGATGTCGTAGTCGTGGGTGCCCGGTTGCTCCCCGGGCGAGACGCGCTCGGGCTTCCCGCGTCCGTCGAGCCGGGAGCGGTACAGGTAGCGCTGCGTGGCGTTATCGGGGGACGCGACGTAGTAGAGCCAGCCGCCCGGCTCGTCCACCGCGGCCACTTCGATTACGTCGAACGCGCCCGGCGTCACCAGGCGCACCGCCTTGCCGTCGCGGCTGACGCGATACACGTGGCGCCAGCCGTCGCGCTCGCTGAGCC
>QHUU01000078.1 GCA_003222155.1 Gemmatimonadota bacterium | reverse complement strand
TTCACCGAGGAGGCGCTCCCCGTGTGGGCCGACCACGCCAATCACTTCATGTACGGGATCCCCGGGAACGAATGGCGGGGGTTCAAGGTGGCGGACGACGCGCGGGGGCCGGCGTTCGACCCCACCGCCGGCGAGCGTGTGCCGTCGCCGGAGGCGCTACGCAGCGCCCGCGACTACCTGGCATACCGCTTTCCGGGGCTCAAAGACGCTCCGCTGGTCGAGGCGCGCGTGTGCCAGTACGAGAACTCGCCGGACGAGCATTTCATCATCGATCGCCACCCGGCCGCAGCGAACGCCTGGCTCGTGGGCGGTGGCTCGGGCCACGGGTTCAAGCATGGGCCGGCGTTGGGCGAGCTGGTGGCGCGGCTCGTGCTAGGCCACGGGACTCCGGACGCGCAATTTCGCCTCTCGCGCTTTGGTCCTGGGGCATCGTCCCGGGGCTAGTCGACCGGCCCGTGCGCGCCAAGCTCGAGCACGACTTCGAGCGGTTCAAGCGGGCGCTGCCGCCCGACTTCGCGGCGCACGTGCGGGCCGCGTATCGCATCGATCTCACGGGTCGCTACGCCGGCGAGCCGCTGCCGCATCCCATCGGCAAGGGCTCCGGGCAGCTGTCGCTCAACGCGGGCCAGCTGGAGGAGGACGCCGCCGCGGGCCTGGCGTTCGTCGTGCTCAAGACCGTCATCGCTGAAGATGACGCGGGGGTGCGGGCGATGGCGGCCTGGGCGATTCACGAAACCCGCATGCGGGTGGAGCGGCGCGCGGCCGCCGACGGGCGGCCGGGCTGGACCGTGACGTGGAAAGGCCGGGGTTGGGACCGCACGCTCGACGAGTACGTCGCCCTGGTACGCGCCGGTCGGGACCTGACGCGTGCCGGCGGGCCCCTCGTGGTGCCGTCGGTGAAGTACCACCTGCCGCGGCTCGACGAGCCGTTCCGGGACGCCGAATATCGCCACACGACCACCCGGCTGGCGCAGGCCTGGGGGACGCCGCCGCTGATCGTGGAAAAGGACTTCTCACCCACGCTCGCCGGCGACGCGCTCGCCGACGATCGCGCGCAGATCCTTCGCTGGTTGCGGGAAGTGCCGGGCCGGATCCGCGCCGCGGCGCCGCTGTCGGTGCGCGTGGCGGTGAAGCTCATGAATGCACGGTTCGACGACGGCTTTCAACTCGACATGATGCGGGCGGCGGCAGGGTCGGGGGCGGATGCGCTGGTGTGCTTCAACCGACTGTTCGATGCCGAGCGAGGCGTGGCTTACGGAGGCTGGGACTTGAGCGAGCGGAATCTAAGAGTTCTCGAGACTTCACCGACACCGGGCGCAAGCCCGGGGTTCCCGGGGCTAACGGGCACCGGCAACATCTGCTCTGGCCGCATGATCCTCGACTACGCCCGCCGCGGCTGCGAGAGCCTCGAGCTGCACACGTTCTTCCAGCTCCCCCTGTCTCAGTATCCTGCGACGCACGGATCGCGCACCGCGCGGGCGCTGCATGCGCTCGTGTTCGCGCCGGACGATGGACTGATCGCCGGCATGCTGGAGCTCGAGGCGCGCGGCGAGATCGACCGACGCGACGGCGAGCTGCACTTCCTCGACGTGCGGGCCCATGCGCATCGCCCGGGTTGAGTTGCACGCGCTGGAGCTTCCGTTCCTGGAGCCGTTCATCATCTCCGGCGGGCGGATCGACGCACGCCGCTCGATTGTCGTCGTGCTCCACGACGACGACGGGCACGTCGGGTACGGTGAAGCAGCGCCCGACGAGCTGCCGTTCTACTCGGAAGAGACCCTCGGCAGCGCGCGCGATCTGCTCACCCGCGTGCTCGTGCCGCGGGTGGCGGGACGGGAGTTCGATTCTCCGGAGGCCGTGGACGCCGCTCTGCGCCAGCACGTGCGGGGGAATCCGTTCGCGCGCGCGGGGGTCGAGACGGCGGCGTGGGACTTGGAAGCCCATCGCCGCGGCACCGGGCTGGCCCAGCTCGTCGCCGAACGGCTCGGCGTCACGCCGGCGACGAGCTTTCCCTGCGGCGTGGCGCTTGGGATCCCCGAGGATCGCCGCCCCGATACGCTCACACGTCGCGTCTACGACGCGTTGCAACACGGCTACCGGCGGGTGAAAATCAAGGTCGCGCCCGGCTGGGACGAGCTCGCCGTCGCGGCCGCCCGCGCGGGGATGGCGGGGACGGACCTGCCCCTCACGGTAGACGCCAACGGTGCCTACGAATGGCCCGGCGACGAGCGCGCCCTACGCGCCCTCGATGCCGCCGGCCTGCTCTACATGGAGCAGCCGCTCGCGCCGGAAGAGCTCGTGGGCCACGCGCGGCTGGCGCGCGCGCTCGAGACTCCGCTCTGTCTCGACGAGACGCTGCGCGATGCCGGGATCGCCCGCCAGATCGTCGCGCTCGATGGGCCGATGGTCTGGAACATCAAGGTGCATCGCATCGGCGGGCTGGCCGAGGCGTGTCGCATCTATCGCGTAGCCGCGGAGTGCGGCGCCCGGCTCTGGACCGGCACGATGCCGGAGTCGGGCATCGGTTCCCAGGCCGGTATCGCGGTGGCCGCGCAGCCGTCGTGCGTCTATCCCTCGGACCTGGAGCCGAGCGCCCGCTGGTTCGGGCGAGCGTCGGACGTGGTCAAGCTGACGATGAGCAAGGACGGCCGGATGAGCGTCCCGGGCGTGTCGGTTGCGCGCCTGCTCGACCCCGGGCGCTTCCGTGCCGCGACACGCACCCTCTAGCGGGAGTCGAACCGTGGCTCGTGCGAGTCAGGTAGTCATGCTGTGCGCCCTCTCGGTCGCGGGGCTCCGGTCCGGGATCCAGGCCCAACAATACGATCCGGCCCTGTTCGCGGGGATGCGCTGGCGCCAGATCGGTCCGTTCCGCGGCGGCCGCACCGTCGCCGCGGTCGGAGTGCCGGGTCGGCCGCCCGTGTTCTACATCGGCGTGAACAACGGCGGCGTGTGGCGGAGCCGGGACTACGGGCGCACCTGGACGCCGATCTTCGACGATCAGCCGACCGGCTCCATCGGGGCGATTGCGATCGCCCCATCGGATCCGCGCACGATCTATGTCGGAAGCGGGGAAGGCCTGCAGCGTCCCGACCTCTCGGTCGGCGACGGGATCTACAAATCGACCGATGGCGGAACGACCTGGCGTCACCTCGGTCTGACCAACGGCCTCCAGATCCCGGGGCTCGTGGTCGATCCGCGGGATCCGCATCGCGTGTTCGCGGCGGTGCTCGGGTCTCCGTACGGACCGAACGTCGAGCGGGGTGTGTACCGCTCCACCGACGGCGGCGACACGTGGCAGCAGGTGCTCGCCAAGGACGAGAACACCGGTGCGGTGGACCTCGCGTTCGATCCCGCGAACTCTCAGACCGTGTTCGCGGTGTTGTGGGCCGCGCGGCAGGCGCCGTGGGAGATCGGCAGCTCGTGGACCCTGTCGGCCGCGAACGGGCTGTACCGGTCCACGGACGGCGGCACCACCTGGCGACAGGTCGGGGCCGGCCTTCCCGGCGCAGCGGAGCGTCTCGGCCGCATCGGGCTCGCCACGTCGGCGAGCGCTCCGGCTCGGATGTACGCCGTGGTCGGCGCGACCAGGGGGGGCGGGCTGTACCGCTCGGATGATGGCGGCGAGAGCTGGCGCCTCGCGAACGGCGACGAGCGCCTGTGGGGCCGGGACGGCGACTTCAACGAGGTCAAGGTCGACCCCACCAACCCCGACGTCGTGTACGTCGCCAACGTGGTGACGTGGAAGTCGGTGGACGGCGGGCACACGTTCGCGGCGTTCCGCGGCGCCCCCGGCGGGGACGACTACCATCGTCTGTGGATCGATCCGGACGACCCCAATGTCATCCTGCTCGCCGGTGATCAGGGCGCGGTGGTGACGGCGAACGGCGGCGAGAGCTGGAGCTCGTGGTACAACCAGCCCACGGCGCAGCTCTACCACGTGGCAACCGACCGTCGCTTTCCCTACCGCGTGTACGGCGGGCAGCAGGAGAGCGGCTCCGTTGGGATCGTGAGCCGGGCCAACGACGGTCAGATCACGTTCCGGGAGTGGCATCCGGTCGGCGCCGAGGAGTACGGCTACATCGCCCCCGATCCGCTGCACCCCACCATCGTGTACGGTGGCAGAGTCAGCCGCTTCGACTGGATCACGGGCCAGGTGCAGGACGTGTCGCCCGAGCCCGTGCGGGCCGGCAAGTACCGCTGGGTCCGGACCATGCCGTTGCTCTTCTCGCCGGTGGACCCGCACGTGCTGTATTTCGGCGCCAACGTGCTGTTCCAGACGACCAACGGCGGACGCAGCTGGCGGACCATCAGTCCCGATCTGACGCGCGCGACATATGCAGTGCCCGAGAACCTCGGCGCGTTCGCGTCGCTCGACCCCGAGAAGGGTAAGCACCGGGGGGTGATCTATACCGTCGCGCCGTCCCCTCGGAAGGCCGGCCTGCTCTGGGTCGGCACCGACGACGGCCTGATCCACGTGACGCACTCGGGCGGCCGGACCTGGGCGGATGTCACGCCCGCCGCGCTCACGCCCTGGAGCAAGGTCGCGCTGCTCGAGGCCTCGCGGTTCGACACGCTCGTCGCGTACGCGGCGGTGAATCGCTTCCGGCTCGCCGACCTGCGACCGCACGTTTATCGCACCGGCGATGGCGGGCGCAGCTGGATGGAAATCGTGCAGGGCCTGCCGTCGAACGCCGTCGTGAACGCCGTACGCGAGGATCCCGCGCGGCGTGGACTGTTGTACGCCGGCACCGAACGCGGCGTGTACGTCTCGTTCGACGACGGCGGCCACTGGCAGGCGCTGCGGCTCAACCTGCCGCCCACGTCGGCGCGTGACCTCGTCGTACACGACAGCGACCTGGTTGTCGGCACGCACGGCCGCGGCTTCTGGATCCTCGACGACATCACGCCGCTGCGCCAGGCGGGTGAGGCCGCGGCGGCGCCGGACGTCTACCTCTACCGGCCCGCCGGTGCCGTCCGGGTCCGCTGGAACGAGAACACCGACACACCGCTCCCGATCGACGAGCCGGTCGGTGCGAATCCTCCCGACGGCGCGATTCTCGACTACTATCTGCCGCGGCCCGCCGTGGGGCCGGTCGCACTCGAGATTCTCGACCGGAGCGGGAGCGTGGTGCGACGCTTCTCGAGCGCCGACACCGTGCCGCCGCAGGACTCGGGGTTGAACATTCCGTCGTGGTGGATGCGCCCGTCGCCCGTAGTCGGCAGCGGCGCCGGGATGCATCGCGTCGTCTGGGATCTGCGTTATCCACCCCCCGCGGCCCTGCGGCACGAGTACCCCATCTCGGCCGTGTACCACGCCACGCCGCGCGAGCCGCGTGGTCCCTGGGTCCTGCCCGGCCGCTTTACCATCCGTCTCACGGTCGACGGGGCGACGCTCACGCGAACCTTGAGCGTGACGATGGATCCGCGTGTGTCGGTGGCGTCGGGAGCGCTCGGTCGCCAGCTGGCGCTGGCGTTGCGCGTCGTGGACGCGCTGTCGCGCGACTCCGTGGCGCTCGCGGGCCTGCAGGGATTGCGGGCCGCCGTCGGGCGCGCGCGCGAGCAGGCGGGGGCTCCGGCACTCGCGACCGCCTTCGACTCGCTCGACCGTCAGGCCGCGGCCTTGGAAAGCGGCGATGCCAGCTTGGCCCGTCTGAACGGTCAGCTCGTGGACCTGTACGGCGTGATCGAGGGCGCCGACGTCGAGCCCACGGCGCAGGTCGAGGCCGCCGTCCGGGACTGGCTGGGCGTGCTCGCCACGCGGCAAGCGGAAGCGCGCGCGCTCGAGCGGCGCTTCCGTTCGCTCACACGTCGTTTACAATAGGTGATCATGATCCCGATCGAGCACCAGCCGCCGGGTTACTGGGCGACCAATCTCTACACCAGCCCTCGCAAGCGTCCCAAGTCCGAGGCGCCGCTCAAGGACCTGCCGCCCCGGGCCGCCCAGCGTTTCAAGCGGGCGCGCGAAGGGATCCGGGCGCTCCGCCATGTGACGGAGCAGGTGGTCTTCATGGGGACGGCGTGGAAGTGGGTGTGGATGTACGAGGTCGGCGGGCGCAAGCTCGCGTACCTCCATCCCATGGAGACCGGTCTCTCGGGCACGTTCATCTTGAGCGAGAGCGAAGAGCGTGAGCTCGCCGTGACCGACGGCCTGCCACGCGCCTCTCGGCAGGCGGTCCGCGACGGGCGCATGGCGGGCGGTGTCCGCTGGTGCTGGATGGAGTTTCCCGACCTGGACGCGGTCGACGCGTTCGTCGGCGTCGTCACGCTGAAACATCAATTGTTGGCGCGGCCGGAGTGACCGCACCCTACTTGTGCGCGCTTCCGCGCCGGCGCTACATTCCGGCGCCCGCGAGGCGTTCCACACACACACAACGATCCAGTCGCCATCGAGCGCTCCGGATGACGAAGAGGGGTGGTAGGGTCGGGGTGGGCGTGGCGGTCGCCGTGTGGATCGCCGTCCCCGCCGCCGCACAAACCGGTCAACCCGCCGCAAGCGCCAAGGCCCCCGTGATCAGCGATACGGGGCGACTCAAGGGTCCGCGACAGCCCATCTTCTTCCGTCACGACGTCCACGCCGGCCAGGACCAGGTGCCGTGTCTGTACTGCCACAGCACGGCGACGGCCTCGAGCGAGCCCGGCATCCCCGCAGTACAGACGTGCTTCGGCTGCCACCAGATGATCGGCGGCTCGACGCCGTCGCATCAGGCTGAAATCAAGAAGGTGCGCGAGGCGTGGGTGAACAAGCAGCCGCCGCGCTGGGTGCGGGTGCACGCGCTCCCCGGATTCGTGCGCTTTCCACACATGCGGCATATCAAAGTCCTGGGCCCGGAGAGCTGCATCACGTGTCACGGGGACGTCCGCGCGATGCCGCAGGTCTATCAGGTGGCCACGCTCAAGATGGGCTGGTGCGTCAATTGCCACCTCCAGCGCAACGTGTCGCGCGACTGCACGCTGTGCCACTACTGAGGCCCGACCCGATGGACCGCAGACGGTTCCTGAGAGTCCTGGGCGCCACGGGCGGCGGCGCCGCCGCCCTGACGGGGTGCGGCATCGGCCCGGAGCCCACCGAGCAACTCGTCCCGTACCTCGTGCCGCCGGAGAATCAGGTCCCCGGCATCGCCACCTACTACGCGACTACCTGCCGCGAGTGCGCGGCCGGTTGCGGGCTGCACGCCAAGGTGCGCGAGGGCCGCGTGATCAAGCTCGAGGGCAACCCCGAGTCGCCCGTCAACCAGGGTCGCTTGTGCGCGCGCGGGCAAGCGGCGCTGCAGGGCCTGTACAACCCGGATCGCGTCACGGATCCGATGGCCCGCAGCGCAAACGGCCAGTGGCGGAAACTGTCCTGGGACGAGGGCCTGGGACGGCTGCAGGCCAAAGTGAAGGAAGCACGCGGCAAGGGGATCGCGTTCGTCACGGGGCTCGAGAGCGGGTCGTTCGGCGATCTGGTCGACGCCTGGACCAGGCAGGTCGGCGGCCGGCACGTGACCTACGAGCCGTTCGCGTTCGAGGCGCTGCGCGCGGGGAACCGCATCGCGTTCGGCACGTCCGCGATTCCCTGGTACGACTTTGCCAACGCGCGCTACATCGTGTCGTTCGGCGCCGACTTCATGGAGACGTGGCTTTCGCCGGTGGGTTACCAGAACAGCTTCACCCGGGCCCATGCCTTCACGGGGGGCCGCGACGCGTCCATGGCCAAGTTCGTCTATGTCGGCCCGCGACTCGCGCTCACGGGCATGAGCGCCGATGAATGGATCGCCGCGGCGCCGGGGACCGAGGGCGTGCTCGCGCTCGCGATGGCGCACGTGATCGTCGCCCGCCGCCTCGCCCCGCTGCCCGCGGACGTGGGACGCGTGCGGGCCGCGCTCGATGCCCACGCCCCCGAACGGGTCGCGGCGGCGATTGGGATCGAGGCCAAGGTGATCACGCGCCTCGCCCGCGAGTTCGCCGCGTCGCGGGGCGGCCTCGCCGTGGCCGGCGGGATCGCGGCCCAGTACCCCAATGGTGCGGAGATCGTCGCCGCCGTCAACATCCTCAACTACGTCGCCGGGCAGGTGGGGAAGACCGTGCAATTCGGTCCCAACCACGCCCTCGCGGGCGCTGGGTCGTTCCAGGACCTCACCGACCTGACGGGCGACCTGAGCGCGGGCAGGGTGGCGCTGCTGCTGGTGCATGGTGCCAACCCGGCGCATTCGCTCCCGGCGGCGTTTTCCCAGGCGCTCGGGCACGCCGCGTACAAGGTCAGCTTTTCGTCCTACCTCGACGAAACCGCCGCCGCCTCCGACCTCGTCCTCCCGGATCTCCACCCGCTCGAGCAGTGGAACGACTCGCAGCCGCGCAGCGGCGTGCACGCCCTGCAGCAGCCGGTGATGTCGCCCGTGTTCCCGAACACGATGCACGCCGGCGACGTGCTGTTGCGGCTCGCGGGCAGGCCCGGGACGTTCAAGGACTATCTGCAGGGCCGGTGGCAGGAGCTGCACCGGCGGTACGGCCGCGGCCGGAGCTTCGAGGAGTTCTGGGACGACGCCCTGCAGCACGGCGGCGTTTACACCAACGTGCCGCTGCAGACCGTACGCCTCGCTCTCGATGTGACGCGCGCACCGGCGCTCACCGGCGACAAGGCGGCCCCCGGCTGGCAAGCCTCGCCCGATCAGCCGCTGCTGCTGGTGTATCCCTCTCTTGCCCTGCACGACGGCCGGGGCGCGAACAAGCCGTGGCTGCAGGAGCTGCCCGACCCGGTCTCGAAGATCACTTGGCACGGCTGGGTCGAGGTGCACCCCGAGACCGCCGCGAAGTGGCAGGTCGCGAACGGCGACGTCCTGCTGCTCCGGTCGGGCCACGGCGCGCTGCGGGCGCCCGTCTGGATCACCCCGGGCGTCCGCCCCGACGTGCTGGCCGTCCCGACCGGGCAGGGTCACAAGGCCTACGGCCGTTACGCCAAGGACCGCTCGTTCAACGCGTTCGAGCTCCTGAGCGACGCACCCACCGCCTACGGCGGGCGTGCCTTCGCCGTGAGCGTCGCCGTGGCGAAGACCGGCGACCACCGCCGCCTGGCGACGCTCGAAGGCGATGCGCGCGAGCAGGGACGCGGGGTGATTGAGGTCCTGCCGCTCTCTCGGGCGCAGCAGCTCAAGCCAGGCGCGCACGCCTTCCAGGAGCGGGAAACGCCGCCCTATGCGGACAGGGCGCTGGCGGACTGGGCGGAGGCCCAGCACGACGCGGCGTCCCTGGGGGATTACGCGCATCCGCATCCGCGCTGGGGCATGGCGATCGACCTGGCGAAGTGCACCGGTTGCTCGGCGTGCGTCACGGCGTGCTACGCCGAGAACAACCTCGCGACCGTGGGCGAGGAGCTGGTGGTGCGCCGGCGGCAGATGAGCTGGCTGCGGATCGAGCGCTACTACACGGGCGGGGAGGCCGGCCGACCCGTGGGCGCCGTCGTCACGCCGATGCTGTGCCAGCAGTGCGGCAACGCCCCCTGCGAGCCGGTCTGCCCGGTGTACGCGGCGTATCACACGGCCGATGGCCTGAACGGCCAGGTGTACAACCGCTGCGTCGGGACTCGCTACTGCGCCAATAACTGCCCGTACAAGGTCCGCTACTTCAACTGGTACAACTATGCGGAGCAGGGGGGCGAGTGGGAGAGCTGGCCCGATCCTCTCAACATGCTGCTCAACCCGGACGTCACGGTGCGCGAAAAGGGCGTGATGGAGAAGTGCACGTTCTGCGTGCAGCGGATCCGCGGCGCGCAGAACCGGGCCCGTCTCGAGGACCGCAACGTCCAGGACGGCGACATCACGCCAGCGTGCGCGCAGGCGTGTCCGTCGGAGGCCATCGTGTTCGGCGACCTGCGCGACACCAGCTCGCGGGTCGCGGCGCTCGCCCGGGACCCGCGCGGCTACCACGTGCTCGCGGCCCTGAACACGCAGCCGGCGATCACCTACCTCGCGAAAGTGGTGCACGGCGCCGTGGTGGAGGGCTGAGTCGATGGCCGACACGCCGCCGGCGCGCGTCACCTACGACTTCGTCACCCGCGCCATCGCGCGCACGCTCGGCAATCCGGGCAAGGGCTACTTCGCCCTGCTCGCCGCGGCGGTGGCGCTGCTCGGCGTCGGGATCACGTGCCTGCTGTTCCTGCTGCGCTACGGTCTGGGGCTCGCGGGCTATTCGCACCCGGTGTACTGGGCCGTCTACATCACCTGCTTCGTGTTCTGGGTGGGTATCGCCCACTCGGGCACGCTGATCTCGGCGATCCTGTTCCTGTTCCGCTCCGGCTGGCGCACCGCGGTCTACCGCACCGCCGAGGCGATGACCGTGTTCGCGGTGATGACCGCGGGCCTGTTCCCACTCATCCACATCGGTCGCCAGTGGTACTTCTACTGGCTGATCCCGTATCCCAACGAGCGCGGCCTGTGGCCCAACTTCAAGTCGCCGCTCATCTGGGACGAGTTCGCGATCGGCACCTACTTCACCGTCTCGACCGTGTTCCTGATCATGGGTCTGATCCCGGACATCGCGGCGGTGCGCGACCTGGCCACGGGGTGGCGCAAGAAGCTGTACGCCGTGACGGCGGTCGGATGGCGCGGCACGAACGAGCAGTGGCGCCACTATACGCGCGGCTATCTCTACCTCGCCGCGCTCGCGACGCCGCTGGTGCTGTCGGTGCACAGCGTCGTGTCCTGGGACTTCGCCATGGCGCTGGTCCCGGGCTGGCATGCCACGCTGTTCGCGCCCTACTTCGTGGCCGGCGCCATCTACTCGGGCGTCGCGATGGTGATCACGCTGCTCGTGCCCATCCGCAAGCTGTTCCACCTGGAAGAGCTTATCACGGTCCATCATTTCGAAAACCTCGCGAAGCTGTGCCTGCTCACGGGCATGATCGTGAGTATGTCGTACTGCACCGAGAACTTCACGGCCTGGTTCGGCGGCAATCCGCACGAGCGCGCGGCCTTCTGGTACCGCGCGTTCGGGCCGTTCTGGTGGGCCAGCTGGACGATGAACATCTGCAACGGGCTGTTGCCGTGGCTGTTGTGGTCCAAGAAGGTCCGGACCAGCGTGATCGCGTTGTTCGTCGTGTCCATCTTCGTGAACATCGGAATGTGGTTCGAGCGCTTCGTGATCATCGTCGTGTCGCTCGCGGGCGAGCCGTTCGAGCGGTTCTCCAACGCGACGTACAATCCGACGTGGGCTGACTGGGGCATCATGGCCGGCAGCTTCGGCTGGTTCTTCATGTGGTTCCTGCTGTTCGTGAAGAACTTCCCGGCGGTGTCGATCTCGGAAGTGAAGGAGGTGCTGCCGGCACCCAAGCGCGGCAAGGCGGTGGCGGCGTGAAGCTGGTCAATCCGCTCGCCGCCATCTTCCACCCGCCGCCCACGCCGGGCCTGTTGGCGGTGTTCGGCCACCTGGACGCAGCCGTCGATGCGATCGGCCGATTGCGCGCGGCCGGCCACACCGACTTCACCGTGTACTCGCCCGTGCCGCGCCACGAGCTGGAGGACTCGCTCGACCAGCCCGTCAGCCCCGTCCGCATGTTCACGCTGGTCGGCGGCATTTCGGGCTGTGCCATCGGCGCCTGGCTCACGCTGTACATGTCGTACGACTGGCCCGTGGTGGTCGGCGGCAAGCCCATCGGCTCCATCCCCCCGTACGTCGTCATCATGTTCGAGATGACGGTGCTGTTCGGTGCGCTCTCCACCATCCTCGGGATCGGCTTCAACGCGCTGTTCGCCGCGCGGCGCCTGGGGACCGTGGCCTACGATCCGCGCTTCACGAATGACAAGTTCGGCATCTTCGTCCCGAGCGAGCCGGCGCGGGCGGGCCAGGTCGAGTCGTTGCTGCGCGGCGCGGGGGCAGAAGAGGTGCGACGTGCGTAGGTCGTGTGCCGCCCTTGCCGCCCTTGCCGCCCTTGCCGCCCTTTCGGTTCTGGGCTGCAATCCCGACGACGTCGTGCACCGTGTGGGTTGGTTTGCCACCATGCGCCACCAGCGGAGCATCAAGCCGTACGCCCGACCCATCGCCCCGGTACCCGGCACCGTGCCGGTGACCGGCGCCGAGCCGCTCATGAGCCTGCAGTCCGCCGACCGGCTCGCAAACCCCCGCACCCGTACGTCCGAGTCGATCAACCACGGGCGGTTCCTGTACGAGACCTTCTGCCTGGTCTGTCACGGTGCGGCCGGCCGTGGCGACGGGCCGATCTCGTCCGTGGCGGGGGGGCCGTTCTTCGGTGTGCGCTCGCTCGTCAACGACACGATCGCCCGGCGCACCGACGGCTACATCTACGCGGTGATCGTGAGCGGGCAGGTGATGGGGCGGGGGCTGATGCCGGTATACGGCGACAAGGTGCGCGGCGCCGATCGCTGGGACCTGGTGAATTACGTGCGCACGCTGCAGGCGGGGGCCAAGAGCCCTACCGGAAGACGATGACCGCGGCGAGCGCGTCGCGCGCCGAGCTGGTCGAGAAGGCGCGGCGCTTCCCGGCCCGGACGTTCACGCTCTCCGGGACGATCCTCGCCCTGGTCGGGGGCGCCGCGTTCCTGTGGACGTTCACCGGCGGGGGCGCGGCGCGCGCATGGCAGTCGTGGCACTTCAACTTCATGTTCTGGACCGGGCTGGCGCAGGGCATGGTGGTGTTCGCCGCGACCCAGAAGCTGGCCAAGGGACACTGGTCCGGGGTGGTGATCCGGCTGGCCGAGGCGGCGGCGGCCTTCCTCTGGGTCTCCCTCGCGCTCTTCATCGGCTTCATCGTAGGACGCGCGTACGTCTTCAGCTGGCTGCACGAGCCGCGCCCGGACCTGGGCGCCTGGCTCACGGCCAAGACGTTCTTCCTCCGAAACGGCGCCATCTATGCGCTCTTGACCTGGCTGTCGTGGCGCTTCGTGCAGCGCGACCTTGGGCCGGACGTCCGCGAGTTGGCCGAGGGTCGCCCGGCGGACCGTCTCGAGAACCGGGACGCGATCACGCGCGATGCTGCGGTGCTCGTCGTCGCGTATGCGTTCGGATACAGCCTCCTGGCGTTCGATCTGATCATGTCGCTCGCCCACAGGTGGGTGAGCAATCTGTTCGGCGCGTTCTACTTCATGGGCTGCTTCCTGGCCGCGCTCATGGCCCTCGCCGTGCTCGCCGTCGCCGTGCGACGGCGCATGGGACTCGATGCGGTGATCTCATCGAGGCAGCTGCACGACCTGGGCAAGCTGTGCTTCGGGTTCACGGTCTTCTGGGCGTACCTCATGTGGGCGCAGTTTCTGGTGATCTGGTACGGCAACCTGCCTGAGGAAACGTTCTTCATCTTCTACCGCCTGATGGGCCCCTGGCGGCCGCTTGGCGTGTGGGTGTTCCTGCTGGTGTTCGTCGTGCCGTTCATCGGCCTGCTCGGCGTCAGGCCCAAGAAGTCACCGCCCCTGCTCACGACGTTCGCGCTGGTGAGCCTGGTGGGTATCTGGCTGGAGCGCTACCTCGAGATCGTGCCGTCGATCAACGGCGGGGCAGGGCCGGCCCTCGGCGTTCCCGAGATCGGCGTGGCGCTGTTGTTCGGCGGGCTGTTTCTCGCGGCGCTCGGCTGGTTCGGAGCGCGCTACCCGATGCTCTCGCCGCGTCTCGCGGCGGACGCCGTGGAGCGCGAGCGACACTAGTCGCGTCGGCTCGCTTACGATTTCCTGACATCCGCGATTTTCGGTCGCGGTCCCTTTGGCGTGTGCGGCGGGTAGTAAGGCGCGTCCTGTCGTCCGACGTCCCCCACGTGTCACGCCGGAGGGTTTATGCGGTCGAAGTGGCTGTCGCTGGTGTCAGGGATCGCGGGAGCGGTGCTGCTCGTGTCGTGCGGCGGGTCCACTTCCACGTCACCGTACGGGGGGGGCGGCGGGACGCCTCCGGCGAGTTGTGCGAGCTCCGGAGCCAGCGCGACCATCACGGCGACTGGCTCGTTCACCTTCAGCCCGAGCACGGCGACCATCACGGCGGGGCAGAAGGTCTGCTGGGTGAACAACAGCGGGATCTCCCACACGGTCACATCCGACAACGGCGGGTTCACGGGCGGTAGCCTGCCGAGCGGCAGCATCGTGGTGGTGACCTTTCCCACGGCCGGGTCTTATCCCTTCCACTGCAGTCTTCATCCACCACCGACGTACAACATGATGGGCACAATCACGGTGCAGTAGCACCTTGGAGACCCGCACCAGCTAGGGCCGCAGCGGTCGCAGCAGTCGCCGCAGGGCGGCGAGGGAATCGCTTGACAGGGGTCCGCGCACCTCGCGGAAGAGCCCGGCGCCCGGACTGGGCGCCGGTCGAGGGGCGGCAGGAGGGGCAGCCTCGGCGGGTCGGGACCGAACCGGTTGCGCCCCCGTGACCACGACCTCGTCGAGAACCGCGGGAGCGGACCGCGCGTTGATCACCTCGATCATCGTAGTCGAATCGAGCGCCTGCTCGACGATCACGACGCCGGAGTAACCGATGCTGCGGCCCCGGTAGAACGCCTCGATCGGGACACCGGGGACGACCAGCGGGTCGGCGCCGAGCACGCGTCGCGCGCTGTCGATGCTGATGGCATCGCCCTTCTGCCACCGGCCGTGTTCGTCCTGCGATGCTTTTCGGCGGGTGATCCCCGCTACCGAGTCGGCAACCCGCTCGGCATACGCGTACGCGGCAGCCGTGTCCGCCTGTGACACGAGGGGCTCCGGGCGCGGGCGCGGGAGGTTGTCCGCCCGAGCGCGAGGCGGCGGGGCAGGCTGAGCCGCGGGCGGGGTGCGCGCTGCGCGCCGCGTCAGCCCGCGCACCGGCTCCGCAGGTGTGCGGGGTTTCGCCGCCGCAGCGTCGGTCGTCGTCTCGGCTCGCCGAGGCGGTTCGGTATCCCTGCCGAGGTAGGTTCCGATTCCCAGGGCCAGTGCGATCGTCGCCGCCCATGCGAGCGGTAGACGCACTTGCCACCACAGCCGGGTGGGAGGCTTCACGTCCCCAGCCCGAAATGGCGGCAGCTCGCGGTCCGGTGGTGCGGCCAGGGCCAGCAGCTCGGCGGCACGCGCGATCAGCGCGCGCTCTTCCGCGAGCCGGCGGCCGCAGTCGGAGCATTGAGCCAGGTGCGCATCGACCCCCTGGACTTCGGCCGGGGAGAGCTCGCCGTCGAGATACGCGTGCAGCATACCGTCATCCACGTGCGACATGCTCACCCCGCTGTCCCGCCTCGTAGGCCTCGACCAGCCGCCGGCGCGCACGGGCCAGCGTGGTGCCGATCGCGCCGCGCGCGAGCCCCGTCTGAGCGGCGATTGCTTCGTACGAAACACCCGAGTCCCACAGCAGCAGTACCTCCCGGTCGCGCGGCGTGAGCTGTTCCAGCGCGGCGCGGACGCGGGTGCGCTCGTTCTCGACGTGGAGCGCGTCGTCCGCAGCGGGCTCGCTCGCCTGCGGCTCGGCCGTGAGCAGCGTCAGGTGGCGACGCTCCCGCGCCGCGCGCCGTGCGTCGTCCCGCGCCATGTTCGCCGCCACGATGAAGAGCCACCCCCTCGCATTGTCGGGCTTGTGCACCACGGCTCGAGCGAACGCCTCCTGGGCCAAGTCCTCCGCACGCTCGGCGTCCCACACCTTGCGGTACAGGAACCGCACGAGCGCGCGGTAGGTGGTGCGGTAGACCTCGGCGAGGTCCTGGCTCATCCCCGAAAGTCTCGCACCAGCCGCTCCAGCTCACCGTCCGTCCACGTCGTCTTGCCGTCGGTCTGAATCTTGACGCTTACGCGGCGCCCGGCCACCACCACCGCGGGCTCGAGCGTCGCCGGCTGCACCAGCTCGGGCAGGGCGCGGAGCAGCGCGAAGTAGGCGTCGCTGAATGCCGCGACGCTCACTACGCGCAACGAGTCGCCGTGCGCCACGTCGGTCCACGCGCTGTCGCGCCAGACGAACAACCGTCCGCCGACCCGCTGCGAGCGACTCTCCTTGCCACGTCCCGACGCGGCGAGCGAGTCCGCCAAGGGCGCGCCGGTCACCACAACGGCGCTGAGGCTCATCGAACCCGCCAGCCTGCGGGCTTCCTCGGAACGCTGCACTGCGGCTGCTCCCGCCTGGTCTCGCGGCGCCGGCGCCGGCAGCGGGATGGCGCGCGCCGCGAAGCTCGGCTCCTGCACCAGGTACGACGTGTACTCCGTGAGGATGCCATAGCGCAGCGCGAGTCGTTTCAGCTCGTCCACGATCTCGGGATTCGGGCCGTGCAGCCGGATCTCCCGCGACAGCGCCCCCGCCTTACGGGCCGCCCAGAGCTGCTGGAGATAGCCGACCCCCGACGGCGCGCCGTCGAACCGCGCCGCCGTCGCGAATCGCTCCTCGCGACCGTTTCTCCGTCCCGTCACGGTAAGCGACCGCTCCCCGCTCGCCGCTCCCCGGTACCGCCCGAAGACGACGAGCTCGTCGCCCGTGAACAGGTCCGGCAGGCGCTGCGGCTGCAGATCATACAGGTCGACGCCGTCGGCCGCGAGCGCGAGGTCGGTGAGTACCGGCGACGACACCTTGGTCGCGAGCGAGCCCACGGCTTGCTCGATATCGCCCCCGGGTCGGATGTACGTGGTGACTCCCCGGGCGCGCTCGGTCAAGCGGTCGAGCAGATATGTGTTCACGTCATACCCGATCCCGAATGCGAACACCCGGAACGGTCCGCGCCCGCGCTCCGCCTGGTCCGCGAGGCGCTCGGGGTCGGTCTCGCCTACGGTGGGCACGCCGTCCGTCAGGAACACGACCACCCCGAAAGCCCCCTCGGCGGGCGGCGCGGCGACGGCCTCGGCGAGCGCGCCCGCCACGTTGGTGCCTCCTCCCGTCTCGAGGCGTCGCACCCAGTCCTGCGCCGCCCGTATGTTCTCGCCGGATACGTCGGTCCACGCTGCCGCGTATCGCTCCACCCCGCCCGAGAACGCGATCACCCGGAACCGGTCCCCCGCGCGGAGCGCACCCAGCAACTGCACCAGCGCCGCTTTCGCCTGGTCGAGCTTGTCGCCGGACATGGATCCGGACACGTCGAGGACCGCGACGAGGTCGCGCCGCAATGCCTGGGCCTCCCGTGCGCGGCCCGGCTCGAGCAGCAGCATGAAGTATCCGTCCTCGCCGGCGGATTGGCTCGCGACGAGCGACAGGCCCACGAGGCCGCGGGCCAGGGGCAGGAACAGCTCGACGTCGCCGCGGGCGCTCGAGTCGGCGAGCGTGATCTCGAGGCGGTCGGCGTCGCGGGTCACATTCACACGGTGCGTCGGGGAATAGGGCTCGCCGAACCGTCCCGCGGAATCGACCTGGAGCCGCAGGCTCCGGGACGGCGCGATGCCCGGTCCGCTGCCCGCGCCGTACCGGAAGCGCCAGGCATCTCCCACCCGATCGAGCATCTGCGTGTAGCGGAGCGTGATCTTGCGGGTCTCTCCTGGCGCGATCGGGAACACGCGCGCCCGCAGCAGGCCGTGGCCGGCCAGCTCGATCAGGGCGGGGTCGCGCTTGCGTCGCACGATGTCTTCGTAAATCGCGCGCGCCTGATTCGCATCCATCGGCTCACCCTTCAGCTCGCGATCGCCCTGCCACAGCGAGAAATCGCTGAAGACCGCTTCGCCCGCCAGCGGATAGAGGTAGGTGCCCTCGTCCAGCACGGGACCGGAGTTATGGAACCATTCTTCGACCGTGACCCGCGCCGCCCGTCCGGTGAGCGTGACCTGGACGGAGCTCCGCACTTTGGCGACCGCGCCGCGCGGAAACGCCGGCAGCGGCCGCATCGGCTCGATCCATCCCTGGGCCGCTCCCGGCGCGAGCGGCGCGGTGAAGAGGGAGAGCAGCGCCAGCAGGCGAGGCGAGGACAGCATGACGATCGGCTCCTGTGAGAGACGCCAGAGAGACGTCGCTAGCCCGCTGTGTTGCACACAGGAGATGGGGCGCCCGCCGGGGCGGAAGTGCTACGTGACGGTGCCCGAAGGGGTTGCGGTAAACGCGCGCGGGCCCGCATTTTGGGGTGCGCCCGCACCCGCCGGCTGTAGGTCGGCGCGCCCTACTGGATGGGAACCGTGCCGCGCTACACTTACCGCCGCCTGACGAAGCTTCCCAGCACGGCCGACGAGCTCCGCCGCCACACCGTGCTGAACCTCCCCGGCATGCTCCACGGGCTGAGCTTCGAGCACATGGTCATGCGCCCCGGCGCCGCTGTGCCGATCTCGGTCGAGGACGATACGGGGATCGTCGTTTTCACGATCTCCGGGCGCGGCGTGATGCTGCTCGACGGCGATCGCATCGAGGTGTCGGCGAACGATCTGGTCCACATTCCGGCGGGCGTGCCGTACGGGTTGCAGACCCTGGGGGGCACGGACTGGGTGTACGTCGTACTGCAGGCGCCGACAGAATAGCCGCTAGGCTATCGCGCACTGGTTCGGACCGAATTCCAGCGACTCTGCATCCGCATCCGCGACCTCCACCAGTCCCAGATTCGCGAGCTTGATCGTGCGGTAGCTCTCGGGCGCGGCTACGGTATGGTCCGCTACCCAGGCGAGGAACCCACGCTTCTCCTGGATGGCCGCCGCTTCGTTGGTCGCGGCGATCACGTCGAACCGCGCGGCCACGCTGCGATCGGCGCGACGCTCCGTCTCGCTTGCATAGTGGGCGGGGAGGACGAGGAGGTCCCCCGGCCAGGTCCGCCGCACGCGCTCGAGGCTGTCCCACAGCCGGGCCGCCCAGGCGTCGCGCTGTCCCCCCAGGTCGGGGCGGCCCACCGACCGCACGAACAGGAAGTCACCCGTGAGCGCCAGTGCCTCGTCGGCCAACAGCGCGACGCTCCCGAGTGTGTGTCCGGGGACGTGCGCGGCGACGAGCGTGGCGCGACCGAACGCGATGGTGTCGCCGTCACTCAGGGGTTGGTACGCGACTCGACCCTCCGCGCCATCGTAAGGGGAGCGGGCGTCGTCGGGATGGAGGAAATAGGGAACCTGCCAGTGTCGCGCGGCGGCGCGGGCGCCGCTCAAGTAGTCGGCGTGCATGTGCGTA
Organism: Gemmatimonadota bacterium; assembly: GCA_003222155.1. GTDB lineage: Bacteria > Gemmatimonadota > Gemmatimonadetes > Gemmatimonadales > GWC2-71-9 > AG41. The sequence continues at coordinate 14,569 of QHUU01000078.1, read as the reverse complement.
TCGATCACCGCGGCGGCTGTGGCGCCGAGGGAGCGGAGCAGCATTTCGTATGGCTCGAGGTGACGACCCGGGTCCACCACCACGGCATCGCCGTCGCTCACCAGGACGTAGGAGAGGGCGCCCTTTCCGACGCGATCGACCTGCACGACGTGCTGGAGCGCCGGCGTAGGGGAGAGGCGGCGCGGCAGGTACACCGCCTCCCACGCGGCCATGCCACCGGTCACCGAGAACGCATCGAAGCCACGCTCGCGCAGGTACTGCGCGGCCTGCTGACTCGAGTTGCCGTGACCGCAGATCACCGCCACGGGAGTCGCGGGATCGAGTCGCAGCGAGTCGAGCGTCGGCAGGTCGTACATCGCCGAGGCGGGCAGGGCCCGAAAGTCGAGAGTCGCGCCCAGTGTGACGCGGCCGCCGGCGACGTGCTCGGGCGTGCGGATGTCGAGCAGCTGCACGCGCTCTCCCTGGTCGAGGCGGCGCGCTAAATCGGCGGCGGGGATACGCGGGACGGATGGCTCCGGCATGTCGGATCAGTGTCGCGGGCGCGCGGCGAATGCGCAACGTCCTCATGTCATGGGAGGGCTCCCGTTTTCGGGACCCGCGAATATATTGTGAACGCGTTCACAAGCACCATCTCGTCTATCGTCCCGGAGGGAGTTTGCAATGCGGTTCACCCTGCTTACCACGCTCGTCGCGTTCACGGCCGTCGCCTGCGGCGGCGAGAAGAAGTCGGCGGCGTCCCAGGCCGAGGCTGCAACGCCAGCGCCGACCGCCGAACCGGCCGGCGCCGTGGTCGAAGTGAAGATGACCGGCAACGGCACGAGCCAGGCCTCGTTCGAGCCCAACAAGCTGACGATCAAGACCGGCACGACGGTTCGTTTCATCAATGTATCGGGCGGCCCGCACAATGTTGCCTTCTACGGCGACTCGGTGCCGAAGGGCGGCGCCGACGCGCTGAAGAAGGGGATGCCGAACCCGATGGGTGACCTCACGGGACCGTTCCTCACTCAGCCCAACGAGAAATACGACGTGTCCTTTGCGGGCGCCCCGGCCGGCGTCTACAAGGGCTACTGTATGCCGCACGTCGCGCTGGGCATGCACATCACCATCACCGTCCAATAGCCGGCGAGACTCGACTGCAGCGTGAAACGGCCCCGGCCACCGCCGGGGCCTCCCCCGCGCCATGATCAACCGCCTGCTCCTTGGTCTCCTGCTACTCGCTCGGTCGAGCGACGGGGCTTTTCGCGTGCCGGACGCGGCCGCCGCCCGCATCTTTCGCGACGCGGCAGCAGGCATGCTCGTCATCGACCTCGCCCCGACGGATCTGCCGGCCAACACGCCGCATCACATGATCGCGCAGCCACCCGTCGCGACGCTCGAGATTCCGGAGACGGGATTCATCTATGGCTTCCGGGTGCAGGTCGTGGACAGCGCCGGACACCCGCTGCCCGATGAGCTCATTCATCACTTCAATCTCATCGATCCCGATCACCGCGAGCTGTTCCTCCCGATCTCGCGCCGCCTGCTCGCGGCCGGGCACGAGACCGGCGCCATCCGCCTGCCGCGCCTGTTGTTCGGATTGCCGCTCGAGCGCGGGGAGCACGTCGTCGCCAGCGCGATGGTCGAGAACCTGACCAGCGCGGCCTACCCGCGGGCGCGCGTGCGGCTCGCGATGAATTTCACCCCGGCCGGCCGGCCGTGGCCGCTGTTCAGCGCCTCGCCCTGGCAGATGGACGTGGCGTTCCCGGTCGGCGACAAGTCGTTCACGCTCCCGCCGGGCCGCTCGTCGCGATCCTACCAAGGGAACCCGATCGTGCCGGGGAAGATCGTGGCCCTGGGGGGCCACATGCACGACTACGGCCGCGTGATCGAGTTCGCGGACGCGACCACCGGTGAGGTGATCTACCGTGCGGCTCCCGTGGCCGACGCGGGCGGCCACATCGCGTCGGTTCCGGTCGCGTTCCTCTTCGGATGGACGCGCCTCGGCGTGCACGTGGTTCCCGAGCACCGCTATCGCGTGACGGTATCGTACGACAACCCGACCGGTCAGCCGATTCCGGACGGCGGCATGGGCGTGGTGGGCGGCCTGTTCGTGCCCGATCGTGGCGCCACGTGGCCGGCCGCCGAGCCGCGCGACTCGCTCTACCACGAGGACTACCTGCACTACATGCGTCTCGTCGGTGGACACGAGATGAACATGGCAGGAACCGCGATGCCCATGACGACGGCCGGGCACGAGCACGCCGCGCACGGCCACCGCTGAGGTGACCGCCGAAGTCGTGCTGCTGGACTTCGGCGGCACGCTCGACGCGGACGGCGTGCACTGGAGCCCCCGGTTTCACATGGCCTATCGCGCCGAAGGGGGCACCCTCGACCTCGCGGCCTTCGATTCGTTCTTCAAGCTGTCCGACCAGGCCCTGGCGCGGTTGCCGGGCATCGCGGCGCTCGGGTTCCGGGCCGCGATCGAGACCCAAGCTCGCCTGCTGGACGAGGTCCTTCCCGCGGGTGCGCGCGTGAATCCGGCGGCGGTCGCCCGGCGTCTGCACGGCGAGGCTCTGGCCGTCGTGCAGCGCAACCGCCCGGTCCTGGAGCGGCTGGCCCGGCGCTACCGGCTGGGTGTCGTGTCGAACTTTACCGGCAACCTGCAGCCTTGTTTGGATGAGCTGGGCCTGGCGAGATTGTTCGCTGCAGTCACCGACTCCGCGGTGGTCGGATGGAGCAAGCCCGATCCACGCATCTTCCTCGGCGCGCTGGCCACGTTGGCAGCCGGCCCGGAGCGTGCCTGGATGGTGGGGGACAACTTCGAGGCGGACATTCGCGGCGCCGCGGCGCTCGGCATGCGCACCTGCTGGCTCGCTCCGCCGGAACGAGCGTTGCCCCCGCGGGCGGGGGCCGCGGAGGGGGAGGCGCAGGTCCCCACCGCCCGCATCGCCCGCTTCGTGGACGTCGAAAGGGTGCTCGCCTAAAGGTGCACGGACTCATCCTCGCCGGCGGCGAGGGTTCCCGTCTCGCGGCGGGGGGAATTGCCGTTCCCAAGCCGCTCGTCGAAGTGGCGGGCAGGCCTCAGATCGTCGGCCTGCTCGAGACCTTCGCTGCGTTGGGGTGCTCCAGCCTCACGTGTGCAGTTCGTGCGGATTTCCCGGCCGTCCGGCGCTTGCTTGACGGGAGGCGGTTCGGCCCGCCCCTTACAGTGGTGACCTGCCGTACCCCCTCCTCGCTGCACACGCTGGTCGAGGGACTGCGGGGAATGGCCGGCGGGCCGGTGTTCTGCAGCATGGTGGACACGGTGATGCGGCCGGAGGACTGGAACGCGGTCTATGGGGCGGCCGGGCGGTATCTCGAGGAGGGCGCCGAGCTGGTGCTCGCTGTGACGCCGTACGTGGACGACGAGTCTCCGGTGTACGTGAGCCGGCGCGGGGACGGTGATGTGCGCGCCGTGAGCGACGAGCCGGTGGCGCCCGTGTGCGTGACCGGCGGGGCGTACGGCCTGAGCGCGGCGGCCCGTCTGGCCGCGGCGGACGCCGTCGCCCGCGGCGTGCACAAGATGCGTGCCTTCCTCAAGGGGCTGGTGGCGGAGGGGCGGCGGGTGGCGGCGGTCGAGGTGCCGCGCATCATCGATATCGATCGGCCATCGGATCTTCAGACTGCGAACGCGTGGCTCGCCGCGCGCGAAAGGTGACCTTGGGCCAACTGGTCGCGATTTACCGCAGCCCGTCGTACTCGCCGCTGCAGCACCGCGTGAACGACACCGCCATCCTGGACGCCACCGTCGGGTTGCTCGAGGCCGAGGGCTGGCGCGCCACCAAGACCACGGAACGCGAGGTGGAGCAGGGCCGCCTCCCGGCGGCCGAGCTCTACCTCAATATGTGCCAGGGCTCGCTGGCGGCCGAGCAGCTCATGCCCCTCGAGTCCGACGGTATCGTCGTGGTGAACCGCCCGTCGAGCGCGTTGAATTGCCACCGGTATCGGCTGGTCAGGCGCCTCGGCGACAGCACGCTGCCGTTTCCCCGCACGCTCATCCTCGCCAGCTCCGCGCCGCTCCCGCCGCCCGCCCACCTCAGCGCCCTCCGTCCCGATCACCAGAAGGTCTGGATCAAGCGCGGCGACGTACACGCCGAGCGTCCGGAGGATGTGGTCGCGACGACGCTGGACGGTCTGGGAGAGACGCTGCGGGCCTTCACCGCCCGCGGCATTCCCTGGGTGGCGCTGCAGGAGCACGTGCCCGGGCCGGTAGTGAAGTTTTACGGCGTGACCGACGGCCGGTTTTTCAATTGGTACGGGGCGGATGCGGGGTTCGCCGGCGAGCGTCCCCTGGTGGATGAGAATCGCCTCAAGGCGCTCGCCTTCGAGGCGGCGGCGATTCTCGGACTCGAAGTGTTCGGCGGCGACGTCGCGTTCCCGGAGCCCGACCGGCCCGTCTTGATCGACATCAACGACTGGCCCAGCTTCGCCCCGTTCCGCGAGGGGGCGGCGCGCGCCATCGCGGCCTACATTACCCATCGGTTCGCTCACCGGAAACGTTCGTGACCCATACGTTGCGCAGGCTCCAGATTCCCGGCCCCAGGTCCAAGGCGCTGTTCGACGCCGAGGCGCTGTACCTGGCGCCCGGCACGCAGAGCGTGGCGCTGTTCAGCCACCTGTCGATCGACCGTGGCGAAGGTGCCGTGCTGTACGACGTGGACGGCAACCGCTACATCGATCTCCTCGCCGGCGTGGGAGTGGCGAGCCTCGGCTACGCGCATCCCAAGTACGTCGCCGCGATGCAGCGGCAGATCGCCCGCGTGCACGTGGGGAGCTTCACCACCGAGCACCGGGCGGCGCTGGTCAAGCTGCTCGCCGAGCTCGCTCCCGGCGACCTGAACCGCAGCCAGTTCTACTCGAGCGGCGCCGAGGCGGTGGAGGCGGCGCTGCGGCTGGCGAAGTCGCGCACGGGACATACGGAGGTGATCGGGTTCTGGGGCGGGTTCCATGGCAAGACCGGGGGCGTGCTCCCGGTCCTGGGATCGAGCTTCAAGCACGCGCTCGGGCCGCTGATGCCGGGGGCGTACCTCTCGCCCTACGCCTCGTGCGCCCGGTGCGCGTTCGGCAAGACCTTCCCGTCATGCGAATGGCATTGCGTCGACTTCCTGCGCAAGAAGGTCGAGGTCGAGACCACGAAGGAGGTGGCGGCCATCATCGTGGAGCCGATCCAGGGCACGGCGGGCAACGTCGTGCCGCCGCCGGGCTACCTGCGGCTGTTGCGCGAGCTCGCCGACGAGCTGGGCGCGCTGCTGATCTGCGACGAGATGATCACGGGGTTCGGGCGCACCGGCAAGATGTTCGCGATCGAGCACGAGGGCGTGCTTCCGGACATCCTGACGGTGGGCAAGGGATTCGGGGGCGGGTTTCCGATGAGCGGCGTGATCGCTCGCGAAGAGATCGCGTTCTCGCGGCCCTGGGCCAACCCGAGCGGCAGCTCGTCGTCGTACGGCGGCAACCCGCTGGCGGCCGCGGCGGCGCGCGTGACGGTGGAGACGATCGTCGAGGAGAACCTGGTGGAGCACGCACGCCGGGTGGGCGAGCGCATGCTGGCCGAGCTGAAGCGCTGGCCGTCGCAGCTGCCGATCGTGTCGGACGTGCGGGGCCGCGGCCTGCTGCTCGGCTTGGATCTCGTGGTCCCCGGCACCCGCACGCTGCTCGACAAGAAGACGACCCGCTGGATTTTCGACACGCTGCTGTCGCGCGGCGTGCTGGCGATGATCTACAACCCCGAGGTCCGCATCAACCCGCCGCTGGTCATCGAGGAAGACCAGGCGATGGGCGCCCTCGCCATCATGAAGGACGTGCTCAGTGAAGCCACCGAACGACTTGTCGCATAAGGGACGGTCGGTCGAGGAGTGGGTGGACCTCCACTTCTTCCGGCCCATTGGCATCCGGATCGCCCGCGCGTTGCAGCCCACCGGCATCTCCGCCGATCAGGTGACCCTGTGGTCGCTCGTCATCGGGCTGGTGGCCGGCCACCTGTTCGCCTACCGCGACCACTGGACGAACCTGATCGGCTTCGGGCTCTTCATCGTGTCGGACGTGTTCGACTCGGCGGACGGGCAGCTGGCGCGGCTGCGCGGCACGTCCACCCGTTTCGGCCGGGCCCTGGACGGGATCAACGACAACCTCCGCTTCGTCAACCTCTACTTCCATCTGATGTACCGACTCATCGCCGCGGGCTTCTGGTGGCCGGGCGCGTGCTTGCTCGTCGCGGCCGCCGGGCTCGCGCACACGTTCCAGAGCGCGGCCATCGACTTCGTGCGCAACGCGTTCCTGTACATCGGGGTAGGCGGCCGGGGTGAGCTCGACCTCCCCGAGGACCTGGACCCCACCCCGCGCGGCTCGCTGCTCGAGCGGTTCGGCGCACGCGTGTACCGCGATTACGTGGTGCGACAGGTCCAGCTGTTCCCCCGCTCGGTGAAGCTCATCCGTGCCCTGCGGCAGGGCGGCGTCTCGACGCCCTTCCGGACGCAGTACCGCGCCCGCCAGGACGCCGTGCTGCCCCTGTGCGCGTGGTTGGGGCAGAACATCCGCTTCATCGTGCTCGGCGTCGCGGGGCTCGCCGGGCGCCCGTCGGTGTTCCTGTGGACCGAGGCGGTGTGGATGAGCCTGCTGCTCGTGGTGCTCCTGTGGATGCACGAGTGGAATGCCACCGCCCTGGGCGGCCTGCTCGACGCGGAGCACAATGCCTACGCCCGCGTCACCTGAGCCGGGGCGGTACCGTGGTGCCCTGATTGGAGCCGGGGGCATCGCGCGGCAGTCGCATTTGCCCGCGTTGCGGGGCGCCGCCCTCCGCGGCCGCGTCGACGTCGTCGCCATCGTGGACAGCGCGCCCGCCGTTCCGCCGGTGGACGGGATCCCCCTGCTGGGCGACCGCGCGGCGTTGCGCGACCTCGCCCCGCTCGACTTCATCGATATCTGCACGCCGACCGCCTCCCACCTCGAGCTCATCATGTGGGGACTCGAGCAGGGGTACCACGTGGTGTGCGAGAAGCCGGTGGCGCTCACTCGCGCCGAGGCCGCCCGGATCGCCGCGGCTGCCCGGGCCAGCGCCCGCATCGTGATGCCGTGCCACCAGTACCGCTACAACCCGGCCTGGCTGCGGGTGAAAGAGTGGCTCGCGGCCGGAGCCATCGGTCGCTGGCACCTGGCGGAGTTCTCCGTCCACCGGCTCGCGGCCGACCCCGGCCGGGCCGGAGGAGCGCAAGCAGGGAGCACGCCCTGGCGGGGCACCAGCGCGACGGGACGGGGCGGCGTGCTGCTCGACCACGGCACGCATCTCGTCTACCAGCTGCTCGACGTCGCCGGCATGCCGGCTGCGGTGAGCGCCTGGACGGGCACACTGCGGCACGCGGGATACGACGTCGAGGACACGGCCGCCCTGCGGTTCGAATATCCCGGCCGGCTGGCGACGATGTTCTTCACGTGGGCCGGACGCACCCGTGAGAACCGCATCCGCTTCGTCGGGGATGCCGGCACGATCGAATGGGTGGACGGTGAGCTGCGGCTCGAGCGCGGGGGCGCCGTGGAGCGGCTGGACTTCGCGGCCGAGCTGGACAAGACGGCGTATCACCGGTGGTTCGCCTGTCTGTTCGAGGCGTTCGTCGCCGCGCTGGACTCGGGGGACGCCGGCACGCGATTCCTGGACGACATCGCCCGCGTGGCGAGCGTCGTGGAGCACGCGTACGCGGCCGCCCGGAGCGGCGCGACCGTGACGATCCCGGACGGCGTGTGAGTCGTCGGCTCCAGGCCCTGCTGTTCGTCGTCGGCTCCGCGGTGTTCGCCTATCTGGTGGCGCGCATCGGCGTGGCGGCGCTGCTCGCGGACGCGCGGCGGACGGGCTGGATGTTCGTACCGATCCTGCTGCTGTACGGCGCGGTGTGCGCCTGCAACGCCGGCGCGTGGTGGCTCGTGATGGCGGGTGAGCCGAGCCGCCCGCCGTTCTGGCGCGCCTGGGCGATCACCGTAGCCAGTTTCTCGCTCAACTTCATGACGCCGCTCGTCAACGTAGGGGGCGAGCCGTTCAAGATCGCGGCCGTCGCGCCCTGGCTCGGGCTGCGGCGCGCCGCCGGCTCGGCGGTGATCTATCAGATGCTGCACACCTTCGGCATGCTGCTGAGCCTTCTCACCGCCGTGGTGCTGGGCCTGATTCTCCTGCCCCATGCCCCGGTGATCGTCGCGCTCTTGGCCGCGGCCTTCCTCGTGCTCGCCGTCCTGGCGCTGCTGCTCCTCACGGGCCACCAGCGGGGCATGCTCGCGGGCGCGCTCGACCTGCTGCACCGGACGCCGCTGCTCGACCGGCTGGCCCGACGCCTCGAGCCCAAGCGCGCCACGCTCGCCTCGATGGACGAGCAGATCGCCCAGTTCTACCACGCGAGCCCACGCCGCTTCCTCCAGGCCCTCGCGCTCGAGTACGCCAGCCGCTGCCTCTTCATGGCCGAGTACCTGCTCATCGCCCTGTCGGTGGGGCTCGACATCGGCTACGCCCGGGCGTACGTCATCGGTGGCCTCACGCAGCTCGTCCAGAACGCGCTGTTTGTGGTCCCGTTCGAGGCGGGCACGAAGGAAGGCTCGCTCTACCTGCTGTTCCAGCTGCTGGGCCTCGACCCGGCACTCGGTGTCTACACTGCCATCGTGAGTCGGGTGCGCGATCTCGCGTGGATCGGCGCGGGCGTCGGCCTCGTTTGGCTGTCGGGGCGCCGCCGGGCGGCGCCGGCCGGGGCCGCCACGCCATGACGGTCTTCACGCACTTCCTCGCCACGACGCTGGGCGTGCAGGCGATGGGCCTCGAGGGACGCGACAAGGTGCTCGCCTACGCCTTCGGTATGGGCGTCGACATCGACCACGTCGTCAAGGCGCCGTTCTACCTCCGCGCCGTCGGCCTGCGGGACAAACGGGGCTACTACTGGCGCTCCTCGCTGCAGGAGCCGGTGGCGCTCCTCTGGATCGTGCCGCTGTGCCTGTTTCTCGGCAGCGTGGTGCCGCTGCTGTTCTTCGCGATCCACGTGGCGATGGATTACAGCGTGCGGTTCGAGAAGATGCCGTTCTACCCGTATTCGACGTGGGTCACCCGTGGGTGGCTCGTCACGGTTTCCGACAGGCTCAAAGAAGGCACGCTCTTCGCGCTGCTGCTCGCCGGGTACGCGGCTCTGTACTGGTACCGCCGCCGTGTTTGACTTCGCGCCGGCGATCGGACGGGGTCTGGATCGCGCGATCCGGCCGCTGCTGCGCCTCTGCCACGAGACGCTCGGCTTGTCGCCGGCGCAGGTGACGTGGGCGGCGTTCGGCACGAGCGCCGCCGCGGGCGTGGCCGTCGGGGTGGGACGCCTCGGTTGGGGCCTCGCCCTGATGGCGCTGGGACAGGTACTGGACGGGATCGACGGCGGGATCGCCCGGGCGTACGGGCTCGCCTCGGCCGCCGGGCGGCGGCTCGACACCCAGCTGGACCGCGCCTCCGAGGCCGTGATGTTCGCGGGGCTGGGTTGGGCGGGCCTCGTCCCGTGGCGGCTCGTGCTCCTTGCGCTGTCGGCGATCCTGCTGATGACGAGCATCGCCGATCGCTCGCAGCTCGACCCCGGGGTCAAGCGGTTCGCGCTCTACTTCGGGTTGTGGCTGCCGTACCCGCTCATCTTCAGCGTGGTCTTCGTGGTCAATCTGACGGCGTACGTGGTGGGCTTGCTGATCATCGACTGTCGTTTTCAACGGAAGATGGACGCGCTCGGTGGGGACCTCGACACGGTCGCCTCGCGCGCGGCGGCCCTCCCGGGTTAGGCCCGGCCGGTTTCGAGCCCGCGCTCGGCGAGGGCGGCCGGCGCCGCGGCGGGCGCTGTCGCGTAGTAAACGGTGTGGGAGGCGAGCACCGCGCCCGCTACGATGAGGCCCGCGACCGCATCCACCGCGTAGTGAAACTGTCCGTACACCACCGACAGCACCAGGCCGATCGTGAACGGCGCGAGCACCACTCCAAGGCGACGCCAGTACCGCAGCGCGCACACCGCGGCCACGACCGCGGCCGCGACGTGCGACGACGGAAACGCGGCGCCCCACGAGTCGCCGCGGTCGAGCAACCACTGCGTCGCGCGCGCCGGCCACACGCCCGTCGCCGCGTTGTGCGCGAGGTCGAACGCGTAGCGCGGCCCCGCCACCGGGAAGAACAAGAACACCACGTAGCACAGATAGAAGGTGATCATCACGGCGAAGATCGTGCGCCGCGCCGCACTGCGGCGCCCGCTCAGCCACAGCCCGAGCGGCGAGGCGTACAGGATCGCGTAGTACGCGAGATAACAGCCGTGGAGAAACCACGAGAGCAGCGGATTCGGCATCTCGCGGATCCAGCGATACGACAGCTGGGAGCCGAACGCCCACATCTCCAGCCGCTGGATGGCCAGGTCGTGCTGGTACGCGAGATCCACGTTCAGCACCCCGACCTCCGCGTACAGCCCGCCCAGGAGCAGCATGGGGTACCAGTCGCCCAGGAACCGACCCATGGGGCCCGCCTGCCGCGCCGCGGGAGCGATCAGCACCAGGACCAGGATCAGGGCGTGCGCGGTGAGCAGCAGGTCCCAGCTGGCGTGGTCGTGACCCGAATACGCCAGGACCGCCGCGGTCGCGACGGCGATATAGAGGAGCGTGACGACGTCCACGGCGGTAAGTCGTTCCACGACGCCACGACGCAACGTCGCAAGCAGCGTCGTGAAACGTGGCGTCATGGCGTCGTGTGAAGTGCTCACAGCCACCCCTCTTTCCGATACCACTGCGCGGTCTGTCGCAAGCCGGTTTCAAGGTCCGTCTCGGGCCGCCATCCCGTGTCACGCATCAGCGCGTCGGGACGGCAGGTCCACGCCGGCGCGAGAAACTCGGCCGCCTTGTCCGACGAGAGCAAGGTCGCCCGGCCCGCGAGGTGCGCGACCGAGCCGATCGCCCACAACAAGCCGCGCACGAGGGGGGCAGGCAGCGATACGACGCGGGGCTCTCGGCCGACCGCGCGCCCGATCGCCCGCACCAGCGCGCGGCTCGTCGTCACCGCGGGGTGGGCGGCGTAGTACACGCGATTCGCCGCGGCGGGCGCCGCCGCCGCCACCAGCGCGGCCGCGAGATCCCCCGCGTAGATGACCGACAGCTCCTGGGATCCGTCACCGAACACTGGGGCGAGCCCGAGCCGCGCCAGCTTGAACAGCTTGAGCACCTCGCGATCCCGCTCGCCGTACACGGTGGGCGGGCGCACGATGGTCCAGGGGAAAGCCGCCGCGCGCACCAGCAGCTCCGCGGCGAGCTTGCTCTGGCCGTACGGCGTGACCGGGGAGGGGGGGCTCGTCTCATCGACCGGCGCCCCCGGCTGTGTCGGCCCGGCTGCCGCGAGCGACGACACCAGCACGAGGCGCCGCGGCGGCTGCTTGGCCGCGGCTTCCAGCACATTGGCCGTACCGTCGCGATTGGCGTGCATGAACTCGTCGAGACCGCGCGCGCTGATGCGTCCCGCGACGTGGTAGATCACCTCCACGCCGGCGCACCCCTCGCGCAGCGCGCGCGCGTCGTCCAGGTCGCCGCAAACCAGGCGAACGTCCGTCCATCCCAGCGCCTGCGCCCGGGCAGGGGCTCGAACCAGGCACGTCACCGCGTCGCCCTGAGCGCGCAGCGCACGGACCAGGTGCGCCCCGACGAAGCCCGTCCCGCCGGTGACGAACGCCCTCACAGCGGCTTGTCGTAGATCCGGTACGTCTTGTACGGACGAAACCCGAGCTGCAGGGCGCCGTTCACCATGGGGACGTTGTCCTCGAGGATCCAGCCCCCCTCGCCCCAGTGGTAGCCGTGGGTCGCGCCCTTGGTCCAGATCCAATGGTACATCAGGGCGTCCACCCCGCTCATGCGGTACGCCTTCACGGTGCCGAGCAGGAGGATGCGGCAGCGATGAATCTTGCGCGCATACCAGAGGATTTTCGGCAATCCATACAGGCGCCCCGAGGGGTTGTGCTTGAGGGCGACGTTGAAATCGGGGAGAGCGACGGCGAATCCGATCACCTCGCCCTGCCGCTCCGCGAAGCACACCAGGTCGGGCTCGACGATCGGCTTGAGCTGCTTGGCCAGGTGGTCGATTTCGGCGTCGGTGAGGGGAACGAACCCCCAGTTTTTCTCCCACGCCTGATTGTAGAGCGCCTTGACGAGCTCTACCTCCTGCCTGAACCGCTTCATGTTCAACGGCCGCAGCGTGATGTTCTTGCGCTCCGCGATCACCTTGGCCGCGCGCGCGATCCGCTCGGGCATCCGGGCGTTGGGGCTCTCGAAGGCGAGCAGGTCCTTCGCCTTGGCGAAGCCGTAGCCCTCGTGCAGGCCGACGTAGTAGGGCGGGTTGTGGGGCATCATCAGCGTGGGCGGCGTGTCGAAGCCCTCGACCAGAAGTCCGCACTCGTCGTTGATCGACGGGCTCATGGGCCCGCGCATCACCCGCAGACCACGCGCGCGCAGCCAGGTGGCCGCGGTGTCGAACAGCGCCCGCGCCGCCGCCGGGTCGTCGATGCACTCGAAGAAGCCGTAGAACCCGACCCGGTCGCCGTGCTCGCGCGTGTGCGCGTCGTTCTTGATGGCAGCGATCCGCCCGACCGTCCTCCCGTTGACCCGCGCCAGGAAGTACTGCGCCTGGGCGTGCTGGAAGAACGGGTTCTTGCCCGGTGTGAGCAGGGTGCGGACGTCCATCCGCAGTTGCGGCACCCAGAGCGGGTCGCCGCGGTAGTGGTCGTAGGGGAAGGCAATGAACTGCGCGAGACCGCGCCCGTCGGTGACGGGCGCGATCTCCGGAAGGCTCAGATGACCCCCAGCTCTTTGCCGAGCCGGGCGAACACCTCCAACGCATGGTCGATCTGCTGCGCCGTGTGCGTCGCCATCAGGCTGGTGCGCAGCCGGCAATGCGAGGGCGGTACGGCAGGCGGCACTACCGGGTTCGTGAACACACCCGCTTCGAACAGCTTCCGCCAGAACAGGAACGTCTTCTCGAGCGGGCCGATGAGCACCGGTACGATGGGCGTCTCGGTCGGGCCGATGTCGAAGCCGAGCGAGCGCAGGCCGTTCTGGAGCCGGCGCGTGTTCTGCCACAGGCACTCGCGCCGCTCGGGCTCGCGCTGCAGGATGTCGAGCGCGGCGAGCACGCCTGCCGTGTTCGCCGGCGGCAGCGCGGCCGTGAAGATCAGCGGTCGGGAGTTGTGCTTCAGGAAGTGGATGACGTTGTCCGAGCCCGCCGCGAAGCCGCCGATCGATGCGAGCGACTTGGAGAACGTCCCGACGATGATATCCACCTCGTCGGTGAGCCCGAAGTGTGCCGCCGTGCCGTCGCCGCGGGGGCCGAGCACGCCCACGGCGTGCGCGTCGTCGAGCGCGAGCGCCGCCCCGTACTTCTGACAGATCTTGAGCAGGCTGGGTACGTCGGCGATGTCTCCCTCCATGGAGTAGACGCCGTCGACAATGACCATCATCCCGGTGCCGGGGGGCACCTGCTGCAGCTTACGCTCCAGCGCGGCCAGGTCGCCGTGGTTGAAGCGCACCGTCTCGCCGTAGGACATCTTGGCGCCGTCCACGATCGACGCATGGTCGAGCTTGTCGAGGAACACCACGTCGCCCCGGCCCACCAGCCCCGAAATCAGCCCCAGGTTCGCCTGATAGCCGGTCGAGAAGACGAGGCACGCTTCCTTCCCGAAGAACTGCGCCAGCTCCTGCTCGAGCCGCTCGTGCAGGTCCAGCGTGCCGTTCAAGAGCCGGCTGCCGGTGCAGCCCGACCCGTAGCGCTCGAGCGCCTGCTTCGCCGCCGCGAGCACCGCCGGATGATGCGTGAGCCCCAAATAGTTGTTGGAGCCCATCATGATCCGCTCTTTGCCCTCGATGACGACGACGGTGTCTTCGGAGTGGGAAATGGGCCGGAAGTACGGGTACAAGCCCACTGACTGGAGCTCCCGGGCCTTGGTGAAGCTCTTGCACTTGTCGAACAATGCGACGTGCTGCAGGGTCTCGGTGTTCACGGGGCCCCCAGGGCGGTGATGGGAAAATGCAGCCTACATGCTAGTGGAGGTGACCTAAAACCGCAAGGGGACGAGAGATGCGACCCTCGAGCACCGGTTCGCCACGGTACGTAAGTTCAAGACCGCCCGTTTCGAACGAGAACCCCGGATGCGCCGGCTGGCCGTGGCGATCACTTTGTGCACCGTCGCCGCGCGACCGGCGGCGGCGCAGACTTCGTATCGCGTCGCCTGGTGGGATGCGGCGTCGGTCGTGGCCGCCGGCGGGTTGTCCGTCATCCCCGACGCTGCGGGGCTCCCCCACGGCCCGCCGCCGTGCGCGCTGCCGTGTGACCCCGCCTCGCTCCCCGGCATCGATCACCTGGCGCTGCACACGTTCTCCGGGTCCGCCGCGACCGCGAGCAGCGTGCTGCTCGCGAGCGTGGTCGTCTCCTCGGGCCTCGCGTCTCTCGCAGGTGCCACGCCCGCCCAAGTGCGGGGCCATGCGGCGGTGTACGCCAACGCGCTCACGTGGACGTTGGCGGCGTCGCAATGGCTCAAGGTGCTGG